>JBBRDN010000038.1:0-25865 GCA_038203875.1 Verrucomicrobiota bacterium
CGTGGGAAAGTCCAGCAGCCAGAACGATCGCAGTAACGGCGGAGAAAAGTGCTTTCATAGGTTGAATTGTTGAAACGCTTCTACCGGCCTCTGACGACGACGCGCAACAAACATTCGGGGAAAGTGGCGGCACGACCACCGGATTAAGCCGGGATCTACCCGCCGAAACACACCCGCCGATAGGCCAAGGCCATCTGGCCCATCGAGAAGCGTTCGGCCACATGCTTCCGAGCGGCCTCACCAAATCGAGGCCAGCTTTCCGGTGCAGCGACGAGTTCCACCAGCGCCTCGGCGAAGGCCGCGACGTCTCGTGCGGGAACCAACCGGCCCGTCACGCCGTCCAGAACCTGCTCGCTCGCCCCGCCCACATCCGTGGCCACGACCGGCAATCCGGCGGCGAGCGCTTCGAGCGATGCATTTGGACAACCGGCTGGCTCGGAACTCATGAGAAAGAGATCTAGGCCATCGAGAAACTCGTCAGTGTCCGGAAGCTCTCCCAGCCATCGGATTGGCAGTCCATCCGCCAAGCTCTGGAGTTTGCTAAAGTAGTCCTGGCACCCCGGCTCCACCCTTCCTGCTACGCGGAACTCGAAGTCCGGCAATCGCGCCTTGGCCAGTTGCAGCGCGGCGATCACATCCTCCAACCGTTTCTGCGGATTAATCCGGGAAGCCGTCCCGAAAATCAGACGATCGCCGGAACGACGTCCCGGCGATCTCGGTTTCGGCATCGGCACGCCATTGGGAATCACTTCAACCGGTGCGCCCAACTGGGCCGCAAGGCCGACTTCGGCGGTGTATTTCACCACCACACAACCCAACCGCCTCCCATAGTCGGTCGCTGTGAGATAAGGCATGCCCGGATGGGGGCTGGTGAAGAAGCGTTCCAACGACTGGAAAAACATTTCACCGGGACTGACATCGATGATCCGTATCGTCCACAGCGCGTCGGCCAGCAGCATTTTGTAGATGGGAATGACGTTCCAGAAAACGACGGCGGCCGGCGGATCGGCATCGAGCGCCGCCAGGAGATCATCGACGAGCTGCTCTTCCGGCACACTGCCATGCGGCCCAAAAACCCGGACCTCCACACCGCTCTTACGCAAAGCCCGGGTGCCCGCCGTTGGATGTTCCGGAGGCTCTTGCAGGACAGCCGCACGGACGCGAACGCCGTCACCGGCCATCTGCCTGAACAGACGCCGCGCACTTGTCTGGGCTCCGCCCATGGAGAAGTTGTTCGTGACCAGCCAAAGGCCTTCTCCCGGCGATTTGGTTCCCGACAGAACCCGTCGGTATGAAGCCAGATACCGCTCGGTCATCCGCTCGGCGGTGAAGTGGCGGCAGACCCGCTCGCGGGCTCCGGAATGATCCGTCTCCGAAGCGGCGATCACGGCCTTGGCGAAGTTTTCCGCCGAAAATTCCAGCGGAAGAACCGTGACCGCCGGGTTGTCCGCAGCCACTTCGCGAGCGCCGGCCGTGGCGGTGCAGACCACGGGCCGGTTCATCACCAACGCTTCCAGATGGGTCAGGCTGAGGCCTTCATGGGCGCTGGCGGAAACCACCACGTCACCTGCCGTCAGCAAGGCCGCGACGTCGTCCAACGCACCCGCCCAATGCACATGATCCTGAAGACCCAGCCTCGCGACCTCGGATTGAACGGCTTCTAAACTGGCCTGCGCTTCAGGAAGATTCCCGGAAGCCTGCCCGGCGAAAACCAGTCGCGCTTCTCGTGTCCCTCTGAGCTTGAGCCGCACCTCCGAGAGCACGGCCGGAAGCAGGTGCAGGCGTTTCTGCGGCCGCGGATTGGCGATGGCGAGGAGGACCGGATCCGATTCGCCAAAGCCCCATCGCTCACGCCAGTTCCGACGGACCGCCCCACCCACTTTCTCCGGGTCCATCAAATCCACATCGACACCGTTCCAGACCGTGCGGATGGGCACTTCCATGCCGACGCTCCTCAGCTCGGCTTCGACTTCCAGCGAACATGCGGCCAGCAGCGCCACGCCGTCGCCGCGCGAGGTTTCCAGTCCGACGGGCCAGCCCGCGCGGGAGTTGTGGACGGACACGACGCAGGGAATTCCGGTCGCGACGAGCCGACGCACTTCGTCGGATTTGAAGAGATGCAGATGAAGCAGGTCGAAGCCCCCGGCCACCTCGAGCAACGTGTCGAAAGTTGAGCGTCGGCCGGCGGACAATTTTTCGAGGTCGAGCCATTCCTTCGGCTTCGGGAACGCGTCGCGTGTCGGCCGAAACGGCGCGGCCAGCCGGACGTTCACCCCGCGCCGCGCCAGCTCCGTCGTCAACGAAAGCGCGATGCGCTCGGCGCCGCCGCGCTGGATGCTGGTGACCGCTTGGATCACGCGCAGTCGCGGATCGAAGGCGATCCGCAAGTCCGGCCAGGCCACGAGGCGGATTCGTTCACGGCGTTCGAGGATTAGCTCCAGCAACGGCCGTTTGCTGCCACCCCCGCTGGCGAGTTCCTTAACCATCCGCGAATCGAGGAAGACCGCCTCGGGCAGCTCCGCCGTGGACCAAGCCGAAGTTTGCACGGCTCCATTCAGCCAAGCGGGCCAGTCCGAATTCACGCCGTGTTCCGGAACGATCCCCACCGCGCAAACCCCAAGCCCCGTCGCGCTTGAAGGAGGAACCGGCACCAGCCCTGTTCCAAGAAACCATGTTCCGGCCTTAAGCAAAACGACCGGAGATTCCAATCCGGCTTGGGGCAGAAACGCATCGACTAGCGGCTCACTGATGACGACGCCTTCGAGCCCGCGCTGCCGGAGTGAGCGCAGGGTCCGCGTGACGAGGTGCGCCGACTGACCGGGAGTTTGCCAGACGAAGATCTGCACGACCTGAGTTCTTCAGTAGGCGGGCGGCGCGGGCGGTTGGAAGGTGGACGAAGTCGGAGGCGGAGGCGGTGAATCGTCGTATTGATGGGTTCTCCGCCACGTTTCGGCGGTCAGCAGATCACGCGAGAAGGTGCTGCCCGAGTCACTCACGACCACGTCCGGATCGATGCCCGATTCCGCCGGCGTCACATGGGTGATTTCCACATGGTCCGGCCTTTCTCCGGTAAAGACGAAGTGGCCGTCTGGTCCGGGCGCGAACTGCACCTGGCTGGTCCGGCCACCAGAGGCGACGAGGTAGCGGTAGCCGATGAACATGCCCGCGGCCACGGCGGCGCTGCGGAGCCAAAAGCCGTCGGGCGCCACAGTCACCCGCACCGTCGAAACAAGGTCCGCCCGCGACGAGGTGAACAGCTGTGCGGCACCGCCGCCCGCCGTGGCGTTTCGTCGTCGCGACGCGATGAGGACGACGACAACGATTATGAAAACGGCGGCAACGGCGACCACCAGGAGTATCGGAGCAAATGGCATCATGTTGTCGAATGCGATGGCGTTGGTTTCACTTCGGGAGCTCCACGACGAGGCGGAATCCGTTGTCGGCATTGCGGGCCGAAGGGCTGTTCCGATACCGGGCCGCCGACCGGCAGAACTTCGCGTCTCTCAACCACGATCCGCCACGCAGCACTCGGCGCGGAGTGTCGACGGCGGAAGCGGGTCCGGCCGGATCGACTACGGCCGTCGAGGCGTTAGGAGCGTGCCAGTCTGAACACCATTCAAAGACGTTGCCGGCCATGTCATGCAGACCCCAAAAGTTCGCGCGCTTTCCTCCGACGGGATGCGTCGAGCCGCCCGAGTTGCCGAGGTGCCAGGCGATTTCGTCCGCTGTTCCCGATTGGAACGCACCGGTGCTTCCCGAACGGCACGCGAACTCCCATTCCGCTTCCGACGGAAGACGGCAGACGCGACCGGCCTTGCGCGAGACCCAGGAACAGAAAGCGCGTGCATCATCGAATGTCACCATCACGACGGGATGCGTCGCAATCTGCGGGAATCCGGGATTCCGCCACGTGAACTCCTTCCGCTGGACGAGTTCCTTGCCGTTCCAACCGAAGCCGCCCGAAGGACCACGCTCGGCCTCGGTGCGGTAACCGGTGTCGCGGGTGAAAGCCTCGAACTGCCCGACAGTGACGGATTCGCGGCCGATGAAGTAGTCGCGGGTCAATCGCGCCCGATGCTGGAGCTCATCGGGATTTCGGCCGGGTTCGTTGGTTGGAGAGCCCATCATGAATTCCCCCGCGGTGATCCGGACTAGTTCGACCGCCTGGCCATTCGTCAGCGATATCGACAGTCCGGGAGCCGCCGCGAGCAGACCGTTCGTTCCCCAGAAACAGGCGACAGAAAGCAGGAGGGCGGTCAGCTGTCGACGGCCTTGGACTAGGGGCCACGAATTCATCGGCCGAGTAGAAGGAAGCGCCGCGGGTTTGCCAACCAGTTCCAGCGGCGAAGCGCCAAGCGCCGGTGTTGTCGAACAAAGGCTCCCGGCTTAGCGTCCCTCCAGTCTCAAGCCTATGACCCGTCACCAAGTCCTCGACCTCTACTTCATGGACGCCCGCTGCAAGCTCATCGAGCTGGCCGCCTTCCTCGACCGCGTCGACCGTGGCACGGGCGACGCCGACTTCCGTCTCGCGGCCTTCCGCGACGCGATGAAGCACCTCGCGGACGGCGAACCAAAGCGTGCCGAAGCCGTCCTGCTCTCACTGAGCGACCCCACCCAAGAACCCATCGCCAAGGCGCCGGGCAAAGGCGCGGTCGGCGCGTGGCCTGGTAACCAATCCTGACTCAACCACGGCCCATGCCCGCCTCAGCCAAACCCGGAACAAAGGCCGTCAGCGTGCGGTTGATTTGCGAAGCTCTGCCTCCAGATCGTTTCGAGGGCTTCGACGGTCGCCACGATGTCAGGGCCTACTTGCAGACGAAAGACGGCCATGAGCCGGGGCAACCTTCGGGGAAAACGGCGCTGCATTGGCTCACGGAAATCACCGTTAAATCCGACGCGAAGGGAAACCCCGACTTTTCTGGAACAACCGTCCAAGGCAAGCGGGCCGAGCGGTTCTTTTACCTGAGCTGGTCCAGCGAACTGGGCAGCCAGCGTGCAATGTTTCGCCGGATGAAGATTCACCTGCGTTCCGTGACCGAGGCGCAGGTCGCGCAAGGCGTCAAATCCGGCGGAGCCTTGGTCGCCCGCGTCCATGCCGTGGCCAAGGATGGTGGGCCGGCGTGCGCCTCGGTGCCCCTGCTGGGCGGCGCGTGGAATGTCGAGTCGCAGCCAACGTAATCTGCAGCACCCGACCCTCGCCGCCGGTTATTTGGTTCGTCGATCCCCGATCGAGGTCTTGCGCCCTTCGATCGCGTAATAGAGCAGGTGGGTCGCGCCGATGCCGACGGGGATCGCGGCGAATTCCGAGGAGAAGAGATTCCAGGAGAAGAATAGCATTCCAAGACCAATGCCCAACCAGACGAGACCGGGCTTCAATCTGGTGCCCGGGCGCTGGAACTGACCCGGGCCATGCGTTGGGCGACGGTGGCGGTGTCGGGCTGTCTGGGTGCCGTTTTCTTGGTGCGCCGAACGATCTCGGAGATGCTTGGGTTGGGTCGTTGGTTTCACTGAACGCCTGCGGATCATGGGGCCGTATGATCCGCTGAATCCCGGCACTACCGCTCCCGTCGGTGTTCCGCTACGCTAGATCTCATGCGCTACATCGAACCCCATGGCCACATGGTCAGCCGGACGACCGATGACTATCAGGACATGGTCACGGCCGGCTGCGCGGCCGTGTGCGAACCCGCCTTCTGGGCGGGCTACGACCGTTCGTCGGTGGACGGCTTCCGCGACTACTTCCGCCAGCTCACGGAATACGAACCCGCCCGCGCCGCGAAGTATGGCCTGCCCCACTTCTGCTGGCTCTGCATCAATCCCAAGGAGTCGGAGGACGTGTCCCTGGCCAAGGACGTCATCGGTATCATCCCCGAGTTTCTCGGCCGGCCCGGAGTTTTGGGCATTGGCGAGATCGGCTTGAACAAGAATTCGCGCAACGAGATGCAGGTTCTCGAAATGCACGTCGACCTCGCGGCCCGGCATGACCAGCTCATCCTCGTCCACACGCCGCATCTGGAGGACAAATTGAAGGGCACGAAGCTGATTCTCGACGTGTTGAAGAACGATCCGCGCATCAAGCCCGAGCGCGTGCTCATCGACCATGTGGAGGAACACACGGTCAAAGTCGTCATGGACCATGGCCATTGGGCGGGCATGACGCTCTACCCGATCAGCAAATGCACCCCGGCCCGGGCGGTGGATATCCTCGACGTCTACGGCAGCGACCGCCTCTGGATGAACTCGGCGTGCGACTGGGGCGAAAGCGTGCCGCTGGCCATCCCGCGGACCGCGTTGGAAATGCGTCGCCGAGGCTGGACCGCCGAGGCCGTGGACAAGGTGATCTACCAAAACCCGATCCGGTTCCTCAGCCAGAGCCCGAAGTTCACGCTGGCGAAAAGCTGAGCACGCGCGTCGTCTAGCGGCATGAGCGAGACCACCGAAGAAACCATCTGGAAGGGAACTCCGTCCGCCGCGCTGGATTTCTGGCTGAACTTGGGCTGCATCCTGATCCTGCCGATCCCTTGGGCTCTCGCCCGTTGGATCCAGCGGAAGAACACCTTGATCGAGATCACGACGGAGCGGCTGCGGACCACGACGGGGGTCATGTCGAAAAAGGTCGAGGAGACGGAACTCTACCGGGTTCGGGATACGACCTTCCTGCAGCCTTTCATGTTGCGACTCTTCGGTGTTGGGAATCTCCAACTGAGCACCGACGACGCGACGACGCCGAGCCTGCTTCTTTCCGGCATCCCGGCGGATCAATCGTTGCGCGACAAACTGCGCAAGGCCGTCGAAACCTGCCGTGACCGGAAACGCACAAGGGTCTCGGAACTTGGCGGAGCGGTGGACGCCGATGGAGACGCACCGCGCCACTGAAAGACCCATTTGGACGGATCCTGTCATCGCCAAATGGACGCGGAAGGACCCCGCCCCAGACGTCGTGCCCGAGACAGGACCCCATCGTTGACGCCTGCCACGGCCGCCTCCTCGGAGTTCTGAACCAATTCCGCCGCTCACCGGAATCCAAGGCGTTCCGGCTGCGCAATTCCTGCACTGTGGAAGGCATTTCCATGCACTTCTTCAATTTTATCTGCGGGATGAACGAAGATAAGTAGGTTCGTGCTGCCGGGTTCCACTTCGGCGCACAGAATTCGTAACGGCCTTCGCCACGGGGTGTCTTCTCGACCGAGTGACAACCGCGAAAATGAATTTGATCGATGTCCGGTCCGGAAAAAACGTGGTTCGTCCGAAGGAGAACCACGTGGTGTCCAGCTCCGGGGGCAATTGGGAAGGGATTCAGCTTGAGGAAATGCGCCATGACGGATGGAAGGGTGCCGACGTCGTTCTCGAGTCCCATGTGATCTCCCTGACGCTCGGCGAGCCCATCACACTGAATTGGCGCGTCGGAGGCCGGAACCAGCCCGGGACCGCGATGCCCGGCCATGTCTCCTTCATCCCCGCAGGAGTCCCCTTCTCGTCGTCGTTCGACTGCCCGGCCTGGTATATCAACGTTTGGCTGAGCCCCCAGTTCGTCGCCCAGGCGCTCGGATCCGCCGGACTGGGCCTTGTGGAATCTCTCGTGCCCCGTTGCTGCTTCAAGGATGAGACCATCGCGGCGCTCATCAAATCGCTGCACGCCGAAGCGCAGCTCCAGGATTCCGGAAACCCCGGACGAGCGGCACTCCTCGGAGCCCGGTTGGCCGCTCAACTCGTTCGTTGCGCCACAGCCGGCGACCCGACCGATCGGTTTGATCCGCGCCCGCTTTCGCTCGTCAAGTTGCGCCGGGTAGTAGAATTCATCCAACACCGACTCGAGGAGCCGGTGTCCCTGGGCGAAATGGCCGCCGTGGCCGGACTAAGCGCATGGCATTTCGCCCGCGCCTTCAAGCTCGCGACCGGGACGTCGCCCCATTCGTTCCTGCTCCGCCGCAGACTGGTGAAGGCCGACACCATGCTCCGGCAAACCGACGAGGCCGTTTGCGATGTCGCGACAAAATCCGGGTTCTGCGACCAGAGCCACCTTTCGATGCACTTCCGCCGCGCCACCGGGATGACACCGGCACGCTGGCGGAAGTCGTTCGTGTCAACGCCCAGCCTGGAAATCTCCGCTGCGGCATAGCCACCGCGAACTCGGCACGCCGGCGCCATTAAGCCGATGCGGCCGCTTGCCGCCGCCCCGGGCCGGGACTAGCCTCGCGCCATTATGGAAAGCGATGTTCCGCCGCCCAGTTCCCCGCCGCCGCCTCCGCCGGCACTTCCTCCGATCATCCGGCAGCGCCCGGTCCAAAGGCCGCCGTCGCCCGAGGCTCCACGCCCTCGGGGCGGCGCCACGGGCTGGATCATCCTGACCGTCATTCTCGTGGTGGTGGCGGGAGGCGTGTTCGTCCTGTCGCTCCTCGGTTCCGTGGTCGGCGGAGGTCCGGCGACCATGGGCAGCCACGGTGGCCGCCATGGGCTCATCATGAGCACCATCGAGGACAACAGCGCCGGCGATGACATCCTCGTGATAGAGATGAACGGAGTCATCATGAGCGGAAGCATGGGCGGCCACGGCCTGAGCATTGTCGAACTGGTGAAGGAACAGCTCGAGATCGCCAAGGAACGGAAACGCGTGAAGGCCGTGATCCTCCGGGTGGATTCCCCGGGCGGCGAAGTGATGCCGTCCGACGACATCGCCGAACTCATCCGCAAGTTCCAAAAGGAATCCAAGAAGCCCGTCATCGCCCAGATGGGCTCCGTGGCTGCGTCCGGCGGCTATTACATCAGCGCCCCGTGCCGCTGGATCGTCGCCAACAAACTTACCATCACCGGCAGCATCGGCGTCATCATGTCCGGCTACAACTACCGCGGCCTGATGGACAAGGTCGGCGTGCGTGCGGAGGTCTTCAAGAGCGGCAAGATGAAGGACATGCTCAGCAGCTCGAAGAAGGAGGACGAAATCCTGCCCGAGGAACGGGAGATCGTGATGAACATGATCATGGAAACCTACGGCACGTTCACCAATGTCGTTTCCACCGGCCGCTCCAAAGCCGCGGAGCTGAACGGCGCCGAAGGACGAAAACTATCCGGCTCGTGGGCTTCTTTTGCGGATGGCCGTATCCTCACCGGCAACCAGGCCTACGAACTCGGATTCGTCGACGAGATCGGCAATTTCGAGACCGCCGTGGCCAGGGCGAAGACCTTGGCAAACATCTCCAACGCCAATCTCATCCAATTCCAGGCACCGTTCGACCTCGGAAGCCTGTTCCGGATATTCGGAAAGACCGAAACGAAGACCCTGAAGATCGATCTCGGCGTCGAGACGCTGAAGCTGAAGAAGGGCTATCTCTATTTCATGATGCCCACGGCCCTGTAAGGCCGGAAACCCACAACCAACCACTTACCCGCCATGAGGTCGGTCCACGTCGTTTCCCATCCGATCGTGCAGCACAACCTCGCCCTGCTGCGCGACAAGAGAACCAAGCCGCCCGAGTTCCGGCGCCTCCTTGGCGAGATCGCGATGCTGATGGTGTTCAAGGCCACCGAATCTTTCGCCACGCGGCCTCGCAAGGTCACGACGCCGATGGGTCCGGCCACCGGATCGGAGCTTCGCCATGATGTCCTCGTAGTCCCGGTCCTGCGCGCCGGCCTCGGCATGGCCAATGCCATTCTCCAAGTCATCCCGCAGGCCCAGGTCGGTTTCGTAGGCCTCAAGCGCGACGAAAAAACGCTCAAGCCCGTGACCTACCACGAGAGCCTGCCGAAGAACCTCAGCCGGTTCGAAATCCTCCTAGTCGATCCCATGCTGGCCACCGGCGGATCGACCATCGCCGCCTTGGACCTGCTCCATGAACGGAACGCCTGCCACGTCCGCATGATCAATCTCGTCTGCGCGCCTGAAGGCATCCGCGCCGTGCGCGCTAAGTATCCACGGCTCGCCATCTACTCCGCCGCCATCGACACCCGCCTGAACGAACGCGGCTTCATCATCCCCGGACTCGGCGACGCAGGGGACCGACTGTTCGGCGTCTGACCTGAACCCATTCCCCAGCATGGCCAGGTCCGAACACCGCCTCCTCATTGGTTCGTCGGACCACAACCCCGACATGCTCTACGCCACGGGCTTGTTAACCCGCGAGTCGTTGGTCTGGCTCAAGGGCACTGGCAAACCTGTCGTTGTCATGGCGACAAATCTTGCGACCGCGTCCCAAAAACTGCTGCCCAAGCTCCAGGTCCTTACGGCGTCCCAAGTCGTCGGAAAGGGATGCTCGAACGAAGCCGCCGTCATCCTGAAGCTGCTTGAAGGCCGGAAGGTGAAGCGTGTTGTCGTCTCCGAAACCTTTCCGCACGGCCTCGCCCGGGCGCTGAGACGCTGGAAGATCAAGCTGAAGGTCGTTTCGCCGTTCTTCCCGGAACGCATGGTCAAGACGGCCGACGAGGTGAAGAAGATTTCCGCCGCACTCACCATGGCGGAAGTCGGCCTCGCGGAGGGCATCCAGGCGATCAAACGCTCCAAGGTCTCGCGCGACGGACTGCTCCACCTCGGCGGCACGCCGCTGACCTGCGCCAGGGTCCGCTCGATCATCGAGACGGCAGTGCTGCAAGCCGGTGGCCATCCCATCGGCGCCGCAGTCGGCAGCAACTGGCACAACCATGAACCGGTCGAGGGCGGCGAAGGCCCGCTCAAGCCGAACCAACCAATCACCCTCGCCGTCTCGCCGCGCTCACGGAAGACGGGCTACTTCGGGGAACTGGCCCGGACCGTCGTCAAGGGCCGTGCGCCAGAGGCTGTCCGAAGGATGTTCCACACTGTAAAAACCGCGCGGCGGCTCGCCCTTGGCCTGGTCGTTCCTGGCTGTTCCGCGGCGGACATCCACAAAGCGGTGGCCGACTACTTCGCCCGCGAAGGGTTCTCCACGCTTCCCGATGCGACACCACGGGAAGGATTCCATTCCCCGTTCGGACACGGCCTCGGGGCGGAGCTCCACGAAGCTCCCTTCCTGTGCGCGGGTTCGAAAGAACTCCTTAAGCCGGGTCATGTCGTGACGTTGGAACCCAGCCTGCACTACCCGGCTCTCGGATGTATCCGCCTGGTGGATGCCGCTTGGGTAGGCCCGAAAGGTGCCCGCAACCTCGCCAAGTTCGAGACCGTCCTCGAAATCTAACCCCACAAGTCCGGCATCCGGACGAATAGAAAGCCGGCACTGGTTTTCCACTTGAGCGAACCCTGCTCCGGGTGGTCTTTATCACTGCCCGACGATCCGGCGAGCCGTTTGCAAAACCGGAGATTCGGACAACTCTATCGAACCATGAAACGCGTCTTTCTGTTCCTCATGACAAACATGGCGGTGATCCTGGTGATCTCCGTCGTGACGAGCCTGCTCGGTGTTAACCGCTTCCTTACCAAGAGCGGCATCAACTACGAGGCCCTGCTCGTCTTCTCCGTCATCGTGGGCTTCGCCGGCAGTTTCATCTCCCTCGCGCTGTCCAAGTGGATGGCCAAGATGTCCTACAGCATCCAGGTCATCGAACGTCCCAGCAGTCAGGCCGAGGAATGGCTCGTCTCCAAGATCGCGGAGCAGTCGAAGAAGGCCGGCATCAAGATGCCCGAGGTCGGCGTCTACGAGAGCGACGAGGTCAACGCCTTCGCCACCGGTCCGTCGCGGAACAACTCCCTCGTGGCGGTGAGCTCCGGCCTCATCCGCCGCATGAACCTGCGCGAGATCGAAGGCGTCCTCGCCCACGAGGTCTCCCATATCGCCAATGGCGACATGGTGACGATGACGTTGCTCCAAGGCGTCCTGAATACCTTCGTCGTCTTCTTCTCCCGCATCATCGGGTTCGCGGTGGATAACTTCCTCCGCCGCGGAGAAAACGAAAACCGGGGCCCCGGCGTGGGCTATTTCATCGGCTACATCATCTGCGAGATCCTGCTCGGCATTCTCGCATCGATCATCGTCATGGCCTATTCGCGTCGCCGCGAGTTCGCCGCCGACGCCATGGCCGCCAAGTTGGAGAGCAAGGACGCGATGGTCTCAGCGTTGCGCCGGCTGAAATCGATCACCGAAGGCGGCGGCATCATCGACGATCGCTCGCAGGCCCTGAGCGCCTTCAAGATCAACGGCAAGCCCTCCGGCTTCATGGCGCTGTTCTCCAGCCATCCCCCGTTGGAGGACCGCATCGCCGCGCTCGAAAGCGCGCGCTGATCCAGGCCCGAGCATCCGATTCGAAGCCGTCCGGGACAGGTGTCCTCGACGGCTTTGTTGCGCTCGCCGAATGGGCTACTCGCCCTTCAGACGGCTCAGGCAAAAGCAGTCCTGCGGTTCCGGGCTGATGTTTTGGAGGCTTTCCCACCGGCGGAGGATTCCCTCCATCTTGAAGCCGGCTTTCTCCAGCACGCGCCTGGAAGCCGGATTGTCGACGTGGGCCACGGTCCACACACGCCAGATCTCCGGCTGGGCCAGCATCCAGTCCGTCCAGGCACGCACGGCTTCGCTCATGTAACCCTGTCCCCAGAACTGCTTCGCCAGCACATAGCCGAGGCTCGCCTTGCCGGTCTCCGGACGCAGCTCGATCATGCCGAGAATTTGGTCGTCCGAACGTCGTTGGATGATGAAGGGATACGCGCTTCCTTCGGTCCACGAATCGATGCACCACGACAGGAACCCGACCGTCTCCGATACATCCACGTGCGGCTTCCAGATGAGGTGACGCGAAACCTCGGGATCACGCGTGTAGAGCTGGAAGAGCGTCTCCGCGTCCGTCAGCAGCGGCGGACGGAAGCTGAGGCGTTGGCTGAAGAACTCCTTGGGCGGAACGGTCATGGGAGATCACTTTCCGATGCGGCGGATCTCCAGGCTCCAGTCCGGGCCTGATCCGATTCCATGCTTCTTGGCGAAGCTGTCCATGTTCAAAGCGACTGAAACCTCCAGCAAACTGTTCAGGAACAGCAGGGGTTCGCCAGCCTTCACCGCACCGAACGTGGCGAGATAAGGCGCCTGTCCCGAGTGGACCAGCTTTCCGTCTTTCAACACCCGGAAGCTGAACCGGTCGCCGATCTTCGCGCCGAGCGTGTCGAAGAGCGGCTTCTCGATATTCGACCAGACGTTGCCGTATTGCACGTCGAGCACCGGAATCGTCCCAAACAGCGCACCGTCCTTCGCCGCGGCTTTGGTGTAGGGAATGGCGACGACGCCGTTGGTCAGCCGTGGGCCCACGTCCTCGAACTTCAGCTTACCCGTCGCGAGCTTCGCGCCCACGTAGGCGAACACGTCGCGGCCGTGGAACGTGTAGCTGGCCTCGCTTCCTTTGAGCCGCTGGCGGGGCGCGTCGATCTCCCGCAACTCCGCCACGCCGAGCGTCTCGGCGACAAAAGTGAGCGTGCCGTTGTCCGGCGTGACGAAGAGGTGCCCCGTCTTTGCGCGCATCACCACGCTGCGCCGTTCCGTGCCGACACCGGGATCGACGACGGAGACGAACACGGTGTTACTCGGCCAATAGGCGGCGGTCTGCTTCAGCCGGAACGCGGCTTCCCACACGTTGTAAGGCGGGATCTCGTGGGTGATGTCGAACTGTTTAAGCGCCGAGCTGACACCGAAGGCCACGCCTTTCATCGCCGAGACCGCTCCGTCCTTCAGGCTGAAGTCCGACTGGAACACCAACGCCGCCTCTGCGGCGCGAAGCTCTGCGGAGAGGTTCGCCGCCAGCAATAGAGCGACAACGACTGCACGGACAAACACCGAGAGGAGTAGTTCGAGACTCATAAAGCGTTCTGTTCTGACGAAGCCGTGAGATTCCAATATCGAATGGTTGAAGGCAAATCCGGAGCGGGAGTTGCGATGCGGCCCCGTTGGGCCAGAGTGCCGTTGCTGTCGCGTGAAAAACTTTCTGGCCCGCAACTGGTTCATCGTCTCGCTGCCCCTGGCCATCGCACTCGCATGGCTTGTGCCCGATGCGGGCGCTACGGGTGGATGGCTACGGAGCGAGGTCACCACCAAGCTGGGCGTCGCCCTCATCTTTCTTTTTCAAGGGCTTACGTTGCCGTCGTCCGCCCTCAAGCAGGGCGCCTCCCAATGGCGGCTCCACCTGCTTGTGCAGGCCTTCACGTTCCTTTTGTTTCCACTGATCGGCATGGCGCTGGATGCGTTGGCCGGACGTCATCTGCCGCCGGATCTGCGACTTGGTTTCCTGTTCCTGTGCGTTCTGCCTTCGACGGTGTCCATGTCCGTCGTGCTGACGGGACTCGCCGGCGGCAACACGGTGGGCGCCATCTTCAACGCCGCTCTCTCGAACATCATCGGCGTGTTCATCACGCCGATCTGGGTCGCTTGGCTCATGAAATCCGGGGGCCAATCCCAGCCTCTCGGCGGGGTGGTGAAGGAGGTCGTCGTGCTGCTGTTGCCGCCGTTGGCGGTCGGGCAACTCATCCGTGTGTTCGCCACGTCCTGGGCCGACCAGAACAAGAAGCGCCTCGGCAACGCCGCCAGCGGACTGATCCTGTTCCTGGTCTTCACCGCGTTCTGCAATTCGGTGAAGGCGCAGTTCTGGGCACAGCAGAGTGCGGGCGTTCTGTTCGCGGCATCGGCTGGAGTGGTTCTGATCTTCATCATCGCTATCGCTTTAATCGAAGTCCTCGCACGGATGTTCAAACTGGATCGGCCCGATCGCATCACCGCCACTTTCTGCGCCCCGCAAAAAACGATCGCCTCCGGCATCCCGCTTGCGAAGGCCATCTTCGGCGCCCACCCGGGCCTCGGACTGATCTTGCTCCCGATCCTCTTCTACCATCCGCTCCAACTGATCGTCTGCGGAGTGCTAGCCGACCGATTCGCCCGCCAGAAGCCGAAACCGTAAGGCGGTCGCCCTCTCGGACGGCGTCATTTGATTTGTCGGACGATCTCGCGCAGCACGATCGACGCATGGGCTGACACCGGGCCTTCGGTCGTGTCGGCGGCATTGACGCCTTCCTGCCCACCGGCGAGATCGCTCAGGCTGCGCACGATCAGAAAAGGTTTCTTGTTGGCCCAACAGACCTGGGCGATGGCGGTGGACTCCATGTCGAGGCAGTCGGCCTTCCAGACGCCGAAGGCCCATTTGCGATATTCGCGGTTGTCCATGAACACCGGTCCGGCAATGCCGTTTCCCCCCACGCTGACCTCCGCTTTCCGACCGGCGTAGGCCAGGGGCGGCACAGTCTTCAGCGCCCGGCGAGCGGCATCCAGCAGACCGGGATCGGCCGGAAAGAAAGCCTGGCGCTTCGGCTTGTCCATGCCGTCGCGAACCGTCCAGACGTGGTCGGGAAACATGAACCCGAAATTCGTGTAGGGCGGCTTGAAGTAGTCGGGCAGCACGTAGCCGGAACCGTCCGGCTTCGGATTGAGATAGGCGGCCTCGGAGTGGTGGAACCACTTGTCAGGCACGACGACGTCGCCGATGTGGTGGGCGGGATTGATGCCGCCCGCGATGCCGGCGAAGAGCACGTGCGAAATCGGGAACCGCTCCAGGGCCAACTGCGTGGTCATGGCCGCGTTCACCATGCTGACGCCGCTGGGGAAAAGCAGGAGATCACGTCCCTCAAACCTCACGTGCTTGAAGGCGACTCCGTTGATGGTCGTGACCTCCACCGGTTGACCGCCATTCAGGAAGGCGGCTTCGTTCGCCGCGATCTCGGGGCCATAGGCCGACATCACCGCGACGAAGCGGGTGGCGGGTTGTCCGTGGTCGGCGGCCTTTCGGGGCGAAGCGCAGCCCGGGACGAAGACGAGGAGGAAGAGGGGGAGAGTCCATCGGAGCGTGAAGGTTCGGTGCGAAACCCGTGTCCGTTCAGTTGGTGTCTTCATTTCCAGATGAGATGGGCGAGGAAAAGGACCCCGAGACCGTAGGCGAGCGGCGTGACTTCACGGCCCCGGCCGCAGCCAAGCATGAAGCCGACATAGACCACGAACCCGACCGCCATGCCTTCCGCGATGCTGAAACCGAGCGGCATCAGCAGCATGATCAGGACTGCCGGAACCGCCTTGGCGAAGTCGCGCAGATCCAGCTCGGCGATGCTTTGCATCATGAAGATGCCGACGATGACCAGAGCCGGGGCGGTTGCCGCGGCAGGGATGATCGCAATCAACGGATTGAAGAACAGCGCAAGTAGGAAGCACGCGGCCGTGGTGATTGCGGTGAGTCCGGTGCGACCGCCCGCTTCGACACCCGCGGCGGATTCGATGTAGCTTGTGACCGTCGATGTTCCGAGCGTGGAACCCACCATCGCGGCCGTCGCATCGGCCGTGAGGGCGCGACCGATCCTGGGGAGGTTGCCATTTGCATCGAGCAGGCCGGCGCGTTGGCAGACACCGATGAGCGTTCCCATGTTGTCGAACAGGTCCACGAAGAGCAGCGCAAACACGACCGGAAGACACACGCGCCAGTTCTGCCAGAAGTAGCCGAAGTCCAGTTGGAAGAACGTAGGCGCCAGCGACGCCGGAGCCGCGACGAGCGACGCCGGCAATGAGGTCATCGCCGTTTCCACGCCATCGGCGCCTTTCGTCTTCAGGAAAAAACCGGCCGCCGTCAGTGCCAGAACGCCAAGGATGATTGCTCCCGGAACCTTCCTCGCGACCAGCACAGCCGTGAGGATGAGCCCCACCAGAACCAGCAACGGGCCTGGTTGCCCAAAATCGCCCAGCGTCACGAAGGTGGCCGGGTTCGCCACGATCACGCCGCCGTTCTTCAATCCGATGAACGCGATGAACAGACCGATGCCGCAGGTGATCGCGAGCTTCAGCTCACGCGGAATCGCCTCGATCAGGCGGCGCCTGATGCCGGTGATGGACAGGACGAAGAAGATGGCGCCGCTATAGAAGACGAGCCCGAGCGCGGCCTGCCACGGGATCTTCATTGCCCCGCAGACGGTGAAGGCGAAGAAGGCGTTGATGCCCATCCCGGGCGCGAGGGCGATGGGATAGTTCGTCATCAACGCCATCAGGACCGTCATCAGGGCCGAGGCGAGAGCGGTCGCGGTGATGAGCGCGCCCTTGTCCATTCCGCTGGCGCTCAGGATTCCGGGATTCACCGCGAGGATGTAGGCCATCGCGGCGAACGTCGTCAGGCCGGCGACGAGCTCCTTGCGGACGGTGGTTCCGTGGGCGTTCAGTTGGAAGAGGCGTTCCAGCATGATGGGGGGTGGAGTGGATGCGTTCAGGGACTTGGCAGGACACGGACGGAAAGGGACGAAGGCGCGGCGGCGGACCGGTAGACGCGTTGCGTGGCCTTGCGGAAATCCTCCGGCTTCGCCTGCGGGATGGTCACGAAGATCTGGGGATTGCGGTCGACGAGCGGAAACCAAGAGCTCTGCACGTGGATTACGACGCGGTGTCCGCGACGGAAGGTGTGGAAGACATCGGGGATGGTGAACTCGATCTTCGTCTGTTTTCCGGACTCCATCGCCTCAGGTTTCTCGAAGCTGTTGCGGAACTTCCCGCGCATCACGTCGCCTCGGACGAGCTGCTGGTAGCCGCCCATCTTCACGTTCGCCGGATTCGGAGTCGGATCGGGGAAGTCGCCCGAGTAGGCATCGACCAGTTTGATCACCCAGTCGGAGTCGGTCCCGGTGGTCGAGACGTGAAGCGTGGCCTTCAGCGGACCGGCCATGGTGAGGTCCTCCGTCAGCGGCTCGGTCTCGTAGACGAGCACGTCCGTCCGGCTCGCGGCGAGCCGCTGGTCTTCGAGCGGGTAGTGACGCGGATAGCTCGTCGACATCTCCGCAGTGTAGGGAACCGGTTTCGCCGGATCGCTGACGTATTCATCGAAGGCCTCGCCGGTCGACGTCGGCGGTGCGAAAGCCATCTTGCCCTTCGCCTGAAAGTAGAGCGTCCGCTCCACTGATTTCTTAGGCGGCCAGGCATCGAAGCGTTTCCATTGAAGCGTGCCCATCTCGAAGACCATGGCTTCTGGCAGCGCGAAATTCGTGTCGTCCTTCAGATAATGCCGGAAGAATGGAAGCTCGATCTTCTCGCGGTAGAACTCGGAGGTCTTCGCCTTGAAGTCGACGCTGCCGAGCTTGTCGCCAGGGCCTCGCCCCCAGGCACCGTGCGACCACGGACCCATCACAAGGAGGTTGGTGATGCCGGGGTTCAGCTTCTCCGTCCAACGGTAGGTCTCGAGCGCGCCGAACAGATCCTCGGCGTCGAACCACCCGCCCACGGTCAATACGGCGCAGCGGACGTTCTTCAAGTGGGGCCGGATATTGCGGGCCTTCCAGTAGTCGTCGTAGGTGGGATGCGACAGGAACTCCTTCCATTCGGGAACCCGGCCTTTGAGATGTTTCGACTCCAACTCGGACAACGATCCCGCGCGCAGGAAGAAGTCGTAGCCATCGGGCGTGCCGAAGTTGAAAGGTTTCAAGTCCTCATGCAGCGGATCTTCGGCGCGTTGGGCGAATGTATGAAAGAATCCCACGTTCTGTGTGAGGTAGACGGCGCCGTTGTGGTGCATGTCGTCGCCGATGAACCAGTCGGTGATCGGCGCCTGCGGCGACGCGGCCTTGAGCGCGGGATGGCCGTCGATCATGCCCATGGACGTGTAGAAGCCGGGATAGGAGATGCCGAACATGCCGACACGGCCGTTGTTGTTAGGGATGTGCTTCACCAGCCAGTCGATCGTGTCCCAGGCGTCGCTGCTTTCATCGATGTCTTTCGGGCCGCTCTTGGCCGGATTGAACGGGCGCACGTGCATGAAGACCCCCTCGGAGCCGTAGCGCCCGCGCACGTCCTGCGAGACGAGGATGAACTTGTCCTTGGCCAATGTGAGGAAGGAACCCGACGGATCGCCGAAATTCGCCGAGCCATAGGGCTTCAGCGCATAGGGCGTGCGCGTGAGCATGATCGGATACGGCTTCAGGTCGTCCTTCGGAGCATAGACGCGCGTCATGAGCTTCACGCCGTCGCGCATCGGGATCATGTGCTCGAACTTGGTGTAGTGCTCGGCGAACCACGCGGCGTTGTTCGTAGCTGATGCATCCGCGGCATGCAGGACTGTCACGGGCGCGAGGAGAAGGGCGAGCAGGAGAAGGAGAACGGGCTTCATGGGCCGAGGCTGACTTACTTCGGCGCCTCCGTGAAGCCCGCGGCGATCTCCGAAAGCCGACTCGGCCGAGAGCAAAGCGGTCATGGTCAATGGACGATCCCCCAGCGCCGTTTGGCGAAGCCGTAGCTGATAGGCTTGGAATCCTGGAGCGCGGCGGCCCAGTTGGAACCGAGCCTGGTCTCGTAGGCTTTGATGTCGCGGTCGTAGTCGGCGATGAGCTTTTCCTTCAAGGCCGGTTCGGCGAAGGACCACTTGAGCGAATTGCGGCCGCATTGGACAAGTTCGTCCCACGTGAGCGCGAACTCGGTCACGGCGGTCATGTATTCGTCGGTCATGTTCGAGTCCCACATGCCGGAGTCGTCGGTCGAGAGCGCGACGGGAATGCCTGTGCGGAGCAGTTCCGCGAAATGGTGCTGGGAATAGTTGTCGACGTATTCGAGCAGCAGGTTGCTGACGAGGTTGATCTCCACCATGGCGATGCCGGAGCGGAGATGGAGCACGAGGTCTTCGTCGGTCAGGATGTTGTTGCCGTGGCCGAGTCGCGTCGCGCCGAGCAGCAGCGTGTCCCGCATGTGCGGGTTGGCCTCGTCCACTTCGCCCGCATGGATGGCGAGACCGATGCCGGAATGTTTGAGGCGCATCTTGCGGTAGGTTTCGAGGAAACGGCGCGGGTGGCCTTTGTCGTTGTCCTCGCGGCCGGCCATGTTGATGCCGACCCAGAGATCGCGGTGGCGGCTGACGAAATCGTAGGCCTGCTCGACCATCTTTTCGGCCACGGGCGTGAAGCGAAGCACCACGACCTGCCAGCGCATCTCGACGCCGGTGGCCTTGGCGTCCGCCTGTTCGAGACGGGACTTGAGGCGGCGATGAAGTTCGTCGGGATCGACCGCCGCGCCCTTCGCATCGAGGAGCCCGACGGGAATCGTCTGCGGCTCAATATAACGCACGCCTTCGGCTCCGTAGCGCTTGGCCGTCTCGACCGTCATCTCCAGGAAGACGTCCACGCTGCGGCCCATCGCGCCGAGACGCGGCCATATCTCCTCGAAGAACTCGTTGCGGCCTTCGCCTGGGGCATCGAGGCGGAGCGAGTTGATGAACGCTTCGCGCTGCGTTGCGGAGAGGGTGTCGAGCGGGGTGAATTCGGCCTGGGCGCATGCAGGAAGCGTCTTCCAGGTGAACTCGGCGATGGTCTGGAACTTCCGCCAGGAGTTCGTTTCTTCAGGACATCCACCGGCTTTGAGGCGGGTGAAGAAGCGATTCCCGCCATTTCGCTTCGCATCGGGGGCGACGGCGAACAGATCCTCCATCCGCCAACTGCCGCCCGCGTGGTGGTGCAGGTCGCCGGCTTTGGGCATCGCGTAGAGGAAGCGGTAGAGTTCGGCCTTGGTGGCGTTCGTCTTGAACTGGTCGAAGCGCGCGGCGAACTCCGAGGCGGATGCGGAAAGCCGCAAAAAAGCACAGAGAGCGCAAAGGATAGGCAGCGCAAATCGGAGTTTCATGGTTTTGGTGCTTCCTTCTCGAACGTGGCCCAGCCGTCGACCAGGGCGTTCACAACCTTGCTGCCGGCGAGCCAGGCGGATTCGAGGGCCGGTTCCATGCCGCTATATTCCTCGGTCATGCTTTCGGAAGACTTCTGGCCAGGCCTCGGCATGCAGTAGTTGCTGCCGGTGCGGAGGAAGAGCAGTCGCTGGAAATCCACTTTGCCCATCTTGGAAAGGCGCTCCATCGCGTTGCAGATGCCCTGATCCTCCATGTTGGTCATGACGAAGTCGCCTTCGCCCCCGGTGTAAAGCCTGGTCCAGTCGTTGGCCCACTTGGTCATCACCGTGCCATGCCAGTAGCGGCAGGAGCCTAGGCTCTCGCCAAGGATGACCTTGGGCGGCGCGGAACCCTTCTCGAAGCCTGTAAACTCGGCCCGGTGTTTCCTGGCCGCATCCGTTTCCGGAATGGCGATGTCCTTGGTCAGAGAATAGGCCCAGCTCACGAGCGACGGGTTGAGCTTCCACGCCATCGGCTTGGGCGCCCAGGCGGCGTCCTTGGGAATCTCGTTCGGTTTCTTGCCGCCAATGGGGACGATGCCATAGGGCCATTCGGCGGGTGCTTCCCGCGAATCGATCTCGTAGGCGATGTCGCCATCGACGACCCATCGCGCCCATGCGGCGCTGCCAACGGACGCGTTCTCGGGATCGACGCCCGCGATGCCGTTGACGAGCCAGTAGGTCTTGGAGAAATCAAACCGGGGATCGGCCATCAGCGCCATGACCTGCACGGCACTGCGGACGGTAGTGCCGGAGACGAACCCATAGACACCGGCTTTATTATAGCGCAGCTGTCGATCGACGCCGGGAACGACGATGGAATTGGTCAGTTTCGCGCGCTCGACCCAGAACTGGAATTCGCCCGGCTTGTCACCGGTATCGGCGCCGACTTCGAATGTCGCGACGACCACCACCTTGGGGCGGATCATCTGGGCGGCGTCCGAGGCGCCGAAACCGAGAAGGAGTAAAATGATGGACGAGAGGAGTCTCATTGAAACTGAACGGTCCCGGTGGGTGAACGGACGACGGACGCGGTCAAAGAAAAACCGGGCGGCGGACGAAAGTCTCGCCGCCCGGCTCAAACCACAGGAGGAATCAGAACTTGAACGTGACCGTGCCTTCGGCGCGGAACGGCAGGTCGGCGACGATAGACTCGTTGCCGTAGACGTTGTTCGGCGCGCTCCAGTTCTTCTCGTCGGTGACGTTGAGAAGCGCGATCTTCGCGTCGAACTTCTTCGACTTGTAGAAGAGCGTCAGGTCAAGGGTGTATTGCATCGGGATGACGAGCGTTCCCGTGTTGTTGTTGTTGATCTCGCTGGTCAGGACGACGTTCGCGGAGGCACCGAAGCCCTTGTAGATCTTGTAGGACGCGAGGACGTTCATCAGGTGCTCGGGAACACCCTGGCGCTGGTAGGTCCCGGGATAGGTCAGGCTGAAGAACCGGTCCTGGAACGGAGTGAGGCTCGTATTGCCGACGTCAAAGAGATCACCCGAATTCTGGGCGTGGACCTTGGAGTCGGTGTAGGAATAGCCAAACGTCATGTAGAAGTTCCGCGTCGGCTGGTAGTTGGCCTCGAACTCGACGCCCCGGGTCTCGAACTCGGAAATGGCGCGGGTCTGCGAGTTCACGTTGCCTCGGGTCTGCTGATAGACCGCAAAGTTCAGGAACAGCTTGCCCTCCATGAGGCTCGACTTGGCGCCCAGCTCGAACAATTCGGCCTGCGTGCGCAGGCTTCCCATCGCGAAATCATTGGCCCCGCCCGTCGTGTAGCCGCCGCCGTTGCCGACAGCGCCGGCACCGTTTTGGCTCCAGTTGTAGCTGAAGTAAGTCGAGACGGTGGGGGTGAGCTTGTAGATGGCGCTGGCGTTGGCGCTGGGCAGTCCGAACGTGACGCTGTCGCCACGGAGGAATCCGGCGGGATCCTTGTAGTCGAGGTCGACGAAGTCGATCCGACCGCCGCCGAGGATCGAGAACTTGTCGGTGATCCGCCAGTCGTGCTGGTAGTAGGGCCCGACGAAGAGCGACTTGGATTCGCCGGAATCGCCGTTGTCCGGAGTGTAGAAACGTCCGGGCCATCCCGGGACGGGCACGCTGGTGAACGGGTTCGGGAAGTTCACCGAGTTGTAGAGGTTGATGAAGTTGTGATCCTTCGTCAGATCCCAGGCGTTGGCCGGCTCGGAAAAGAAGTCGTTGTAGGCCTTGACCTGCTGGTAGCGGATATCGAGTCCGGTGTTGATCTGGTGGCTGTCGAGGTTGAAGCGGAACTCGGTGCGGTTCTCGATGCTCCAGCTCGGATTGATGATCTCGGAGTAATAGTAGGACGAGAATGTCTCGCGATCGACGAAGCGGAACAACGTGTTGTTGCCGATGTCGAGCTTGGGCGTCGCATGGAAAGTCTGGACGAGCTGGGCGTTGTAGCTGAAGCCCTCGGAGTTGTCGCCGGGGCGCAGCAGGCGCTGGCTGCGGTCGATCTGGACCTTGGGCCCGAGCGCGATGCGGTTGACGGCCGGAAACCCGGAAGTGACCCAACGCGAGTTCTGCGGATCGGAGATCGGAGCGGGTGCACCGCCGACCACGTTGATGTTTCCGAAGGTGATCGGATTACCCGCTCCGTCACGGTAGCCAAGGAAGGCGCCGCCGGAGAAATCCTGAGCGGGATTGTTGTTCACGCCGGTTTGGTAGGTTCCGTTGTCGATCAACTCCTGGGTGACACGGTTGATGCCGAAATTCTCGGTGTATCTGGCCCAGAAGAACTCCGTGTTGAAGAACGCCTCATATCGCTCGCTGGGATTCCACTGGAGGGCTCCGTAGATCGCCTGGGTCTTCTTGAAGCCGTCGGAGTAGTAGCTACCCGAGTCCTCACCCGAATAGCTGACGCGGTAGGCGGCTTTCTTGCCCGGAAGCGGCCCGCCGAAGTCGGCTGACCAGCGGTAGGTGTCCCACATGCCGACCGTGCCGGAGACGTCGCCGTGGAACTCGTCGAAGAACGGGCGTTTGGTGATGAGGTCGACGTAGCCGCCGACATACTGGGAGGGGCCGTAGACCGCGGTGGCCGGGCCTTTGACGATGTTGACGGACTCGACGGAGTTAAAATTGACCGGCAGACCGTTGCCGTTGCTTGTCAGGCCGAGGCGCATACCGTTGACGAAGGTGTCGCCGATCTGCGTGCGGATGTCGGGCGTGGTGGGCGCGCCGAAGTTCGACCGCGTGTAGGAACTGGAGGTGAGCTTCGAGAAGTCGCGAACGTCCTGGATGCTGATGGCGTCGAGCTGTTCACGGGAAATGATCGTGACGTTGCGCGGCGTCTCGAGGATCGACCGGTCAGTGCCGTAGACCGAGTTGAAGGGACGGGCCGTCGGGACGACCTGCTCCTCCAGCGGCACGCCTTCGACGATGATACGATCGAGTTTCGTGACCTCGCTGCCGGCAGGCGGGGTGTTCGTCTGGGCAAGGAGCGGCGTCGCCACGCCGAGGGAGGCGAGCGAGACGGAAAACAGTTTCCGGGTTTTCATTTTGTGCAGTCGGTCCAAAAAGGAACAGGTGTGGTTGGTTGGAAATGAAACACGGCCGCGACCTAGGACATCTTCGAAGCCGTATCCGCAGTCGAGCAGGGTCCATTCCACCAAGTCAACCCCGGCCGTTCCAGCCCACCCGACGCAGGGCATATCGTCGGGATGCGCGCGCCTTCGAGGCGGTTGGTCGAGCAAATCGAACTCCCCGACTCCTCCGGCTCGACAAGTCGGTTGAACAGGCGTGGACACTGGACAAGACTCCATCCGTTATCCGCGCGCGGTTCGCTCGGTCCACCCGATCGCCGGGTTCCGATTCGATGAACCGGCGACGACCGACACTGGACAATCTCCCAATGATCACACGCTTCTCCGTCGCTCCGCTCTGGCAGATGACCCGCCAACTTGCCGCTGTCGCCTCGGGCAGATCGGCGCCGGACCTCGTCATCACCGGCGGTCGCGTGTTGTCCACCTACACCGAACGCACGCTGCCCGACCGCGAGATCTGGATCAGCGGCGGCCGCATCGCCGCGGTGAAGCCGGCTGGCGAGGCCAAGAAGCTGGGTTTCACCACGAAGTTCTACGATGCGCGCGGCGGCATCCTCGCGCCGGGCCTGGTTGATCCGCACGTCCACATCGAATCCTCGATGATGACCGCGTGTGCCTATGCCGAAGCCGCGCTGCTCAACGGCACGACCACCCTCTTCTGCGACAGCCACGAGATCGGCAATGTCTGCGACACTGCGGGCATCGAATGGATGCTGGAAGATGCGCGGCAGGCGCCGCTAAATATCTTCCTCACTGTTCCCAGCACCGTTCCGGCGACGAATCCCGACCTCGAGACCGCCGGTGGCGATCTCACACCCGCGAAGATCGGCGCGCTCTTCGACCGATGGCCGGAAGCCGTTGCGCTCGGCGAGAAGATGGACTTCATCCCGGTCTGCCTGGGCGATGAACGCAGCCACGGACTAATCGCAGAATCGCTCAAGCGCGGCCGGCCCGTCTGCGGCCACATCTACGGACGAGAATTCGTCGCCGCCTATGCTGCCTCGGGCGTGACGGACACCCATGAAGCCATCGACCGCGAGATCGCCAACGACTTCCTCGAAGCCGGCATCTGGATCTTCCTGCGCGGCGGCAATCCCGCGACGCCGTGGCATTCGCTCCCGCTCGCGATCAAGGCCGTCACCGAACTCGGCGCGAACCCCAAGCGCGTCTGCGTCTGCACCGACGACCGCGATGCGGACGACCTGTTCCTCTTCGGCCTCGACTGGGTCACGCGCCAGGCCATCACCGCCGGCGTGAAGCCCGAGACGGCTTGGAGCATGGGTTCGCTCCATGGCGCGACGCGCTATGGCTTCGACGGCGAATTCGGCGCGCTCGGCCATTCCCGTCGCGCGGACATCGTTCTCCTGAACGACTCGCTCGAAGTGCAGAACACCTGGTTCGGCGGCGAGCTCATGGTCGAGAACCGTCAACCAACACCGCTGCTCGCCGAGCAGGTGAGCAAGCACCGCTACCATTATCCCGCAGCCGCCTACAGCACCGTCCAAGTCTCCGACGACGTGAAACTGATCCCGGAGTTGCCGACCAATACGGTCACGGCAAACGCCATCCGTGTCGCACTGCCGGGCATCATCACCTTCCATGAACGAATCGAGCTCACGCCTGAGGCTTCATGGGAGGAGCACTTCCGGAAACACAACCTCTGCTTCGTCAGCGTGGTTGAACGCTACGGCCGTTCGAAACGCGTCGGTCTGGGTC
>JBBRDN010000039.1:0-25088 GCA_038203875.1 Verrucomicrobiota bacterium
CTCGCCGCCTGTCCGTCGCGATTGCGGCGACACTTCTCGCGGCCATGTCGGCCATGTCACCGGCGTGCGCAACGTCGGCCGGCACCAACGCGGTTCCCTGCACGGATTCCCTCGCCGTTGTCCTCACAAAACACCTCACAAACAATCTGGTCCGTTATGCCGCCCTTAAGGCAGATAGCCGGGGGTTGGATGAGTTTCTCGGTTCGGCCGCCTCTGTTTCCCGCAAGCAGTTCGATGCGTGGCCCCAGCCCGACCAGATCGCGTTCCTGATCAATGTCTACAACGCTGCCACGCTCAAACTGGTCACGGACAACTATCCCGTGAAGAGCATCAAGAAGATCGGTGGATGGTTCAGCACCCCTTGGAAACAGGAAGTCGTCCGCCTTTTCGGGAAGACGATCACGTTGGACGAGGTGGAGCACGGCATGCTTCGCGCCGGCTACGCTGAACCGCGGATCCACTTCGCGCTCGTCTGCGCCGCGAAGGGATGTCCTCCGCTCCGCGCCGAGCCGTTCACCGGGGCAAAGCTCAAGGAACAGCTCGCCGATCAGGGTCGGCGCTTCTTGGCGCAGCCGGAAAAGAACCGGTTCGAGAACGGCGTCCTGTATCTCTCGCCCATCTTCGACTGGTTCGGCACCGACTTCACGGCGTCGAAACTCACCGTGGCCGAGTTCGTCGGGCCGTTGCTGCCCGAAGGCCAGCGGAAGGCCCTCGGGAAAGCCGACCCAAAGATCCGGTTCACGGAGTATGACTGGTCGCTGAACGACGCGTCCGGCAAGTAGGCCGTTGAACCTTTGCCCCGAATCGGATCGGGCTCTAGTCTTCCGGGCGATGCCCGATGCGCCCGCTCCCATCCCGGCCGAGAAGGATTCGCTCGTCGCGGCCTTCCTGCAGCGCCTGGGCGCGGAGAAGCACGTCTCGCCCTACACGTCGCGAAACTACGCCGGGGCCTTGGCCCACTTTGGACAATGGTTCCGTGAATCCCGTCAGCACCCGCCGGCATGGGGTGCGCTGAGCCGCGAGGATTTCCGGTCCTACCTGCGCCACCTCAGCCTGAAAAAATTCGACCGCGCCACGATCCAGCTGCGGTTTTCCTCGCTCCGTTCGTTTTACCGGCACCTGGTGCGCGAGGGCCTCGTCGAGGTTTCGCCCATCCGCAACCTCACGCTCCCGAAGCTCGTCCAGCGCCTGCCGCAGTTCATGACGCAGGATCAGGTAAGGGGTCTGCTGGAAGCTCCGGCGCAACTGGCCGCGCTGAACAGTTCACCGAAGACGGAAGAAGCCCGTCGGAAGACCGGGTTCGAGGTCGCCCGGGATTCCGCCATTCTCGAAACGATATACTCGTGCGGTCTCCGCATCAGCGAACTCTGCGGGCTGCGGGTGGAGGACATCTCGTTCGCGGAACAGACTCTGCGGGTGTTCGGCAAAGGCCGGAAGGAACGGCTCGTGCCCATCGGTGAACCGGCGTTGCGGTCCATTCGCGGTTTCTGGATGGCGACGGCGATCGCGACGGATCCGGCGTCCGTGGCCTTCCCGGCCGCGGTAGATTCGGATGAGCCCGTGCGGCCCGTGACCGTTCAGTCGAGGTTGAAGCGGTATCTGTCTTTTGCCGGACTCGATCCCAAGCTCACCCCGCACAAGCTCCGGCACAGCTTTGCGACCCATCTCCTCGACAACGGCGCCGACCTTCGGAGCGTCCAGGAACTCCTCGGCCACCAGAACCTCGCGACCACCCAGGTATACACCCACGTGACCACGGACCGGTTGAAGAAGGCATACGAGGCGGCTCATCCGCGCGGTGACGGCTGACGTCAGACGGCGTTGAGACGACGAAGGGCAAGGGCCGAACGCATCCCCAGCACGATGCTGAACATCGCCCACGCGTGGAACGCGAGCATCAGCCATTGGCCGCCGAGCGCGCAGAGCAGGGAGTCTATGGCATAGAAGACGATCCCGGTGATGAAGGCCCAGACGTGGCCCTTGCGCGCGAAAAGCCCGAACACCACGAAGAGCCCGATGACGACGAGGTTCAGCACCGCCGATAAGCCAAAGGCCGCGCTGCCGAGCCCGCCCGAGGATTGCCCGAGTTCGGAACCGATCCCGCTGATCAAGTCGGTCACCGCGAGCGCGATGATGAAGCCGAAACCCGATCCGCTCATGATCGAAACGACGTTCACCGCCGAAAGACCGGCGATCCACAGGAACCAGTCGGCCCCCGATTTGACGGTCCTGACGTGGGTCTCGGCCGCCGGTCCCGAATTGGTCGGCGGCATCGGAGGAGTGGAGGTTCCGGCCGCGACCGAAGGGCGGTTCCAGATCAATTCTTCGAATGCCCCCGCCGCCTTCCAGTCCTTGGAATCGCTGCGGTTCACCTTGGTCTCCGCAACGACGCGGCCTTCGTCGACCCAGGTCTGGAGCTGTGCGAGGGTGGCTGGGCCGTAGCTTTGTCCGTCGGTGCCGGTGATCCAGTAGGTGAGTTCCATGGTGGTGAACGGCGGGTTGGTTTTCGGGAGGCGGGCTAGTCGCGGCCGCGGAGCTTGGCGAGCAGGCGGAGGATCTCGATGTAGAGCCAGACAAGCGTCACCAGCAGGGCGAACGAGCAATACCACTCCATGTATTTCGGCGCGCCGGAATCGACGCCCTCCTCGATGGCCGCAAAATCCAGGATGAAGTTGAACGCCGCGATCGCCACGACCACGAGGCTGAAGCCGATGCCGATCGGGCCGCTGCCGTGGATGTAGGGGATGTCGGATCCGAACAGGCGCATGACGAACGACACCAGGTAGACGAGCCCGATCGCTGCCGTCGCCCCGAAGATGGCCATGGTGAAGCCGCGCGTGGCCTGGACGATGCGGAACCGGTAGAGCGCCAGCATCACGCCGAGCAGACCGAAGGTCAGCCCGATGGCCGGAGTGACGATGCCCTTGAACTTCTGCTCCATGAAAAGGGAGAGCGCTCCGAGCAATAGTCCCTCGGCCGCGGCGTAGAGCGGGGCGGTGATCGGTGACGCCTTTTTCACGAAGATCGTGATCAGCGCCAGGATGAGGCCGGCGACCACCCCGCCGATGGCGAAGACTCCTGCGAGACCGGGATTCGCGCGGCCGGTGGTCCACGTAAACGCGGCGGTCACGGTGAGGATGAGGAGCAGGATGGCCGTCTTGTGCAACGTGCCGTCGAGCGTCATGACCGCACCGGTCGATTGGCCGCGTTCGTTTTCAAAGGCGCTTGGGCGGAGAGTGGGATTCCCTGAGTTCATACCGGCGCGAGTGAACCGGGATTCCACCTTGGCGGCAACCGATTCCTTGCCTCCGGGACCTGCGGCCGACACGCTTCGGGCATTCCCACCATGAAACGCTCACTCGCCTTTCTCGCGGTCGCTCTTTGCGCTTTCCGTCTCGTCGCCGCCGACCTCGAACCCCGTCCCGCTTTGCCGCAGTTGGAGAAGTTCGAGCCCATCAAGGCGCCCCGGCCTTCCGGCCTTCTCCTCAAACAGGGGGACCGTCTCGCCATCATCGGCGACTCGATCACCGAGCAGCGGATGTATTCCCGGATGATCGAGACCTACCTGACCGCGTGCGTGCCGGAGTTGCAGGTGACAGTCCGGCAATTCGGGTGGAGCGGTGAGACGGCCGAGGGCTTCGCGCGGCGCATGACGAACGACGCGCTGCGCTTCCAGCCGACGATCGCCACGACCTGCTACGGCATGAACGACCACCGTTACCGCGCCTACGACGAACCGAACGGCCAGTGGTATCGCTCCAACCAGACCGCCATCGTTCGTGCGTTCACCGGCTCCGGCGCCCGCTTCGTCCTCGGCTCGCCCGGTTGCGTCGGCAAGATGCCAAGCTGGGTCAAAAGCGCTTCCGGCACGATCGACGACCTGAACCTCAGCCTGAACAAATTTCGCAACATCGACATCGAGATCGCACAGGCGGAGCAGGTCGGATTCGCCGACGTCTTCTGGCCGATGATCACCACCTTCCATGAGGCCCGGCAGAAGTTCGGCGACGACTACTACATATCCGGCAAGGACGGCGTGCATCCCGGTTGGGCCGGCCAGACCGTGATGGCCTATGCGTTCCTCAAGGGTCTCGGATTGGACGGCCAGATTGGCACGCTCACCGTCGATCTCGGCAAGCAGACCGCATCCGCCACCTCGGGACATGAGACCAAGGGCTTCGCCAACGGGCAGCTCAAGGTCGTCAGCCGCAAGTTCCCGTTCTGCGCGACGGGTGATCTGAAGAGCGACAACTCCATCCGCAGCGCGATGAGTCTGATTCCGTTCAATGAGGAGCTGAACCGCTTCATCCTCGTCGCCTTTGGCGGAACCGCCGCGCGCTACAAGGTGACCTGGGGCGCCGAGTCGAAGAGCTATTCCGCCGAACAGCTGGCCAAGGGCGTGAACCTCGCCGCCGATTTCGTCGTCAACCCGTTCTCCTCCGCGTTCGACAGGATCGACACCGCCGTGGCGGCCAAGCAGGAGTTCGAGACCCGGCAGATCAAGGAGCTCTTCCACGGCGCCGAAGGCCGCGAGAACATGGAGCTCACTGTCAAGATCACGGAAAAACTCCGCGCGCCGCTGGCGGCCGCCATCAAGAAGGCCTACGCGCCGGTGGAGCACACGGTGACCGTCGCTGCCGAGTAGTTCACCGGGGCGGGAGTCCGCCGCGTAGGATCTGAAGCTCCGTCTTCACGCGCTGGATGACTTCGGGCCAGTCGCCTTCGCGGCGTTGGCGGAACAGGCGCATGGTCGGATACCACGGCGAATCCTCGCGCCCCAACAGCCAGCGCCAGTCGGGCACGAACGGGAGCAACGTCCACACCGGCCGCCCCAGCACGCCGGCGAGATGGACGACGGAAGTATCCACGCACAGCACGAGGTCCAGTTGCTGAATCACGCTCGCCGTCGTCGTGTAGTCTTCCAGTTGTCCGGACAGATCCTTCAACTGATCCGGCTGCGGGAGCTGGTTGCGGTCGGCGCTCTGGGGTCCGACTTGCAGGCTGAAGAAATCGATTCCTTCCATGGCCAGCACCGGCTCGAACAACGGGAGGGCCATCGAGCGATTGCGGTCATTCGAGTGCGTCGGATTGCCCGCCCAGACAAGGCCGACCTTGATCGAACCGGTTTCCGGCAGTGCTACGACGCGCCCGGCATGGGGGGTGAGCGGAGGCTGCTCGGGAATGGTCTCCAAGGTGGTTCCGAAAATGAACGGCAGGCTCATCAGAGGGACTTCGACATCGTAGGCCGGTGGTGCCTCGCTTTCGCCGAAGACGGCCGTAGCGCCCCGGGTTCGGTTCAGCAGGCGCGTGAGGTTGTCCTGGCATTGGAAGAGGACCGATCCGCCGCGTGCCGCCACGAGCGGGAGGTAGCGCATGAGGTTGAACGTGTCGCCTGCCCCCTGTTCCGCATGGACGAGGATGCGCCTTCCTCCGAGCGGCTCGCCCTTCCAGCGCGGCCGCGGCAGGGCCTTGTGCAGATGGCTCATCTGCGGGACGCGGGAGCGCCATTCGTATTCGGCGAAGCCCTCGGCGAGCCTGCCCTGGAGCAGGAGGATGTTGGCCCGGCAGAAGTGGGCGGACGCGTGGTCGGGCTTCAGCGTGGTCACATGGGTGAACGCGGCCAGCGCGCGGTCGCAGTCGCCGAGCGAGTGTGTGGCGAGGGCCACGGCGAGATGGCTCGCCGAGTCGTCGGGTTTCAACCGGAGAAGGCTTTCGGCGACGGCCAGAGACTCAGCCGCGCGGAACTGGCCGAGCAGTGCCGCGGCCAGGTTGGCGAGGGCGTTGGGTTCGTCGGGTTGGAGCCCGAGCGCGGCGCGTGAGGCGGATTCGGCTTCCCAGTGGCGTTTCAGGTCATTCAGGGCCGACGCCAGGTTGACATGGCCGATCATGCTTTTCGGCGCAAGCCGGATGACCTCCCTGAAACATCGGGCCGCCTCGTCGGGCGATTTTGTCTCCTTGAACGCGACGCCGAGCTGGTTCCAGCCATCGGCAAAGTCCGGCTGCGCTGCCAGGAGTTCCCGGTAAAGCGCGATCGCCTCGGCGGTGCGGCCGAGGAGCATCAGCAGGCTGGCTGAATTTTTGCGCGCGTCGTTGAGGGCCGGATTCAGCGCGATGGCCCGGCTGAACGCGGCCTGCGCTTCGGGGAGCCGCTTGAGCTCCCGGAGGGCGACGCCGAGGTTGTTGTGGAACTTGGGCTGGTCAGGCTTGAGCGCGATGGCGCGGGAGATGAGCTCGAGGGAACGCTCCTGGTCCCCCTGCTGCGAGGCGATGACGCCCAGGTAGTGCAACGCGTCGGCATTGGAAGGATCCCCCGCTACGACGCGCTCGTAGACGGCGGCGGCCTCGGGCAGACGACCCGCCAGATGAAGTGCCAGTCCCTCTTCGACCGTTGTCCCTTCGCCTGAATCCATGCGTCGTTTATCGGTGCGACCCGTTCCGGTTTGAAGCCGCTTCAGAGGGTCGCTTGCAGTCCGAAGGGCGTCCTATTTCTCGAGCGTCTCGATGAAGCGGAGCAGGTTGGCGAGGTCCTGCGGATTTAGGCCGACCTGAAGGTCTTCGGGCATTAGGGAACTGTCCTCGTTGTGGAGGCTCCTGAGTTTCGATCGTTGAAATGTGGTCTCCACCCCACCGCCTTGCCGCAGCGTGACCATCGTCGGCGTTTCGCTGACGACGATGCCATCATGCTCCGTGCCGGTGTCCGTCTCGGCCTTCCAGTGGCTGAACTGCGGAGGAACTTCGCGGCTGGGATCAAGGATCGCGACGACGAGCTTTTCGCGTCCGGCGTTCTTCACCGTGATGAGATCGGGGCCCACGGCCGCGCCCGCACCGCCGGCGCGATGGCAGGCCGAGCAGCGCTCGGTGTAGATTCGATGGCCTTGCTCCGCGTTGCCCATGATTGAAACCGACGGCTGGAACTCGGCGATTACGGCGGCGCGGGTCGAAGCCGGAACGGTCCCGAAGATCTTGGCCGCGAGCGACGCGACCGCGGGATCGCGGGATTTCGCAAGCGCTGCCCGTTGCAGCCTGCCGATGTGCCCGGGATCCGTCCGCTTTGTTTCGACTGATTGGAGAAGCGCCTGCACCGCGTCGTCGCGGCTGATCAGGGCGTCGACAGCGGACGCGCGAAGGGCCGGCGGAAGCTTGGGCAGCAGGTCGATGACGGAGGTTTTCCCGTCCTCGGTCTCGAAGTCCAGAAGCGTCCGGACGGCTTCGAGGCGGACATCCTGCGGCCCTTCGGTCACCGCCGCCGAATAAATGGAGTCAAAGGCGCCTGTGCCCCGTAGTCGTCCAAGCAGTGTGACGGCGGCGGTCCGCAACGAGGCGACTGCGGAGGAGTTCGTGGCGGTCGACCGGCATTTGCCGAGGAGGTTGTTGTAGTCCCGCAACGACAGCGAATGTTTCAGGCTCATCCCGACGGCCGGCAGGCCGGTGTCGAGCGCCTTCCAGAATCGGAGGTCGTCGAGTTGCTGCACGATCGGCACGATGGCCACGATCTCGCGGCGGTTCAGTGTCGCGCTTGTTGTCTTGAGGAACCCGGCCAGCAGTTCCTCGCGCCCGGTGAAGGAGTTGGCGCTCCGGCTCAGCATCCGGAGCAGCAGCGACTGGTGTTTCGGCGGGGCCGACTGCAGCGCGAATTGGAACCAGCGGTCGCCGCCGTCGCGCAGGGCGACCTGGGTCAGAGGTCCCACCGCTTCGGCGGGAGGAATATCGCCGAGAGTGAAGGTGGCCTGCAGCCGGACGCGCACGTCGGGGTCTGCGACCAGCTTCGAAAGGGCGGCGCGGATCTCGACGGCCTCGACCCTTTTTTCGGCGAGCTTGAGGGCGTTGATCCGGACGTCGGCGGCGGGATCTCGCAGGGCGGCGACGACGTGTTCGTCCTTCAGCGCTCCCAGTCCGACCAGCACATGAAGCGCGTGGAGCCGGCCCAGCGCGGATTCCGATGTGGCGAGGAAGTTGGTCAGCTTGGGAACCGCGGAATCATCCTGCCGCTCGACGAGCAGGCGCGATGCGGTGTCGCGGTGCCAGCCGTTCGCGTGGGCGAGGGTGGCGATCAACGTGTCCGTGTCCGCCGCACCGAGTTTCACGGGTGCGGGCTGCTTGAAGTCCGCCGGAACGAGCCGGTAGATGCGGCCTCGATCATTGCCGGAATTGAGGTCGAGATGCTGCTTGATCGTCTCGGGAATCGACCACGGGTGTTCGATTACCTCGCGATACATGTCGAGGATGTAGAGCGCGCCGTCCGGAGCGTTGGCGAACTGCACGGGGCGGAACCACGTGTCTTTCGAGGCGACGAATTCCATGCCCGCCTCATCGGGCGGCCGCGTGGCCACGGGCTCGATGCCGGAGACGTCGACCTTCTTGTGATGAACGAGGTTGCCGCCGGCATCGCCGATGAACGCGTCGCCGATGAACTCCTTCGGAAAGGCATTGCCACGGTAGATCGTCCCGCCGGTCGCACCGGTGAAATAGCCCGACGCGCGGCCGCCGCCTTCGACCATTCCGGGGACTTGTCCCGAGACACGCCAATGCGTGCGGACCACACGCCACGGTTCCTCCGGGCTGATCCGGAAGACTTCGGCCGCGGGGCCGTCCGTGGGGATGTCGACCAGCGCGGGCATCGGCTGGAGGAACGGATTCCGCCGCGCGTAACGCTCCTCGAACAGGTAGGCCATGAGATGCCGGCTGTTGCTTGTGGCGAAGCGGCGGCCGGCGTTGTCGAAGCTCATGCCGTGTTGTCCGCCGCCGGTGGTGGCCTCCAGCAGCAGGGTCCTCGGATCAAAGACGAAGTCGCGGCCGCGCAGGTCGATCTCGTTGGTGAACGCGCCGGAAGGCGAGGAGATCCGGCCGCCGTTGGGTCCGGTCGCCCCGTGGATGCGGTTGTCGATGCCCCACAGGAAACTGTTCGGCAACGCCTGGACGTTGAGGCGCGCCATGCCGGCGCCGAAGCCGGTGAAGACGACCTTGCGCTCATCCGCACGTCCGTCGCCGTTGGTGTCGCTGAGCCAGAGGATGTCCGGCGTGGCCGCGACGAAGATTCCGCCCTGGGAACAGATGACCGCCGTGGGCCAGGCGAGGCCTTCGGCGTAGGTCGTGGCCTTGTCGAAACGTCCGTCGCCATCGGTGTCCTCGAGCAGGCGGATGCGCCCGAGTTTTTCGTCGCGCCGTTCGGAGTAGTCGCCCATCTCGACGACGAACATCCGGCCGTTCTCGTCGAATGAAGCGGCGATCGGGTCGCGCACGAGCGGTTCGGCCGCGACGAGCTCCAGCTTGAATCCGCGCTTCACTTGGAAGGTGCCGAGGGCATTCGTCGCCTCGACGGCGGGAAAGCGCGGGAGGTCGTTGGTCGAGACCTGTGGAGCCGCTGCGGCCAAGGAAGACAGAGTCATCGCCAGCAACAGCGCGAGCAGGCTGCACATAGCGCGGGTGGCGCAGGCCTCCGGCCTGCTGTTCCGGGCGTCCCGCCCGGAACGGTTTGTGGCCTCCACCCGGAGCGCACGAGCCACAGGAGCCGGCGCGCCCGCCTCGCGGCCGTTTGGAAGCACGAGGCCACTGGTCAGGCCCGCTTCGTCCCGGTCACGCTTGGCCGTTCCGGGCCGGAGACCCGGAACAGCAGGCCGGAGGCCTGTGCCACCCGGCGGCACATTGATTCTCATAGTCCGAAGAACTTCTTGGAATTGCCGAAGAGGATCTTCCGCTCGATCGCCTTGGTCGGAGCGAGGCGGCGGATGGCGGCTATGGTCTGGGTCCCTTGGCAGCCGGGGCCGCGGCCGAGCACGTCGTTGCAGTCGCTGCCGAACAGGATCTTGTCATGATGGCGTTCGAGGAACCCGCGCGTGTGTTCCTCGTCGCGCAGCAGCGCGTTGAGACCGGAGCCGGCGGACATGTCGGCGAAGAAGTTCGGGTAGTCCTTGAGATAGCGATCGGTCAACCCGCCCGCAGTCACCTTGCCCGTGGGATAGAGGACCTTCGGTTCGCACTTCGCATCGATGTGCGCCCACATGGTCTGCGCGTGGCCGATGAAGCGGACCTGGGGAAACTTCTCCAGCACCGTGTGGAACCGCTCGAAGTGGTGGTTGTAGGTCTCGTGCTGGAAATGGCAGAGGATCGGAACCGAATGGGCATCGGCCAGTTCGCAGAGACCGCGGAACTCAGGCGAGTCGCAGTCCACGCCGAATTTCTGTTCCCCGATGCCGATGGCCCCGCGCTTGAGGAATGCCCCGATGGTCGTCCGGGCCTCGGCGTGGTCGGTGATTTCGTTGGCGAAGAAACGGAACGACTGCGGGCGGGCCTTGGCGAAGGCTTCGGCTTCGGAGTTGCCGCTGATCTGGGCGGCGAGGCCGTTGGATTTGCCGTTGTGGGTCGACGCGACATCAAGCACACGTCCGGCCGGGAGGAGGATCGTCATCGTGACGCCCATGGCCTTCTGGTGCGCGATGAACTGGTCGTCGGTGCGGCCCGAGTAGTTCAGGTGCTGGTGGATGTCGATGATCGGCTCCGGCGCATCCTCGGCGACGAGCGGACCGGCGATGGCTGCGGAGGCGACGAGACCGAGGAACCTCCTGCGAGAGCAGCTTTTCTGAATGGCGAATGGCGAATGGCGAAGGTCGGACGACGTTTCGAGGGCGAAGCCGGAAGCATGCGCGCGCCTCGGGCTTCGGGCTTCTTTCGGATCGCGGGGAGTTGGCATTCGGGATTCCAGGATATCAGTCGTGTCTGACCTCGTCGAAGCGCGCGTCGGCGAAATCCAGCCGGTAGACCATTCCCGCAAAACCGATCGCGTAGATATTGCCCGCCTCGTCGGTGCCGAACGAGGTGAGCGCCTGTGGCACGGTGCCGATCTGGCGGACGGTCTTGAGAACGCCGTTTTCCTGGGTGAGGCCGAAGATCCTCTTGGATGTATAGTCGCCGAAGACATAGACGCCGTAGAAGGACGACTGTTTGTCACCGCGATAGACGTAGCCGCCGGTGATGGAGTTCCCGTATTTGCGGCGGTAGGCGAACACGGGCGGCGTGAACTTGCGGCCTTCCACCCTGAATTGGTTGGAGAACGGTTCGAAGCCTTCGAAAACGTTCCAGCCGTGGTTTTCCCCGCGATGGACGATCGACACTTCCTCGGCCCGATCCTGTCCGACGTCCGCCATCCAGAGATCTCCGGTCACCTTGTCGAAGCTGAAGCGCCATGGGTTGCGGAATCCGTAGGCCCAGATCTCCGGGCGCACGTCGGCTTGTCCGACGAAAGGATTGTCCCTGGGGATGGCATACGCGTTGGAGCCTTCCTGCCGGTCCACGTCGATGCGCAGCATCTTGCCGAGCAGGAGGCGCAAATTCTGGGCGTGGCCGTTGGGGTCGTTGTGCGGTCCGGTGTCTCCCATGGGGAAGTAGAGGAAACCGTCCGGCCCGAACTCGATCCAGCCGCCGCTGTGGTCCTCGGCCACGCTCACGGTCTTGATGATGCGCCGCGCGGGTTTGCCTGAATCGGCGGTGAAGTCCGCGGAGAATTCCTTCTCAACCACAAGCGTGGCGACGGTTCCTTCCTCGAAGACCTGGTGCTGGAGATAATACTTCCGGTTGGTTTTGAACTTGGGATGGAAGGCGATGCCCAGAAGTCCATTCGGCCCTCGGTCGCTGAAGACTTCCTTCGTCAGGTCGGAGAAGACGGTCTTCGTCTCGTTGGTCCCCGACTTCTTCATCATCCAGATCATCCCCTTCTGGTGTAGCACGAGGAAAGCGTCCGGATAGCCCGGCACTTGATGGAGGGCCGTCAGGCCGGTGGGCACGCGGCCGCGGGGAATTTGCAGAGCCTGCGTGAAGAACGGTTCGACCCTGATTGGCTTGGCCAACTCGGGGATGACCGCCGGCATTCCGCGGTCGCTGACGAGCGTGTTCTCCGGCTGCCGCAGGGTGGTGAGATACTCTGTGAGGTCCGTGAATTCCTGCAGCGACAGGCCGGCTTGCAGCCCTTCCGGCATGAGCGACGTGGCGCTGCCTTCCTGGCGTTTGATGTCGGCCTTGGCGAAGCGCATCAGCTTTCCGTCGGCGCCCATCAACTGGACTTCGGTCGCGTTGGATTGCTTGAGCACGCCTTGGAATTCCTCGCCGGCTTTGGTCTCGATCAGGACCGTGCCGTAGCCCGGCGAGATCGTCGCAGAAGGCGTGAGCACGGAATCAACAAGGTCACGCCGCGCAAAGGCGTCTCCCGCGGCGAAGAGATCGGGTCCGGCCTTCGATGCTTTGCCGTCGATGGAATGGCATTTCGCGCACGCGAGTTTCTGTTCATCGGCGAACAGTTTTGCGCCACGGGCCGCATCGCCCTCATGGGTCAGGGCGAACTTGCGATAGGCATCGGGGCTCGGAGTCTTGCCGGCTTGGGGAGGGCCTTGCGCGAGCGCGGAACCTCCCACGGCGGTGACCAAAGCGAAGGCGCGCAGAGCGCGGAGGCAGGTGGCGGCAGTTGTCGTCATGGTAAATGGGCGGGCCTGTTCAGCCGACCTTCCAAGCCCCGCGATGCGGGACGTTCAGCCACTCGGCCCTGCCCGTGCCGTCGGTGAACTTCTCGCGCTTCGGGTCCCACTTGAGCGCCTCGCCGTGGTAGTAGGCCATGTTGACGAGGTGGCAGACGCTGACGGTGCGAGCGCCGATCTCGACGTCGCAGATCGGCTTCTGGCGCGAACGGATCGAGGCGAGAAAGTCGGCCTTGTGGTCGGCGCTGTCATAGAGCCGGACTGCCTTCGCGGCCAGATGGTTTCCGGCGACCTCGTCGAGGTTCTTGATGCCCTCGGCGATCTTCTTGCCATCCAGCGTCAGTTCGAACTTGCCGCGGCTGACGAAAACAACGCCCGACTTGCCGTGGAACCAGATTCCATTGCCCGGCTGCTTGTCGGACTGGTGGGTGACTTCGACGCCGGTGGCGTAGCGCAGGCGCACGCCGCTCTGCGCGTCGGGTTTGTCGGCCGGCAGAATCTCCACGGGACCGCTGTCGTCCATGCCGAGGCCCCACTGCGCGATGTCGAAGTGGTGCGCGCCCCAGTCGGTGACCATGCCGCCGCCGAATTCGCGGTAGGCGCGCCACATGGGGAAATGTTTATGGATGCCGCGCGGGCTGAGGATGGAGTTGTAGGGACGCACGGCGGACGGCCCGAGCCACATGTCCCAATCGAGGCCGGGTTCGGCCGCTTCCTCCGCAAGGTCACAGGGCTTGCCCGGACCGCCGACGCCGACATCGACCCGCTCGATCTTGCCGATGACGCCGTTCCGGACCAACTCGCAGGCGACGCGGAATTCCTTCGACGACCGCTGCATCGAGCCGGTCTGGAAGACGCGCTTGTTCGACCGGACGGCCTTCACCATCGCGCGCGCCTCGACGATCGACTGGCACAGCGGCTTCTCGCAGTAGATGTCCTTGCCCGCCTTGGCCGCCGCGATGGCGATGTAGGCGTGCCAGTGGTCAGGTGTGGCGATGACGACTGCATCGATGTCTTTTCGGGCGAGCAGTTCGCGGAAATCGTTGTAGGCGTCGCAGCCCTTGAACGATGCGTCGTTCTTTTTGGCGTAGAAATCGTCGACGCGCTTCTTGGCGTCATTGCGGCGGGTGGTGTCGACGTCGCACACGGCGACGACCTGCGTCTCCGATTTTCCGAGGAACCCGCCCATCAACCCGCGCGCCTGGATGCCGACGCCGATGAAGCCGAGCGTGATGCGGCCGTTCGGCTTCGTCGCCGCCGCCCAGACGCTGGAAGGCAGGATGAACGGTGCGCTGGCCACAGCAGCGGCCTTGAGGAAGGAACGGCGATCGAGACGTGCGAGCGGTTTCATGGGATGAAGGTAGTTTCCCCACCCAAGCCCGGAGGACAACGAGGAATTCATCTCCCTGCCTGTCCCCAAAGTTAACCGATCCGACAATTCGAAACCCGAGCATCTTCCGCTGATCGCCTGAAGTTCGCAGCAAAAGAGGCGACCTGTCAGTTCTTGGAACGCTTCTTCTCGGCCTGGGCTTCGTAGAGTGAGTCGATATAGTTCAACCAGCGCATGCCCACTAGGGCACGGGACCGGAGCTGGTATGGGTTGTGGGGCTTCACCAGGTAGTCGTCTACTCCGACGGCCAGCGCCTCCTTCATTTCCTTGACGCTCCCCAGCGTGCTTAGGACGGCGGTGAACACATAGGGGGTCAGGTGGGTGCTCCTGATTTCGCGGACCAGGTCCAATCCTCCAAAACCGTCCCGAAACCGTCGTTCCGAGATGACCAGCCGGGCCGGTGTTTCCTTGAAGGCAGACCAGAGTTCGGTCGCCGTTCCGAAAGTTCGGACGTTGAAGCCGTCCAGCACAAGATTGTCCTCCATGTGGGATCTTTCGTCCCGGTTTTTAACGGCGAGATAAAGCTTCAGGTTGTTCAGATTGACCATGGGTTGTCCTATTGGTTTGGGTGAACTGTGGTTCCCGTCACGTCGATTTTATCCCCTGGAGACGACCGGTAAAGCACGTGTTTTTGATGGACGGCCCCGGCAGGGATATAGAGGGTGATGAGGGGGCGGCTCGAGCGCTCGTTTTTACCGTTCACCGAATGAGCAACATTGAAGTCATCATCTGTCTGGTCCTGCTTTTCATGGCGGTGCCCGACCTGTGCCTCAAACTGGGCAGGCCCGCCCTCGTGTTCTCCGCTTTCACCTTGTTTGGAATGGTGCTGGGACCCGCAGTCAACGTGGAAGTCCGCACCATGCTGCAGCAGGCCGGCCAAGTGGGGTTCCTCCTCCTGTTGTTCGAGGTGGGGCTGGAGGTCGATCTTCCCCCGCTTGCCACGTTCGCGGGACCGCTGCGGTTCTCGGCCGCCTGGGCGTTGATCCAGTATCCCATCGCCTTCGGTCTCGGGCTCATGACGGGACTGAACCTGCTGCAGTCTTTTGTCGCCGCCGCCGCATTGACGGCATGTTCCGTCGGTATGGCCTATCCCGCGTGGAAGAACTATCCGGGACTTAGCGAGGCACCAAGGCAGTTCATCCTCCATGCGATGGTGGCCCTGGAGGTGATGGCCATCGTGGTCCTGGCGGTGGAGACGACGGTCCTCAAAAACGGGTTGAGCTGGTCGGTGCTGCTCAAGCTGGCGGGGGTCGTGGCCACGATCTTCCTGATCGCGCGGTTCGCATCCCACCTGAAGCCGCTGTTCCAGACCATCCTTGAGAGGACGACCAAGTGGCGCATCCATTGGCTCGTGCTCCTCGTGCTCGGCGTCTGCGCCCTGGGGGAACGCCTCGGACTGGACGCGGCGAAGACCGCCTTCTTCCTGGGATTGGCGATGAGCAGCGCCCGGCACAACGGGCTTTCCCTGGAGGAATACATCGCGCCCGTCAGCCATCGTTTTCTCATCCCGGTGTTCTTCGTCGCCCTGGGATTCCAGATCGATCTGAAATTCCTCGCCGACTGGGTGGCTCTGTCGGCGCTGGTTTCGGCCGGGGTTCTCCTTGGTGCCCGCGAGGTCCTCCATCGCCGCTGGCTGAAGACCGGCGGCGACTCCAAGGCATTCCTGCTGCTTTGTCCCAACCTCACCATGGTCGCGCTGGCGGCCAAGGCGATGGTCGATGCGGGAACCGACTCCCGGCTGACAGCCTGGCTGGTTATGACAGGCCTCTTCATGACGGTCCCTTCGCTTCTCCTCCTGCCCTCGGGCGAATCCGCCCCCGACGCCAAGCCGAGCTGACTTGGGAGCCCCTCGGCCGGATGGCCGGACCGGCTTGAGCGACGTCTTTGACAAGCGAGTCCTTGACCCTTGCATCCCGGAGTGAAACCAGCTGGTCTGCGTCCGACGAAGGGACAAGCACCATGCCGACCGCATCTCAAAACGACGCGCCCGCGGAGACCTTCAAGGTCCGCCGCAAGGACGTGGACCTGCGCCTGGTCCCGGCGGGATTCGCCACGTTGATCCTGCTGGGGACGGTCCTTCTTCTTCTTCCGATGTCGCAGAATCCCGGCAAGGACATCGGCTGGCTGGACGCGCTCTTCCTTTCCACCTCGGCGACTTGCGTGACCGGCTTGTCCACGGTGAACGTGGCCGAAACATTCGACGTCTTCGGCCAGGCTGTCCTGCTGGTGCTGATCCAGGCCGGAGGGCTCGGCATATTCACGGCAAGCCTTTTGCTGGTGCTCATGAGCGGGAACCGGCTGTCGCTTTCCGACGAGCAGGCGATCCATGCCACCGTCGGCCGGCTTAAGCAGGCCCGTCCCATCGACGTGTTCATCTACGCCTGCGTCTTCGTGTTGATCCTGGAGCTGGCGGGGACGGTTTCCCTTTTCACACTGATGATGGAGGCGGATCCCCGGGCTGAAACGGGCCGGGTGCTATGGACCGCCGCATTCCATGCGGTGAGCGCGTTCTGCAACGCCGGCATCTCGATCCAACCCGACGGCTTCGCCCATTGGCGGGGGAATCCCGCCATGCTCGGGGTCGTGTCGGGGCTCGTCATACTCGGAGGAATCGGGTTGATGACGCTGATCAACCTGCGCTTCTACAAATTCTGGCGCCGGGACCCCAGGCGACGCGGCCAAATCACGTTGCAGACGAAGTTATCCGTCGTCTCGGCGGCCGGGCTGCTAGTCATCGGCACCGCCGTCTCCTGGATGTTTGAAACCGGCCACACCCTCAGGGAGGCGTCCCTGTCGGAAAGCCTTTCCTGGTCGTTCTTCCATTCCACCATGTCGCGCACGGCGGGCTTCAACGTCGTGGACATCGGACAAATGAACCCGCCAACCCTGCTGGCCACGCTGGGGTTGATGTTCGTCGGGGGCGCTCCCGGGTCCATGGCCGGTGGAATCAAGACGCTCACGCTGGTGGTCCTGCTGCTGACGGCCTGGGCGGCGTTGCGGCGACGGGACGAAGTGCAGTTCTGGAACCGCCGTCTGCCGCCGAAGCTTACCTTCGTGGCCACGATGCTCGCCCTGTTCGGCGTCTTCTGCGTCGTGATCGGGGTCGGGCTGCTCATGCTTTTCGAGGATGGCCGCCCCGCATCCGAGACCAGCCAGCACTGGCTCGCGCTGGTTTTCGAGGTGGTCTCGGCGTTCGGGACCGTCGGTCTCAGCACCGGCGTGACGCCGTTGCTGGGCGGACCCGGAAAGGCCGTCATCATTTCCCTGATGTTCACGGGACGCATCGCCCCGCTGGTGCTGGCAGTCTATCTGGCCCGGCCGACAAACCGACGCCCGGTCCGGCATCCGCACGAGGAGCTGACACTGGGCTGAGCGCACGACACTACATGGCACAACGCATATTCATCATCGGAGCGGGACGGTTCGGCGCGCACCTGGCCACGAGGCTGTCCGAGTTCGGGTGCGAGATCGTCCTCGCCGAAAAGAACGCCGAACGCGTCGAGGATCTCACCGAGGACGGGTTTCACGCGGTCGAAATGGACGCCGAGGACTTGGCCGCCCTGAAGGAGGCGGGCGTCCAGGACGCCGACGCGGTCGTCGTGAGCATCGGCGAGAACATGCAGGGCAGCATCCTCACGACGCTCCTGCTGAAGGAACTCAAGGTGAAGCGGCTCATCTGCCGCGCCCTCGACGCCCGGCACGCCACCGTGCTCGAAAAGCTCGGCGCCGACCTGGTGATCCTCCCGACGCGCGACATGGCCTACCGGCTTGCCGAGCGGTTGTGCGACAACGCCTGGAGCGACCGCCAAGAGCTTTGCGGGGACTACCTCCTTGCCCAGATTCGGCTTGGGCCGGCCCTGCACGAGAAGACCGTATCCGAAGCGTCGCTCCGCGAAACCTACGGCATCAACGTGGTGCTGATCACGCGCGCCGGTGTTGACAAAAAGCCCAGGGCCCATGAGCCGTCGCCGGCACTCAAGATGCAACGTGGCGACGTAATGTTCGCATCGGGCCTGCGTGAGAAAATCAACCGATTCGAGAAGGAATGCGGCCTCAGGGAATGACCCTCCATCCTTTGGTCACCGCAACAGCGCCTCGTTCGCGCCGACTTTCCAGATCTTCCCATCCGCGCGGACGTAGAGCGACTTGTGGGCGATCGACGGGGTGCCGAGGACGGTCTTGCCGAAGTCCAACTCGCTGGTGATCGCGCCTTCCGGGGCCGTGGTGTCGACGACTTGGAGCACGCCCTTCTCGTTGACGCAGTAGAGGAAGTTGCCCGACGCGACGGGCGTCGCGCTGAAGGACCCCTTCATGCGGAGCTGCCAGAGGCGGTTGCCGGTGACCGCGTCGCCGCAGGTGAGAACCCCGGCGTTGTTGATCGTGTAGATGCGTTTGTTGAGCACGACCGGGCTCGCGGTGGCCGGGCTTAATTGGCCGGATTTCCACAGCTGTTTCGGAGCGGAGCCGTCGGCCGAAGGCTCCAACGCGGTGATGCCGCCGGACGGGACGAAGACGATCCCATCGGCCACGGTGCTCGACGGAATGGTCGACGCACCGCCCGCGAAATTCCAGACGGTGCGGCCGCTCGCGGGATCGATGGCGGCGAGGCCCTTGCCGGATTGCAGGAGGACCTGGGTTTTTCCTGCGGCGTCGTTCAGCAAGGCGGGCGAAGTCCAGTTGGCCATCTTGGGCCGTTCGAGCTTCCAACGGTTCACGCCGGTCCTCACGTCGATCCCGGCGGTGAAGGAGTCGCTGTCGTTCTCCGACATCACGACGAGCGCGCCGTCGGCGACGATGAGCGAGGACGACATTCCCAGGCTGTTGCCGGCGTTCGGATAGTCGCTCATCAAACCGCGAAGCCACTGGAGGTTTCCATCGAGGTCGAGGCAGACGAGGTCATTGGAGGAGAAGACGGCGAACACGAGTTTGCCGTCGCTCGCGGGCGTCGGTGCGGCGACGCAGGTCTTCTCATGGGAAATCGTCCGGCCGGTGGCCCAGAATTGCCGCTCCCAGAGCTTGGCCCCGCTGAGGGCGTTGAGGCAGATCACGTGCAGGCGTTCCTGCTTCGGCCCGCTCGAGCAGGTCACGAAGAGGCGGTCGCCCACGATGATCGGGCTGCTCAATCCGCGCCCGGGAAGATCAATCGCCCAGGTGATGTTCTTCGCGTCGAGCCTGGCCGGAAGCCCGGCGTCGCCGCCGAGGGCGTTGGCCGATGCGCCGCGGAACTGCGGCCAGTCGGCGGCCGTCAATTGGAGCGAAACGGCGAGGAACAGGGCGTAGGTCGGGAGTTTCATGGCGGTGCGGAGAAAGTCGGGTTCAGGGTTTCGCCTGCGCGATGGGTGTGCCGATGGCGTCGGTCACGCGAAGCTGGAAGTTCCAGTTCTTGGTCCATTCCTCCTTCTGCTCGTTCTGGCAGACCTTCACGAGGATGACGTTCCGGCCGGCCTTGAGATCGGCGGCGACGCGGTATTGATCGATCTCCATGTTGCGGTGGTATTCGTCCCGGCCGAAGAGCTCCTTGCCGTTGAGCCAGATTTTCCAGCCGTTCTGCGAGCCGAGCCGGAGCTCCACTTTCTTCGCCTTGTCCGAAAAGAAGGTCGTCGTGGCGTAGCCGGTCACTTCCTTTAGGTCGCCGAACGGTTTGTTGAGATCGACGATGCCGTAGTCGTCCTTCGACTTCAGTGCCACCCAGCGGGTCTTGCCCGCCTTGCCGTCGAGTTCGGCGTTGAGGTCGATGGACTGCTCGGGCGGAAACACCGTGGCGAATCCGGCCCGGCCCGTGTTGTCGAACGGTCCGATGGCCTTCCAGTCCGTCAGCCATCCGAAGACGGCGGGCAGATCCACCGTCTGGCCTGCGGTCTTGAGCTCCTTGGCGATCAGATCGACCTGGTCGACATCCCGTGCGAGGCGCAGGGCCGATTGGAAAACCGGCACGGCGCCGTTCGTGTTCCCCGCCCTGGTCAGGGCCGTGGCCTGGTCGACGAGCTGTTGGATCGCCTCGCGTCGAATTTCGGTGCTTGGATCTTCGCGAAGGGTGGGGAGAAGGCTGGTCGCGCCGGCGGGATCGGCTTTGGCGATCAGCTCATAGGCCAGGCGCCGCGCGCGCGGATGGTGCGAAGTGTCGGCGAGAAACTTCTTCAGATCGGCCACGGGAAGTTTCCGGCCGGCGGCTTCTTCGCGGCCCGCGACCGTGTCGACGGCGGACCTGAGCCAGTTCAATGCGAGGTCATTGGCGCCGTCCATCGCGGCCAGGATCGTCGTCAGCGACGCGCCGTTGGCCGACGACAGTTTCTTCCACGCGGCCGTCGCCTCGGCGTTGCCTTTGCCTTGGGGACCGACGGCGCGGATGGTCTTGATTTGCTCGGCATAGCTCGGCGCCGAGGCGGCGTGCGCGATCAAACCGGTGGTCAGGAATGCCAGGAGGAGGGCGGAGGATGGTTTCATGGCCGGAAAATGTGGATGGCTCGTAACAGCGGCGCGGACCGAGGGCAACGACGTTCTCGTCGCCCGTGGTGCAGGCCCGGTTGAGACTCAGGGTTTGGAAGAGCCGAGAGTGGGTTCGCCCTTCATCCAGCCGAGCGAGGTCAGGAACTTGTCCGTCTCCGTCAGCGTCTCGGTGAACCAGCGGTTGTTTGCCGTGTCGCGGTTGAAGAAGCCGTGTCCGGCACCGGCGAAGACGTGCGCGTCGCAGCGCGCGCCGGCCCGCTTCATCGAGGCCTCGAAGTCGTGGAGGACGGACACGGGAATCAGCGCGTCCTTGTCGCCGAGGAACACGACGGTCGGCGGGGCGTCCGTGGTCACGTTGTGGGCCGGGGAGTATTCCCGATAGCGATCGCCGACGCGTTCATGGCCCCACTGGCCAGGACCGTTGTCGAACACGGGATTGAAGAGGACGAGCGCGTTGGGTTTACAGGAAACCTTGAGGTCGTCCTTCGGATCATCGATGCCGGGCACGAGTGCAGTGAAGGCCGCGAGATGGCCGCCGGCGGAACCGCCCGCCGCCGCGATGCGTTGCGGATCCACTCCAAGATCGGTGGCGTGGGCACGCACGTAGCGCATGGCGGACTTCGCGTCGTTGCAGCAGACGGTGGGCGGTCCCTTGTCGCCTTTCGGAATGGTGCGGTAGTCGACGCGGATTCCAACGAGGCCGCACGTGGCGAGATACTCGCTCTGCTTCACGAATTGCGTCGGGGTTCCTCCAACCCAACCGCCTCCGAAGTAGAAGACGACGGCCGGGCGTTTGTCGGTCGGTTTCCAGGCGGCGGGTTTGTCGATGAACAGCTTCAGCTCGCGGCTTTCGACGCTCTTGTAGACTACGGGCTCCCCGGTCGGCGCTGGTTTGGAATCCGCGGCGTGGATGGCGACTGCCGATAGGAGGGCGAAGGCGACGAGTGTGATCGGGAATGGTTTCATGGGCGGTGGACTGTAAGGCTGGTAGCAGTCCCGCGCACGACCGGCAACGTTGGTTTGGGACTGGGGCTTGCGACCGCGACGTTGCATCGCCGTCGCTGGGGTCGCTACGTTGCCGGTCATGAAGCCTTTCCTGGCAGCTTTGGCGCTGGTGCTTTGTGCAGTGGTGAGTCCGGCGGCCACGCGGCCCAACATCATCTACATCCTCTGCGATGATCTCGGCTACGGCGACGTGAAGTGCCTGAACCCACAGGGCAAGATCGCCACGCCCCACGTCGACAAGCTGGCTTCGGAGGGAATGATCTTCACCGACGCGCATTCCAGTTCGTCCGTCTGTTCGCCGACCCGCTACGGCATCATGACCGGCCGCTATAATTGGCGTTCACGTCTCCAAAGCGGCGTTCTCGGCGGGCTCAGCCCCCGCCTGATCGAGCCCGGCCGCCTGACGGTAGCGCAGTTCTTGAAGGACCAGGGCTATCACACCGGCTGCATCGGCAAGTGGCATCTGGGAATGGATTGGGCCAAGAAGACCGGCGCGGCGGTGGCGGAACTCGGCATCGAGACGGCCGACCAGTCGAAGGGGATCGATTTCTCGAAGCCCATCGTGAACGGACCGAATAGCGTGGGCTTCGACTTTTATTACGGCATCAGCGCGTCGCTCGACATGGTGCCCTACACGTTCATCGAGAACGACCGTGTCGCGAAGCTGCCCACGGTGGAGAAGGACTTCCCGATGTTCCTCGGCCGTTCCAACGGCAAGACCCGGCGTGGACCGGCCGCACCGGACTTCGAGGCGGCAGACGTTCTGCCGACCCTTGCGACCAAGGCGACAGACTACGTGAAGTCCCGCGCCGCTGACGCCAAGGCGGGCAAACCTTTCTTCCTGTATCTCCCGTTGCCGTCTCCGCACACGCCGATTGCGCCGACCAAGGAATGGCAGGGCAAAAGCGGGCTGACCCATTACGCGGATTTCGTCATGCAGACCGATGCAGTTGTGGGCGGGCTCATGGCCGAGCTGGATCGGCAAGGCCTTGCTGCGAACACCCTCGTCATCTTCACCAGCGACAACGGCTGTTCGCCGGAAGCCAACTTCCCCGCGCTCGCCGCGCTGGGTCACAACCCGAGCCATGTCTTCCGCGGCCACAAGGCGGACGTCTTCGATGGCGGCCATCATATCCCCTTCATCGTCCGCTGGCCCGGCCGGGTCGCGCCGGGCACCAGGTCCGACCAGATCATCTGTCTGACCGATCTCATGGTGACGACCGCCGACATCCTCGGCGTGAAGATTCCGGCCACGGCGGGCGAAGACAGCGTCAGCATTCTCCCGATCCTTGAAGGCAAAGCCGCCAAGCCGGTGCGTGAAGCGATCGTCCACCATTCGATCAACGGCTCCTTCGTCATCCGGCAGGGGAATTGGAAACTCGCGATCTGCCGCGACTCCGGAGGCTGGAGCGAACCGCGTCCCGGTGCCGCCAAGAACGCGGGCCTGCCCGACGTCCAGCTCTATGACCTCGCGACGGACATCGGCGAACAGGCGAACCTGCAGGACAAACATCCCGAGATCGTCGCGCGCCTGACCAAGCTCCTCGAGAGATACGTGGCGGATGGTCGCAGCACGCAGGGGCCCAATCAGACGAACACCGTGCGGGTGGACATTTGGAAGACCGTCAAAACCAAGCCCAAGGTCGCGGTCAAGAAAGGGGTCTGATCTGGGATAGCTCTCCGTTTTGGAGAGGAAGAATGGTGCGCGATGCAGGGTTCGAACCTGCGACCCCTACCGTGTCAAGGTAATGCTCTACCACTGAGCTAACCGCGCACTTGCCGAAGCGGACGAGGAAGAAAGCGGATTCGGAGGACTTTGCCAAGAGGGTTTTTCAGACATGGAACCCTGACCTACATCCTTCCATGCCGGATGATCGAGATCAGCAGCCAGATGCCCATGAAGCCGCTGAACACATAGCCGATCAGGCCGATCACGGGCACGTCGTGCCATTTGGGCGGGATCCTGGCGTGGATGACGAGCGACGAGGCGATGAGCAGAGCCGCCAGGACTAGGGCGAAGGAAAGCCGGTTGCTCGCGCGTTCGAGCGTGTTGTCGAGCGGTTCGAGGCCCTCATGGCGGAAGGTGATCTTGGCCTTGCCGCCCTTGATCGTGGCCAGCGTGCGCCGGATCTCCATGGGGAGTTCCTTGAGGAAGGTCGAGGCGTCGCCGCCGAAGGACAGGAGGTGGCGGAGGAGGCGCTTGGGACGGACGCGGTTGATGTGGACTTCACGGAGGAACGGTTTGGCCTGTTCAAGCAGGTCGTGCGACGGGGCCAGGCGGCTGACGAGATTCTCCATCAGGCTGAGCGCCTTCATCATGGTGAAGAGGTCGGCCGGCATCGTCAGGCTGTGTTTGCCGGTCAGGCGGAAGAGGTGGGTGACCAGCTTGCCGAAGACCATTTCGCCCATCGGCCGGTAGAAGTTCTGGTGCATGAAGTCCGAGATGTCGGCCTCCAGACCGGGGCGAGGCGGATCGAGTTCGGCGTCGGAGAGCTTCAGAAGGGCGCTGGACACGGCGGCTTCATCGCGCAGGGCGATGCCGGTGACGAGGTCGGCGAAAACCTCGCGGGTGCGATGGTCGAGGAAGCCCATCATGCCGAAGTCGAGGAAGCAGATCACATTGCCGGGAAGGATGTGGATGTTCCCCGGATGCGGGTCGGCGTGGAAAAAACCGTGGACGAAGATCTGTTTCATCAGGAGGTCCGCGATGCGGGTGGCGATCTCCTTGCGGTTCAAATCCGCCGCTTCGAGCGCCTCCATGTCCGAAGCCTTCACGCCCTCGATGCGTTCCATCGTCAGGATCCGCTGGGTCGATGTCTCCCGGTAGACGATGGGCACATGCAGCGTGGGTTCCTTGTCGAACTGGTGGGCGAAGCGCTCGAGGTGCGTTGCCTCCGTGCGGAAATCGAGCTCCTCCTCCAACCGCTTGGCGAATTCGGCCACGACCGCCGTGGGCCGGTGAACCAGCCATCCTTCGACGTGGTTCTCCAGCAGCCCGGCGACCCGGGCCATGATCTGCAGGTCCACCCGGACGATCTTCTCGATGTCGGGCCGCTGGACCTTGATGACGACGCGGTGTCCGGAAGCGAGGATGGCGGAATGGACCTGGGCGATGGAGGCGGAGCCAAGGGGGGCTTCGTCGACCGTGATGAAGTTCTCCGAGAGCGGGCCCTTCAGCTCGCGTTCGATGACTGCGCGGACCTCGGAAAAGGGAATGGGTGGAACCTGGTCATGAAGCTTGGCCAGTTCATCGACCAACGCCTTCGGCAGCAGATGCGAGCGCGTGGAAAGAAGCTGGCCCAGCTTGATGAACGTGGGTCCGAGCTCCTCGAAGGCGCGCCGCAGCCGTTCATGCGGCGTGAGGAGCGCGATCTCCTGCTGCTGGAAACGGATCCGCTGGAACGACCACCGCAGCGCGCTGGGCAGCGGCAGGCGGCGCACGAGGTCCTCATAGCCGTATTTGAGGAACACGCCGATGATGGTCCGGTAGCGCTGGACGTGCTCCACCGCGCGGCCGATCTGCCTGAATCGATTAAACAGCATGGAATCTTTGGCTCCTCGAGGATCGAAGCCGTCGGAAACGTTTCACGGGATTCGGCAATCGGCCAGTCCGGAGTCGGGCCCCTGAACCGAGGGGCCGCCTGTCGCCGGTAGGGCGCGTCACTCCGTGCGCGCCGCCTCTGGGCCAGCGGATGATTGTCCGGTCTCTCGCGGAAAGCCTCGAGCGAACATCGTCGTTTTAGCGGAGCTGCCGAAGCCGGGTGGGGCTCCGGAAATCCGGCTGG
>JBBRDN010000040.1:0-25024 GCA_038203875.1 Verrucomicrobiota bacterium
GAGAGCTGGAGCGCCACGCGGAAGGAGCCCGTGGGTTTGTCGGGGACGACGAGGTCGTCGCGGCCGTCGCCGTCGAAATCGCCGAGGGTGAAAAACTCCGTCGGTGATTCGTAGGCCCAGCGTTCCACGGCGAAGGCAGGCGCGGTCGATGAAAGGACGGCTAGGGCACAGGCGAGAAGATGGATTTTCATTCGGTCACCTCTATTTCTCCCGCGGGAACGATCTCCTCGATCTCGTGGTTGGTCTTGAAGCGGACAAGCGTGTAGCGGTAGCGCGCGCCTCCGACTACCGGTTGGGTATCGCGCACGATGATGTCCGAGAGCTGCTGCACCCCGTTTGCCCGGAGCATCATGAAGGAGTCCCTCATGCGCCAGTAGTTGACGCTCGGGGGCGATTCCTCTTCCAGATACACCTTCTCGATCAACGGCGTGACCTGGAGGACATCGCCGGAAACGACCGGGAACCGGGGGTTCGCCACCTGTTGCCGATAGACGACGAACGGGAACACACTGTGGCCGAGTTCATCGGTGGAGGTCTCGGTCTTGGACTTGTCGACCAGGAGATCGACGCAACTGAAGAAATTCTCGAGCTGCGTCCTTCCGACAACGATTCCGACGCCTTCAAAGCAACCATCGTCCTTGATCTGCCGGATGGTCAGCGCGGGATCGTAAGTGTGCGCCGCCGGCAGCGGCAGCGCGCGGGCGGGCCAGGCGACCTGGAGCACGAGCATGCTTTTCTCCAGCGCTCCGGTGAAGTCCTCCTCGTTGCTGAGCGGACCACGGTTCCCGTGGATGTCGACGGCGCGGACGAGCACCGCGACGGTCTTTCCGGCCTCGGTCGTGGCCGAGACGTTGAAGAGATCGTTGGTGCCGAAGAGCGCGCCGACCCTCGGCGTGCGGTAGGTCTTGTAGCCGGTCGTTTCCGACACGGGGACGGCCAACGTGCGGAGGCCGAAGGCTCCTCCGCCCACGAGCGCCGTCGGAAGAGCGGGCACCGGGGTCAGGAGCGACGAAGTGATGACCGCATCTTCGGTGAGGAGCACCTCGAAATGGTCTATGCCGGGCGTCGGGCAGAACCAGGACAGGTTCATCTGCGAGCCGAAGATCGTCACCGAGTTTCCCGAAATCGGCGATTGTTGCGGAGCCGGGATTGATCCGGCGACGGGCAGGCAGGGTTCGAGGAGTGTGAGCGGTCCGGGGTTTCCATTCACGTCGAGCGCCTGCGAATAGTAGCAGATGATCGACGAATTGATCGGCAAGGCGGTGTCCGAGATCAGGACCGAGTTGGTCGAGTTCGTCCCCGCCGCCATGAGGCTCCGTGGTCCACCGTCGACGCTCCGGTAGATGCGATATTCCTTGGTGCCCAGAGGAAGCGTGAGCTGGATGTCGATGCCGTTGGTTCCAATCCCCGGGCTTCCGGTCACCGGATCGCCGTAGGGAAGGCGATGGAAGTGCGTCGTGCAGTCGCCGACCGGGTCGCCCTTGGACTGGAGGGTGCGGGTCACGGTCACCTTGGCCTTGAAGGTGATGACATTGATCTGCTGCGGATTGCAGTCCAACACACCGCAGGGACCTGCGCAGGCGACGGCTCCGCCGGAAGTTCCGACGCAGCACCGGATCTGCTGCGGCTGGCCTGAAGGCAGGCAGATCTCGATCGTCGCCGAGTTGCCCTTCGACGTGAAGTAGACGCGATTGGTGAGCTGCACGCCGTTCCGCTGATAGCTGAACTCGGCCCATTCGATGGCGGAACTCTCCCGATAGCAGATGAGCCGATAGGGACAGCAGTTCGGGTTGGGATTCGGGTTCGGCGCCAGCCCGTTGGTGTGGCAGAGGACCGACGGAACCAGGCAGGTCGTGTAGAAAATGCCGTTGATCGCGCCGGGACCGCTCCATGCCCGGCAGGAACCGAATCCTGGCCCGCTTGGGTTGGAGACGTTGGTGCCGCAGCCGGTTGTCTCCGTCGCCCGGACGACATACCAGAACGTCGTGTTCGACGTCGTGATGAAGGAGTTCGTGCAGGGCCGGTCGATATAGCGCAGCGGATCGGTGTTCGGCGGGAACGTCAGCGGCCCGGCGATGTGGTTGCTGACGACGCTGCCCGAGTTGGCTTTCAGTTCGGCGAGGCTCTCGTAGCGGTAGACATGGTAGGCCAATCCGGGACTACCGCCGATCGGCGGCTCCCACGAGAGCAGGAGACCATCGGAAAAATTGCCGGGCAGATAGGCATGCACGGGCCGCACCCTGAGGTTGCGCGGCGGTTGCGGAGGAATGCGGTCGCAGGCCCTGAGCAGCGTGCCGGGCGAAGGCGTGCCGTCCCGCCCCAAAAGGTCCCGCGCGGTCACGTAATAGTAGTAGCCGGCGCCGTCGACGAACGGCTGGGCGCCCTTAAAGGCGTCGTTGTTGTCGGTGAAGAAGAACGTCGCCGCGTCGCCGTTGGTGCCGAAGTTGGCCACCTCGCCCGGCGAGAAATACTTCGCGGCCAGGATCGGGACCGTATTGATGCGGCGGACCACCAGCGGGCTCGTGGCGGAACCGCCCAGGAGCTGGTCAGACGTTGGCGGCGACAGGTTCCAGCCGGCGGCTTCGGCGTAGTTCTTGTTCACGCGCCAGACGTTGAAGCCGTGCGTGGCCAACCCGAGACGGCGCAACGCGTCAGGCACGGCCCAACGCATCTTCATGTTCAAGTTGCCGCTCCCCGTGGTGTCGGGCAGCTCCACCGCTGCGCCCGGCGCGGGCAGCATGAGCCGCGAGCCGGCCTGGACGGTCACACGGCCGACGACGGCCCGGTCCGACGAGGTGGCGAGGTTCCAGCGCCGGACCTCAAAGGTCATGTTGGTCACGCCGGCGGGAAACTGTTCCGCCACGGCGATGCCGAGGTTCAGCGCGACGCCGGGATGGATGCGCGCCAGCAGGGTCAGGTTGCGGAAGCTGCGGTCGTTTCCGGTCGTGCCGCGGAGAACGGCCGAGAGCTTCTCCGCCAAGGAGATCGTTCCCGCCGGAATCACATCGCCGAAGAGTTTGGCGAGGTCGCCGTCGAGGACGATGAGGTTGTCCCCGAGGTTCACGCCGCGTTGCAGCAGCGACTGGATGACGTGGGTGTCCTGCTGGCGGGAGACAATGGAGAAACGCGAGTAGTCGGACGTCGAAGAAGCGTCGCCGGGTTTCCCGTAGACGGCGAAAGCCTCATTGGCGATGCCCGCTCCGTCGTTGCCCTGCCAGGTGATGTAGGCCCACTGGCGGCCGTTCTGATCGGTGTGGGCGAGGCCGATGGTGCCGATCAGGTTTTCCTGGGCGCGCAGCGACGGCGCGACCAACAGCATCAGGGCGGCGAAGAGGAGGCGAAGGACGTTCATCTGAAAACGGGGCGGCGTGTTCGGGAAGGTTTTGAAAGAAGCAGGTTTCATCGTCGGTTCCTCATTTCTTCTGGTGGTCGACGGCCCACTTGCCGCTGTCGTAGCTGAGGGTCACCCGGAAGTCGTGGCAGAGCTCGATGGGCTTGTGGCCGATGCAGCCGCCGACCTCGCCGATGCCGAGGAACTTCGGACCGGACTGCCCGATGCTGCCGACGAGCGTCACGTTGCCGTAGATGTTCACGAGGCAGAGGGCCTCACCACTGACGCCGGCCTCGACCTTGCCGATGAACTCATGGCCCTCGGCGCGGTAGCCGACCCCGACTCCGGAACTGGCCGAGATGCAGAAGAGGCACGAGCACGGGATGCCCAGCACCACTTCGGTGACAGGAATGCTGACGCGTCCAAAGGCGTAGGCGCCGGAGAACGAGCCGTTCTTCACCAGCTTACCGACGTCCGGATCGACAAGGAATATCGGGTCGAGAGTGCAGGCCGTGCCGAAGAAGAGCGACCCGCTGGCCTCGTAGCCGTTGAAGCTCAGTTCGGCCGTAGCCGCTAGGTAGTTCTCCGTGAGCCCGAAGAACGCGGCCGCGCCGAGGTGTTTCACGGTGAAGGTGTCCTCCAGCTTGAACTCACCCGTCGTCTCGAAGGACCCGCCGAGGCCGATGAGCACGCCGTTGGTGTTGAAGGCGAATTTGCCCGCGACGGTCGCGCGGAGATCCGGCGCGATCCATTCGAGACCTACGTCCAAGGCCCCGATGGTGACGTCGACAAAGCTGCCGCCGAAGCTGGCGCAGGTCCGGTCGCCGCCGGTGTTGTATTCGTGGATGAGCGCGTAGCCGTCGAACTTGAGGTCGTCCGGCACCTTCCAGCGCCAGCGCGCGTCGAAGCGGGCCTCGTCGAGCGAGTCGCCCTTGAAGTGCGCGTAGCCCGAAACACGCCCGGCGCCGAGGACGGAGTTCACCTCGCCGATGAGGGGGTTGATGGCGTCGTCCACCTGCGCAAGCGACTGCGAAATGAGGTCGCGCATGGTGCGGTTGAACTGGGCCATCGCCGAGTCCACGCCTTCGCGGACGGCGGAATCGATCTCCTGGAACCACGCGCGGAGAATCGTCTTCACGGTGGCGCTGACCTGCTCGGAGTAGAACGCGTCGTCGATCTTCTTCCGGATCTCCGCCTTCAACTCCTCCGGGGTGTAGTAGGGAATATCGTCATGGATGGAGACGAGCCAGGCCTGGACCTGGTAGGCGGAGTTGGACGCGGCGCGGTCAATGTCGGAGCTGGCCGCGATGATGGCGTCGTTCAGTTCCCGACCGAGACCGCCCGGTGCGATGATGCCGGAACGGATGTTCACGACGTCCGATTCGAGCACCCCGAGTGTCTGATCGACCGCGTCGAAGGTCGGGTCGGCTGCGACCAGCAGCGCGTCGAGCGCGGAGCCGGTGGCGTTCGCCAGATACTGCGGAGCCAGGTTGCCGATGAGGGAGTGGACGAGGTTGGAACCGACACTGCGATGGCCGGAGCCGGCCGGACTTTCCACGATCAGATAGCGGCTGGTCGAGATCATCGAATCGATCCGGGAGAGACGTTGGTCGAGATCACGGACAAGACCGGGGGTGTTGATGTTGAGCTGTGCCAGCGACCGGAGGTTGAAGGCGACGTTGGTCGGCACTCCCGCGACCGAGCCCCGGATGTATTGGGCGAGGAGGTTGTTGACCGCGCCTTCCCAGTTGGCGGACGTGGTGTTGCTCCACGTCTGGGAAAGCTGCTGCTGCAGTGCTCCGATGGTGGGATCGATGACCGCGTCGAGCACAGGGTCGAAGAGCGTTTCCGGCAGGTCGTCGAGCATCGCGTCGAAGTCCGCGAGCCCATCCTCCAACGCCGCGCGCGCCGCGTCGCCCACGGCGTCGGTCACGCTCTTGGCCACGCCGGTCACGTCCTCGACGAGGTCGAAGGCGATGTTCGCGAGGTTGATCTGGGGCAACCCGTCGTATTGCAGGCCGAAGGTCATCTCCAGTTTCTCGGCGCTCATGTAGGGCACCTGCGACGAGGTGTGGAGGATGAGGAAGTCGCGCTCCTTGGGCTCCCACGAGGCAAACGAACGGCTGGCCGTGGACCACGCGAGCGGATAGTCGAAGTCGACGAACCCGAGCCAGAGCCGCTGGGCGCGCGGATGGTAGTCCTCGATCGTGCTCGCGCGGTAGTCCTCGACCGTGGTCAACGAACTCGGCCAGCCACGGTTGCCGCCGTCGAATTCAGTGTTGTTGAAATAGTCGTCGCTGGAGATGCGCCAGCCGTAGTTGGGCTTGCCGGTTTCACGGGGCCAGCCACCCATGAGGTTGAGCGCCGCGGTGGTGTTCGTGATCTTCGCGCCGGCATGGATGTGGGTGCGGAGATCCTCGAAGAACGGGACGTTGAGCGTGCCGGCGAGGTTGATCCAACCCTTCGAGGAACCCTCGCCCGTTCCGGGTCGCGCGGCGTAGTCGTTGTAGTAGGCGTCGGCGGACGGGATGAACTGATACTTCTCCCCGGCCGGGCCGTTGAACCCGGCGTCGCTCGACAGCTTGAGGCGTGAATCCAGATCGGTCAGTCCGACGGACAACGCAAAGTCCCGGCTGATGATGTGGCCGTTGGTCTTGAACCCGAGCGTGCCGGAAAGGAGCGAATTGAACTGAGAGGCGTAGGCCGTAACGCCCATCGTGACGTAGCCGTCCATCGGGTTGCATTCATCCGGCGAGACGAAGGTGAGCGAGCGGGTGACGATGTCGGCGTCCCAGTATTGCAGCCGCTTGATGTTGGAGGCGATGCCGCCGATCTCCGCCGAGAGCAGGCCGCCGGGGCAGGAGAACTGCAGGTTGGAGAAGTCCTGCGTGATGCCGGACGGATAAGGCAGGCGCAGGCTGCCGAAGGTGCGGGAGTCCTTGTTCTCCCCGTCGAGGAACGAGAGCGAGTAGTTCGACAGGATGATCGAGTAGCCGTAGAGCGCGGCGTTGCTCGGGAAGCCCCCGGCAGTGGCTTCGTGGATGCCGCTGACGCCGGACGCACGCGCGTAGTATTTGCTGCGGCTCGCCAGGGGCCAACCAGCGATCTTCACCCCGGCCATGATGCTGGTGGCGTAGCGGGCGACGTTGCTGACGACCGAATAGTTCACGCCCGCGTAGTCGGCCAGGCCCTCCTGGTAGGCGGCGAAGTTGGGCGTGCCCTTGAAGTCGGGCCGTTCGAGATAGGAAAGGTTGTCGGCATCGACGCCCGTGAGCATCAGCACCGCTCCGCCGCCATCGCCGGGAAGGAGGGTTTCACCACCGCGCAGAGAACTGCCGGGGACGTGGACGCCGACGTTGGTCGTGGTCTGGATGCGGTTGGCGAAGTCGTTGCTCGAAGCGATGTAGCCCCAGGCGAGGGAACGGTTGGTCAGCGGATTTCCATTCCCGATGAGGCCGCCGTCCTGGGTGAGCAGAAGTGTCTGCGAGATCGGGGCGACGGTGACGTTGGTCATCGCGTTGGTCGCCACGCAGCCAACGCAGTCGGCCGGATAGGGAACCGTCACGGGGGTAACACCGGCGAGGAAGCTGCCGCCATTGGTCTGGGAGACGACGCCGTCACGGATGCGGAGCTGGCCGCCGTTGGTCCACGCAACCTTCGCGCCGTAGGGGAAGTGCGCGGTGAAGACGCCGCCCGTGGCGCGGTAGTCGAAGTCCGCGTAGAGCCGGGCAAAGCCGTTGGAGGTGCCGATGGTCACGAACGGGACCGCCGCCGGCGACACGGCCTGGTAGTGGCGGTGGTTCGAGAAGCGGTTTCCGTTCGTCAGGCTGAATTCCACGTTCGCCACGTGCTGCGGGAAGACCGTCGTGAGGGAGAACGCCCCGAGGGTCGGCGTCCACACGAGGCTGCTGGCCAGGAAGACGAGCGGGTGCGAATCGACCGAGGCGAACATCGCGGTGGTCAACGCCGCCGGCGCATCCGGCAGCAGCCCTTCGCCCAAGCTCATCCGGCCCATGGGCGCGACGCCCTTGAAGACCCGCGAACTAACGAGCCCGAGCGAGCCGTTGGTGCGGATGCCGAAACCGGCGGGGAGCAAGGCCGTGACTTCGGCCGATCCGCCCGCAGCGTTCAACTGGGTGTTTGTCCGGATGAAGGCGACACCGTTGACGAAGCCGAAGTCCAGCACGGGCGTCACGGCCGTGACTAGCGGGACATTGGTGATCCCGAGGCTCGGGCCGGCTATCGGATTCGTGGTGAAGAGCGCGATGCCGTTGCTCTGCAAATAAACGCCGAGGCGTGCGCCGTTGCCGTAGGTAACGTTTGCGGCGCCCACGACCACGCCGGACTGGCCGGAGACCTGGAGATGGGCGGGGATGGCGACCGGCGAGCCCACAAATGGCGGCACCCACGGATCGGACGACAACTGGCTGAAGAACGTCCGGACCGGACCGAAGTCGAGTTCGCCGCTGAAATGGAACAAAGGGCTGGCAGGCGTGGAGTTGGTCCCGAAGGCCTCGGGGAATTGGCCCGGGGAATTGGTGACGAACAGGGCTACGTCCAATTTGTAGGTGCGGTTGACCGGATCGAGCTGCACGCCATTGGCGGGTTCGATGTCGACGGTCGTGGTGCCCGAGTTGGTGGCCGGTTCCTTCAGCGCAGAACTCACGAACTGCGGGACGGACGGCTGGATGACCGTGCCATAACTTTTCAGGCCTATGTTGTTGCCGAGGTCGTCCCGGAGGATCCAGGCGAAGAGCATCGGCACCGGGTCGGACCCGGCCACGGCGCTGGCGAAGTTGTCGTAGCGCCAGACGGTCCAAGGAACGTTCACGCTGAACGCGGAGCGGGACGGCACCGTGGCCACCGCCGTCAGCTTGTTCCAAGACGGTGGATTCGTGATGGCACCGATGGTGTTGAGCGCGGCGTCGGCCGAGGTGCGGTTGGTGAAATGCAGGTAGGTCCGCAGTATGTCCTGATCGCTTGAGCCGATGAACGGGCTGAACGTAAAGGCCTGGACACGGTAGGGAGCGTGGGGTTGAAGGCGCTGTGTCGGCCGGATGATGAAGCCGTTGGTGAAGTTCTGGACGCCGCCGGGGGCGGTGTTCACCGAGTTCGTCACGCTGACCAGGCTGTTCGTCTCCGTGGGGGAAACGCGGAGCGCCACGGCAGTGCCGTTCGTGTCGACCAGGCGGAGAAACGTGATGGAGCTGTAGACGCGGCTGGTCGCGGATCCAGAATTGTCCGCCCGGGTAATGGCCGCGGCCCGGATGGCGTCGCGGTTGTAGGCTGCGCCGGCGACGGAATCGCCCTCGATCAACCAGCCCGTGTAGTTCGTCACGGCTACGCCGAGGACGTTGTCGGCGGCGTGGACGCCGGCGACGGCCGCGAGCCAAAGCAGCACTAGGGCGGACCAGAAGGAGTGCTTCGTGCGTCCTCGGTGAATCAAAGTTTTCATGGATCTAGACGGAATGTAAATCGGGTGGTCACTTCGCGGGACGGGCCACGTTGACGTGCATCCGGCGGGCGGTTTCGATCATCTCGTCGAAGGCAGGCAACTGCTGCGGCGTGAGATTGGTGCGGATCGCGGCGCACCACTTCTCCATGGCCGCCGATCGAAGCCGCGGAAGCGGCCGGGGCATCTGGCGAATCTCCAGCGCCCAGTTGGAAACCTGGTCCTGGATCTTGGCCCGTTGTTCTGCGGAAAGTTTCAGCTGCTCGTCGAATTCCTTCATCACCGCGGCCTTCATCTCGACGCTGCCCGGTTTGAAGGGAACACCTTCCTTGGTCACGGCCCAGGACCGCTTCAACGCCTCACCATCGCCGCCCTTCGGGGCTAGCCACCACCCTGTCGCCAGCCCGGCCAGGTAGATGGCCAGCAGCAGCCCCGCGATTCGGAATGTCCTTGAGTCGTTCATCGCGTCACAGCCCGCTCATCGCGGAAGGTTCGATCCCGGCAAATGCGGCCAGCAAGTCGCCCGCGCCCGAAGGCGTGGGACGATGAAAGACCACCGACGCGAGCAGAACGACCAGCGCGAAAGCCAACCCCACACGGCCAAGGCGGATAAGCTCCCCCAACCAGTCCGGCGCCCCGTCACGATCCGCCGACCATTGGGCGATCACCCGTGCCGTGAACGCGGGCGAACCTGCGGGCTCAGTTTCAGGCCGCCCGCGCCGGGCCAGTTCGACGAGTTTCCCCAGACGTTTTCCTGATTCGTTCATAGCCGTCCTGCCTCCAGTTCTTGGTAAAGGGATTTGAGCTTCTGCCGTGCGCGGAAGGCGCGGATACGGACAACGCCCGAGTTCCAACCGGTGAGCTCGCTGATTTCCTGGATGGTTTTCTGCTCCATGTCCGCGAGTGAAATGATGAGCCTTTCGGCCGGGCTCAGCGCGGCGAGGAGTTTCTCCATGACGCCCCAGGCGTCGAGCTCGGGCGCTCCGGCCGGCACTTCGGCGGCCAGCGAATCGACGAGCCTCTGCTCGCTTTCGGAAAGATCGGTCCATCGTGTGACCGGCCGGCGCTTCTGCGCGCGGAGGCGGTCGACGCACGTCGACACGGCGACCCGCGAGACCCAGTGCTCGAAGGGCACCTGCCCGCGATACTGGCCCAGCCGGCTGAACAGCTTGAGAAATACGTCCTGCATCAGGTCCTCGACATCGTCGTTCCGGGGCAGATGCGCGCGCACCAGCTTCTCGACCAGCGGCTGGACACGCTCCACCAGGACGCGTGCTGCCGCCTCGTCCCGCTGCCGCACCCGCTCCAGGCAACCGCTCAGTTCAATGTCGCCCGTAGCCATGCGTCAGCGCAGACATCCGCCCGTAACAAGATCGATGACGTTGGGAGATGGCGGATGTTACGCAGCAGACCGAAGATTTATCCACGGGGGAATACTCACGGCGAAGAACTCATGCGGGAGAAGCCGGCGATCATCCGCCCAACCGCGCGGCCGAAGCTCTACCCGACGAGTCGGTAACCCACCCCATGCACCGTCAGCAGGTGGCGGGGCGAGTCGGCGGGATCATCCAGCTTCTTACGCACTTGGACGACGGTCTGGTCGAGCGTCCGGGTGGTTCCACCGTAGTTGTAGCCCCATACCTCGTTGAGCAGGCGATCTCGTGAAAGCACTTCGCCGAGATTCGCGTGGAGGAACTGAAGCAGGGCCATCTCCTTGGCCGTGAGATCGTCGGTCTTCTTTCCTCGCCGGATCTGGAACGTCCTCGGATCAACCGTCGTTTCGCCGATGGAAAACGGCGCGTTGGGCGCGGTCGCGGCGGGTCCCTGCGTGCGCCGGAGCAAAGCCTGCACGCGGGCGAGCAGTTCGCGCACGCCAAAGGGTTTAGTGACATAGTCGTCCGCGCCGAGGTCGAGCCCTATGACCTTGTCGAGTTCCTGGCCCTTGGCCGTGAGCATCAGGATCGGCACGCGCAGGCCTTCGGTGCGGAGTTGCCGACAGACATCGTAGCCGCTCATGCCCGGCAGCATGACATCGAGAATCACTAGCGTGGGTTTCTCTTTGCGGACGCCGGCCAGCGCCTGGTCGCCGCGCGAGCAGACCACAACGTGGAAGCCTTCGCCGGTGAACAGCTCGCGAAGACCGAGCTGAATGTTCGCGTCGTCCTCGACGATCAGAAGGGTTGGTTTCATCGGGTGGTTAGAAGCGCGGGCAAGGTCAGGATGAAACGGCTGCCTCCTCCTTCGCGTGGCGAATAGACGATGTCTCCGCCGTGGGCGCGCGCTATCTGCCGGGCCAGCGTGAGCCCGAGGCCGGTTCCCGGCACACCGCTGGTCAAGGCATCGTCCGCGCGGAAGAATTTTTCAAAGATCCGTTCGCCCAACCCGGAAGGCACGCCCTGTCCGTGATCAGAGACGGAAACGACGACCTGCGTGCCGATCCGAGAAGCGTCCAGTTCCACCACGGCGCCGGAGGCGGCGTATTTCTCGGCGTTGGAAATGAGGTTCAACAAGACCTGCGACAAGCCGTCGCGATCGCCGGAAACGCTGAGCGGCGTCTCCGGAAGGCTGAGTTCGAGGCGAAGCCCGGCCGCCTCAAGGTGAGGCCTAATTGTCGTGGCCGTTTCGGCGACCAAGGCCGCGAGGTCGAGCGGCTGGGCGTCGAACTTCCGGTCCCCACGTTCCATGCGCGCGAAGTCGAGGACGTTGTTCACCAGGCGGGTGAGCCGTGCGGCTTCGGCCGAAATGATGCCGAGGTAGCCGCGCACCTTTGATTCGTCGGTCACCCGGCCTTCGACGAGCAGGTCGGAGAACATGCGGATGCTGGTCAGCGGGGTCTTCAGCTCGTGGGAGACGTTGCTGACGAAGTCGGTCTTCTGCTGCGCGAGCCTGAGTTGTCGCCGGCCGTCGACCACCAGGAGCGCACCGCCGCCCGCGATGGCCGCGAGCATCACGACGACGAGCAGGAGCAGCGACCAGCGCAGCGTGGCGGCCGTGGCGTTGAGACGGTCGCCGGCCATGAGATAGACGGCGGCCTCCCAGTGCGGCAGCGCCTCGCCCACTTCCGCGGCGGCGAAGGGCCGTCTCCAGTTTGGCACGGTCACGCCGGCCGGCGACACGGCGATGGGCTGGGCAGAGTCGTTCAGCAGGGCGATCGCGAAGTCGCCCTGCAGGGCCGGGTCCAATTCGACCGTGGAGCGAAGCCGCTCGGTCAGCTTCCGCAGATCCAGCTGCGCGCCGAACACGATCTGCGGATCGCGGGAGGTGCGATACCAGAGCAGCACGCGGAGCTTGTTCTGGAGGAACCGCGCCACGACGCCTTCCTGCGCCCCGCTGACGAGCTGGCGGAACTCGGCCTCCGACGTCTGGAGCTTGGAAACATTGCTGTCGATGGGCGGAGTCGATTGTTTCAGCTCTGCTCGTTGCCGAACGGGTTCACCGGCTTTGTTCAAACCATCGTATTGGGGCAAAAGAACTCCCTGCCCCTGCGGCTCCACGTTCCGGGCATTGAACTTCTGGCTGTAGTTTCCCAAGGGAGCCTGGTTTCCGCCGTCGCTGAAGACCTGCGATAGGTTCACCTGACCTTTTGTCGGCGAGTTCGCATAGACCTCCACGCTCACGCGGTTGCAGAGGAAGAGATCGTTCTGGATGCGGAACTCGCGGGCGACCGGCCGCGCATCGGTCAGCAGCGGCGCAAGGACCTGTCCCGAGAGGTCGACCACGAAACCGACTTCGGCCAGCGGCCACGCCTCGCGCAGCTTGGGATCGAATGACGCGGCCGCGGTCTTGGGCGGCGCGTTGCCGATGGTGGTTTCAACCTGCGCGGCGAATTCGCGCTGCACTTCCGCAATATCCGCCGCGACCTCGACGGCGAGCTTGTCGGCCACGCCCTGGGCGAGGAGCGACTGCTGGCGTTCGAGCACGAAGCGCTGGTCCTGGAGCGAGCGCAGCACGAGCCCGCCCAGCACCAACGCCGGCACAAGCACGGCGGCGATGAACAGCAGGGCTGGGCGTTTCATGGCGGAACCATGGACGAATGATTGCGCCGGCGCAGCCAATCTCTGGCCGGCCGGCGCTGCCTCCTTGGACGTCGTTCCAAAGTCATCGAGTTCCAGGGAACTGGTAAAAGGAGGCGGTGAACGGATCCGCCCCCGGTAGCGCGGCGGTCCTCGCGGGTTTCAGTTCCTCGCGCAGTTTCCAGATCTTCGCATCGAGCAGTATTCTCTGGCTCTTCAACAATTCGTTGTCGTCGGACAGCACGGGACCGCCTGGGGTCAGGTGGAGCTTCGCCTCCTCCAGCTTCACGGCCTGAAGCCGGGAGATGGCCGCCTCGGCAAAACGACCGGCCAACCCGGTGGTCAATTCGTTGACCCTCCCCGCCCGATCCATGCCGGGAAACGGCTCCAATAGTTCGGTCAACGTGCGTTCGATATCGGGCGCGATCAGCTCGGCGCGTCCGACCATGACACGCACCAGGTTCTTCGGCCGGGGATTCAACTTCAGCGGCAAGGTCTCGTCGGCCCACTGCTTCGGCAGCAGGTAGAGCACGCGCGCGCCGATGTCGCCCAACCAATCGGGCCGCCAGGTGTTGAGCATCGCTTTCGCTTCGTCCTCAAAGAGTCCCGCGGCCACGAGGCTCCGCTGCAGGCTGGCTTCCAGTTCGTGCTTCACGGCTTCGGGCTCGGTCGCTTCCTCTAGCTTCAGCACGCGGCGCTCTCCGGCCGCGAGCGACGGGATCCGCTGCATCCGCCCTCGACCGTTCTTGAACTCGGCGAAATGGAGCGAAGCCAACGCGACACGGCCGGTGTTCTCCAGAGTGACGCGGTTGCGGTCGTTGAAGACCACCTTCAGCGGCGTGCCGAAGTTGCCGGCGCCCCGGTAGAAAAGGAATTCCTCGTCCTGTCCGTCGCGCCGTTCCATTTCGTTCATCAGCGGGGAACGCACTTCCAGCCGGTTGGCCGATGTGCCGCGGGCTCGGGTGTAATGGCTGCGTAGGCCCGTGCGTGGCAAAACCGCCACCATCGACATCGACGCGTTGATTTCCGAACGGTTCGGGCGAATGCCGGCCAGGTCTGTCTTCGGCATGATTCTTACATTGTCCCAGTGGACGAAGCTACGCGTGGTAGTCGGCACCAGCGGGGCCAGCGCGGCCGTCGGTCCGAAGGCAGTGACCTGCGGGAACCATTCGGTCACGAGTCCCTGCGGAAAGTCGACCGTCGCCGAAACGCTGAGCGGTTCGTCCGCATGGAAGTAGATCACCGGCGTTTCCATGCGCTGGAGCCAGAGCGATGATTCCTTGCCGCCGGTCAGCGCGATGGTGAGGGCCTGTTGCTTAAACTCCGCTCCTCGTAGCGGCGCCATCCGCGAGTAGACGAAGCTGGGAAGGTCGGACGCGATGAACGGGTTCCACGGGATCAACTTCCCGTCCGATCCAGCCACGGAGGTAAAGGTGCCCCACTCGTGGGCGGTGTAGTCGGCCTGCGGAATTTCATGGCTGTAACCGCCACAGGCCGCGACTTGGACGATCCCGGCCGTCGCGGCGAGGATCGAAAGGAGGATGCGGGTTTTCATGCCCCTCCGATGTAGCCCAGCTCGGCAAACCAGTTGTCACCGCGGCGTTCGGGATTTGTCAGAAAAATGTCAGGTCAATCCAGTAGACGGCCCTGTCGCCTTCCTGCGTGACTCGACCGGTCTCCGTTTCCACACTCCGGTTGCAGATGAAAAAGACCGCCCGTTCCCAGTCCGCTCCCAAACCGTCCGCCCAGGCCGCCGCGACCAGCGCCGTCACCTCGCGCTCCGGCCGCTTCGCCCATGGACCCGCCGCCGATGTCGCGGCCTTCTCCGAATCCATCTCCTTCGACTGGCGGATGTGGCGGCACGACATCCGCGGCTCCATCGCCCACGCGACCATGCTCTGCGCCATCGGTATTCTGACCAAGGCCGAGCGCGAGGCCATCGTCGACGGCCTCGAACAAATCGGCGGCGAGATCGAGGCGGGCAAGTTCCAGTGGAAGCCCGAGCTGGAGGACGTCCACATGAACATCGAGGCCGAGCTGACCAACCGCGTTCCGGCCGGGGCCAAGCTCCACACCGCGCGTACGCGCAACGACCAGGTCGCGCTCGACGTCCGCCTCTGGACCCGTGACGAACTGCGTTCCCTCGAAGCCGAGCTCGCCGTGCTCCAGGCCTCACTCGTCGCCCTCGGTGAACGTGCCGGCGACACGCTTGTGCCCGGCTACACCCACATGCAGCGCGGGCAGCCGGTCTACTTCGCGCACCATTGCCTCGCCTACGTGGAGATGTTCGACCGCGACCGGCAACGCCTCGGCGACTGCTACAAGCGCGTCAACGTCTGCCCGCTCGGTTCCGGCGCGCTCGCCGGAACGACGCTGCCGATCGACCGCGAACTCGTCGCCATGCAGCTCGGCTTCGTCGACGAAGCGGGCCGCCCGCAGCTGACGCAGAACTCCATGGACGGTGTGAGCGACCGCGATTTCGTCGTCGAGTTCTGCGCCGATGCCGCGCTGGCCGCCGTTCATCTCAGCCGCCTGGCCGAAGACGTTATCCTGTGGGCCACGAGCGAGTTCAACTTCATCAAGATCGCCGACGCCTACACCACCGGCTCGTCGCTCATGCCGCAGAAAAAGAACCCCGACGTAGCCGAGCTGACCCGTGGAAAATCCGCCCGCGTCATCGGCAATCTCGTCTCGCTGCTCACGCTGCTGAAAGGCCTGCCCATGACCTACAACCGCGACATGCAGGAGGACAAGGAACGCCTCTTCGACACCGCAGACACCGTCCGCGCCTGCGTGCGCCTCATGGCCGCGATGCTGGACCACACCAACGTGAAGGCCGCGAACTGCAACGCCGCCGCCGCCGATCCGCAGCTCCTCGCCACCGACCTCGCCGACTATCTCGTGCGGAAGGGAATGCCCTTCCGGCAGGCCCACCATATCATCGGAGCCGTCGTGGCGCTGGCCGAGAAGTCGGGCAAACCGCTCGACGAAGTCACCTTGGAAGAGTTCCGCAGCACCAGCGACCAGTTCACCGCCGACGTCGCCGATGTCTTCGACCTCAAGAAAGCCATGCAGCGCCGCAACCTCGTCGGTGCCCCCGGCACGGCCGAGGTGAAGAAACAGATCGCGCGGTGGAAGAAGCTGCTGGGGTGATGCTCAAGAACGGAGGCGCAAACACTGGCACTGGGGATCACTTCGAGAAGACCCACTTGATCATCTTGCCGACGGTGGGCGCCTGGCCCTGCGAGAGGATGCCGATACGGAAGACTTTCGCGGCCGCCCAGAGACAGAAGATGGTGAAGGCCGAACAGAGCACGACGCCGAGAAGGATTTCCCAAAGCGGCGGTCCGGGTTTGGAGGCGATGCGGAGGGTCATCAGCATCGGCGTGGCGGGCGGGAAGAGGGAGATGGCGCGGGAGAAGGTGCTCGATGGCGATTCCAGCACCGGCACGAGACAGAACATCGGCAGGACGATCATCATCATGGCCGGCGTCATCAGGCTCTGGGCGTCGCGGATCTCGCTGCACGCGGAACCAATGGCGATGAAGACGGCGCCGAAAATGAGCAGGCCCAGCAGCTGGAAGACGAGGAACCAGAGGATCAGCGAAGGGTCCACATAACCCGTCAGTGCCATCTGCGTCAGCAGCAGCGCGGCTCCGCCGATATAGAGCACGGACAAGGTCAGCGAGACGAACAGCGTCCCGATCAGTTTTCCGGCCATCAGCTCAAACGGGGTCACGGAGGACACGAGCACCTCGGCGATCTTCTGCATCTTTTCCTCCAGCACGCTGTTCAGCAGCGCGGGCGCAGAGGACATGACGAGCATGAACATCATCATCATGGAGGCGAAGGGGATCATGAAGGTGGCCATGCGGTTGGTCTCCTTGGCCTTGATGACCTGCCCGGACTGGTCGACTTCGGTGAGTCCGAGCTGACGAACATTGATCCGCTTGGTGAGCCTGGCCACCAGGGCCTGGTCGACTCCGGCGCCCTCGAACCGTTTGCGGGTGATCTCGTCGGTCAGGACGTTGTCCAGCCAGCCAGGCAGTTCGACGAACGACGCGGTTTCGGTGAAGTAGGAGACCGTGTTCGTCGCCGCGCTGTCGACGATGTTGGAACGGATGACGAGGAAGGCGAACAGGTCCTTTTTCCGAACGCGTTCGGAAAGGGCGACCTCGACCTTCTCGTCGGCGGACTGGGCGGCGACGCGTTCGATGACGAACGCCGGACGGATCTGCTTCGTCTTGTTGACCGGATCAAAGATGTCCTTCTCGTTCCGCGCGGCGGCGCGCGTCTCGATCTTCTCGGCCAGCCAGCCCGACTGGTCGACGACGGCGAGCTTGCGTGGACGTATGTCGACCTTGTCCTTGGTCAGCTTCCCGACGATGAGGCTGCCGGACATCATCACGGGCAGCATGACGATGCCGATGATGAAGGCCTTCGAGCGGACGGCGTTGAGGTATTCGGTCTTGGCGACGGTCCAGATCTTACGCATTGGCTTCCTCCTTAACTTCCGGCCGGGCGATGCGGACAAAGATGTCGTGCAGCGACGGCGTGGTGACTTCGAAAAGTTCCACGCGGGCCTTTGCCGCGATCCGCTGGAGCAGGGCCTGCGGATCGCCGGGATTGCGGATGTCCAGATGCTGGCCGAAATCGCGCGTCACCTCGACGCCCTCGACGCCCCGGAGCGCGGCGCGTCCGCCCTGGACGCGAAGCCGGATCGTATCCTCGCCATAGGTGGCGCGGATGCTGGAAAGCGTGCCGTCGAGCACCTTGTTGCCGCGGTAGATCATGAAGATGTAGTCACACATCTCCTCCGCCGTGGTCATGTTATGGGTGGAGAAAATCACCGTCGTGCCCTGCTGGCGGACATCGAGGATGGCGCTGCGGAGGACCTCGAGATTGACGGGATCAAGGCCGGAGAACGGTTCGTCGAGGATGAGGAGCTTGGGCTTGGACAAGACGGAAGAGATGAATTGCACCTTTTGCGCCATGCCCTTTGAGAGGGCTTCCACGTTCTTCTTCGCCCAAGGCGTCAGATCCATGCGCTCGAGCCAGCGGTCCACTTCGGGCCCGGCCGCCTTCTCGCCCACGCCCTTAAGTGCGGCGTAGTAGAGGAGCATGCGGCGGACGGTCATCTTCTTGTAGAGGCCGCGTTCCTCCGGGAGATAGCCGATGTCGTCGTTGGCCGAACGCGTGCCCTGCCGCCCGAGCACTTCGACCGTCCCGGAATCGGCGAGGAAGATGTGCAGGATCATCCGGATGGTCGTGGTCTTGCCGGACCCGTTTGGACCGATGAAGCCGTAGATCGAACCGGTGGGGACCTGGAGCGAGAGATCGTTCACGGCCACCTGCGTGCCGAAACGCTTGGTGACGTTGACCAGGTTGACGGCGAAGGAGGGAGGGGATGCGCTCATGTCAGACGTGGTTTGACGGGCAATGGGTAGACTGCGGCGCCGCAATGCACAAACGGTTTCGGGGTGGCGCGTCAACGGCGGCAGAACACCCGCAGCATCCGCTCGCGCCCGGTATCATCCGACCGGACCTCGGCTCCGGACCAGGGCGTCTCGCTGAAAATCCTGAGGAGATCACCGGCCTGTCCGTTGCCAAACTCCACGGCCAACCACCCACCATCATTGAGAAAGTCTGGAGCCTCGACGGCCAACCGCTGGTAGAAGCCAAGACCGTCCGCACCGCCATCGAGGGCGATGAGCGGATCGTGGTCGCGGACTTCGGGGTCGAGCCCCGCAATCTCCGCCGACGGGATGTAGGGCGGGTTGCTCACGATGCCGTCGAAGATCAGCCCCGTCGGCAAGGCTGCGAAGCCGTCGCCAAAGTGGAAGGCCACGTCGGCCCCGAGTGTGGCCGCGTTGCACTTTGCCACGGCCAGTGCCTCCGCCGAAATATCGACCGCATGAACGGACGCGGCGATTCGCTCCAGGGCCAGCGTGATGGCGAGACAGCCGCTGCCGGTGCCGAAGTCGAGGAGGCACGGCGCTTCGACCGACGAGGCGACGATCGTTTGTAGCGCCCACTCCGCCAACAGTTCCGTCTCTGGCCGAGGAACGAGGACGTGGCGGTTCACCAGAAACTCACGGCCGTAGAACTCGGCCGATCCAAGGATGTGCTGGACCGGTTCGCGTGCTTCGCGGCGGCGCAGGCGTTCTTCCATCGCGACGGTTTGTTCCGCGGTCAGCTCGCGCCGAGAATCCAGATAGAGCGCCAGTCGCCGGACCAGCAGCACATCCGCAATCAGCAGCTCGGCATTCAAACGCGGCGACTCCACGCCCGCGTGTTCTAAACGCGACGAACCCAGCTGGATGGCTTCAATGACGGTCACCGCGGATAAGATTGAGGACGGCGGGGCATGACAGAAAGCCGCGTCTGCCAAAATGCTGGAGGAACGCGGGCCTACTCTTCCGGTCTTCTGCGGACTTTGACCTGGGCGAACTTTCGTTTGGTCGCCTTGGGCCGGCGCGTGCTGGTCTCGAGCGCGAGGTCGATGAACTCGGCCTGGCTTCGGCAGGCCTCCGTTCCCCGCTTCAGCGGCGGAATCACGTAGGAACCGTCCGGCTGGAGGATCCGCGACTTCACGTTGTCGCTGAGCTGCGTTTCAAGGATCTCGGCCTTGATCCGCTCGAGCAGGTTGCCATCCCCGATCGGGAAAACGGTTTCGATGCGCTTGAAGAAATTGCGCGGCATCCAGTCCGCGCTGCCGACGTAGGCCTCGGGACGGAGCGCGTTCGCGAAGTGGAAGACGCGGGAGTGTTCGAGGAAGCGGTCGATGATCGACCGGACGGTGATGTTCTCGCTCAGTCCCGGGACGCCCGGACGCAGGCAGCACACACCCCGGACGATCAGCTCGATCTTCACGCCGGCCTGCGAAGCGCGGTAGAGCGATTCGATGGTCTCGCGGTCCACGAGGGCGTTCATTTTGGCGATGATGCGGGCCGGCAGCCCTTTCTTCGCATTCTCCGCCTCGCGCGCGATCAGCTCGTTGATCCGCGAATGCATCGTGAAGGGCGAGACGAGCAGCTTGCGGGTCCCCTGGAACTGGCAGACTCCCGTGAGGAGGTTGAAGAGGTCGCCCACGTCTTCGCCGATGTCGGGGTTGCAGGTGAACAGGCCGACGTCGGTGTAGAAGCGCGCGGTGGTCGGGTTGTAGTTGCCCGTGCCGAGATGGACATAGCGCCGGATGCCATCCGGGTCCTTGCGGACGACGAGGCACATCTTCGAATGGATCTTGTAGCCGACAAGGCCGTAGACGACGTGCACGCCGGCCTCTTCGAGCTGCCGGGCCCACTTGATGTTGTTCGCCTCGTCGAAACGCGCCTTCAACTCCACGACGGCCGTGACCTGCTTTCCGTTGCGCACCGCCTCCATGAGCGAACCGACGATGCGCAGGTCGCCCGAAGTGCGGTAGAGGGTCTGCTTGATCGCGAGCACGTCCGGATCGGTCGCGGCCTGCTTGAGGAAATCCACGAAGCTCGAGAAGCTCTCGAACGGATGGTGCATCATCACGTCTCGCGTGCGGATGGCGTCGAAGATGTCGGTCACGCCCCGGAGCGCCGGGGTCACGGGCGCGATGAACGGCGGATCGCGCAACTCGGGTGAATGGTCGCCCTCACAGATCGTCATCAACCGAGTGGGATTGATCGGCCCGTCGATGATATAAAGGTCTTCCGGCGCAAGCTGGAGGTTCTCAAGCAGCTTGGCGCGGATGTCCGGCGGGCAATCGACCTCGACTTCCAGCCGGACGGCGTCACCCCGGCGGCGGTTGTGGAGTTCGGCCTCGACGGCCTTGAGCAAGTTGGCGACATCCTCCTCGTCGATGTAGAGCTCGCTGTTGCGCGTCACGCGGAAAGTCCACGCGCCGGCGATGAGCGTCCCGGGAAAGATGTCGTTGAGGTTCTCGCGGATGATGTTCGCGAGGAAGACGTAGTCGCGCCGGCCATCCTCGCGCGGAAGCCGCACGAGGCGCGGCAGCACACGCGGGACCTGCACGATCGCCATGCGGTTGCGGACCTCGCCGTTATGAACGGTCTGGAGCTGGACGATCAGGTTGAGCGTCTTGTTGAGGAGCTGGGGAAAAGGGTGCGAGGGATCGACGCCCAGCGGCGTGAGCACCGGCGCGACGTCCTTGCGGAAGTAGGTTTCGACGAAGGCCCGGTCGGCCGCGCCCAGGTCGGCGAAGGAGAGGAACCGGATCCGCTTCTTCGCCAGCGCGGGAACCAGTTCGTCCCGCCAACAGTGGTTTTGCCGGTCGACCATCTTCAGGACCCGTTTGCGGATGTCCCGCAGCGTTTCGGAAGCCGTCCGGCCATCGGGCGACCGTTCGACGACGTGGCTCTCTTCCTGTTGCTTGAGCCCGGCGACGCGCACCTCGAAGAACTCGTCGAGGTTCGAACTGACGATGCAGAAAAACTTCACCCGCTCGAGCAGCGGCGACCGCGGATCGAGCGCCTCATCGAGCACGCGCTGGTTGAACTCCAGCCAGCTGAGCTCGCGGTTGAGGAAGTGCGCTGCGGTAAATTTTTTGACCGATCCGGCCATAAGAGCGCGGAAAATAGCCCGGCCCACCGGTGACAGGCTAGTGACAATTAAGTGACAGGCCTTTCACGAATCGTCGTCATCCCCGGCCGGGCGCCATTCGCAAAGGCAGGTTTGCCGACGAAGGATGATCGGGCATACTCCCGGCGTTCCATTGATGAAAACAAACCGTCTGACAGCCCTCAGCATGGCGTTCGCCGCCGCTCTCACGTTTGCCGCCGATGCCGGCACGGACGCGAATGCCGCATCGACCGAGGCTCGGCTGATCGCCAGCGATGAACCGGGCTGGCCACAGTTCCGCGGACCGAGACGGGACGGGATTTCCGACGAACGCGGCCTCCTTCCCGAATGGCCTGCGTCCGGTCCCACCGCGCTCTGGACGGTGACCAATCTTGGCCGCGGGTTCTCGTCCCCCGTCTTCTCGACCAATCAGCTCTTCATCACCGGGGACGTCGGCGACCAGCTTCACCTCGTCGCCCTCGATCTCGCCGGCAAGACTCTGTGGACCGCCACGAACGGCGCCTCTTGGAAGGATCCCTATCCCGGCGCCCGCTCGACCGCCGCCTACAACCAGGGCCGCGTGTATCTCCAAAACGCCCACGGCCGCGTGGCCGCATTTGATGCGGCCACCGGCGGAGAACTCTGGGCCGTCAACCTGCTCGAGACCTTCGGCGGAAAAAACATCACCTGGGGACTGAGCGAATGCCCGCTGGTCGACGCGAAAATGGTCTACGCCGTCGCCGGAGGTGGCGATGCGCTCGTCGTGGCGCTGGACAAAGCCACCGGCAAGACGCAGTGGAAAAGTCCGCCGCTGATCGACTCGGGTGCGGAGAAAACCGTCGAGAACGCCAGCTACGTTTCGCCCATCCTCGTCGAGTATGCCGGACGCCGTCTGGTCATCGGCTGCTCCCTTCGTCACTTGTTCGCCGTCGACGCGAACGACGGGCGGCTGCTTTGGACGAAACGCATGTCCACAACCTACAACGTGCTCGCCATGATGCCGACCTTCCTCGGCGACGGCGTGTTCATGACCGCGCCACACGGACCGCCGGGACGCTTCTATCGTTTCACGCCACCGACCAAACCGGGCGGCGATCCGGGTGTCGAAGAAGGTTGGACGTCCAAGCTCGAAACCTGCCAGGCCAGTTTGGTCTACGTCGACGGTCGGATCTACGGCTCGTTCTACCAGGGCCGCAAGGGCTGGGCGGCGGTGAGCGCGAAGACAGGTGAGACGCTCTTCGACGCGCCAGACTTCGTGAAGGGAGCGGGCCTCTGGGCGGACGGACGCCTCTACGCCTATTCCGAGGACGGCTGGCTCCGCCTGCTTCATCCGGCGGCAGACAAGTTTGAAGTCAAAGGCCAGTTCCGTTTCGCCGAAGCCCGCAACGACGCGTGGACTCATCCCGTCATCCTTAACGGCCGGCTCTACATCCGCTACCACGAGAAGCTGGTGTGCTTCGACGTGAAGGCGAAGTAGATCCTCTGCGGATCGTGGCCGATGCGCGCGGACGGAGCTGCGAAACGGAACTGGGCGACGAGCTTGGCTGGCGGGTCAGCCCGTATCTCAGGAGCTTCCTCCGCGGTCACGCCGCGGAACTTCGTTGCGAACCACAATCCGACGGGCTGGGGTGGATTGGCATCGACCCCGTGGTTCCCGGTGATGGCCAAGGCGTGACGCTGCCCTGCCGTGCCGTGGGCCACGCCGTTCAAGGCCACGCTTCCGAAGCGGGCCCGCGCGGCAGGGAGAACTTGAGCCGGAAATAGGCGGCGACACCTCCCGCCCCTGGAATCGTGGCTTCGATGATATCGCGGTTGGAGTTGGGCTCCTGGCCGATGACCTGGGTGGTAATGCCGTTGGTCGACCAATCGACGAGGTTGCTGCTCCACTGCGGTTCCACCTGGATCGGGAAGTTGGTCCACTGGGCTCGCGGCCACTGGACGATGAATCCTCCGGCGATTCCAGGCCGGGCCTTCATCTTCCCTTCCTGCGTATTCGTCGGGTCGATCAACGTGCCGAAGTAGCCCTCTTCGAGATCACTGATGCGGTCGTTGTCGCCGTCAGTGGGAACCTCGCTGCTGGCGCCGATGGCGGCGTAGTTCAGGGGCTTGGAGTAGCAGTTGTAGATGCCGTTGTTGGTGATCGGCTGGGTTAGGATGCGGTGCCAGCCGATCTCAAGAAGTGTAGCGGCCGGAGTGGTGGCGGACGCAAAGCTTGAGATGATCTGTTGGCCTCGCTGGAAAAGCACGCGGGGCCGCTCGTTGGTCGTGCCGTAGAGGTAGGTCTGGCGGGTATTGGCGTCGGTTAGCCAGTTGTAGAAGACGTTGCCGCCCCCGTTGCGGCCGGCGTAGACCCAGTTGGCGCCTTCCAAGACGAACTGGAAGATGCCGCGGCCGCTGCCGACGCTGAGATGGGGGCCGATGTCGGAATGATCCACCATGAGTCCGAAGCCGGTGCCCTCTTCGGGAGTCGGACAGGCCAGCTTTGTCTCCATGCTCCAAGTCCCGTTCGCCCGGCGGAAGATGTAGAGGGCCCCGGCATCGGTGGCGCCATCATCGCGTCCGCTGGCCCCGGCGAAAACCATGTCGTCCGCCAAAGCCAAGCCTGTGCCCAGGCCGTCCTGGGCAACCGCGTCCGCGACTGAAAGCGTCGTTTCGAATGTCCAGGCATCGTTGGGCTGGAGACGCCAGAGATGGACCCGCCCGGTGAAGCTGCTGTTGGGATTCCCGTCGCTGGATTGCCCCACCGCCAGAAGATCGCCACGCATCCGCATGTCCAACATCGAAGTGTTGAGCGCCAAGTCGGTCGGAAAGCCGGGAACCTTGAGCAGGGAATGCCGCAGCCATTCCCCGGCGTCGTCGCGCCGGAAGAGATAGATGCCGCCGTTTGTGCCGAAGGCGACCAGTGCGATCCAGCGGCCCGACATGGCCATGTCCGAGCCGAAAGGCTCGCTGGTGGGGACATCCGGCTGGAGAACGGCGCGCAGCGCCCACGCGGTCGAATTTGTCGCCTCATTGATCGCCACGGCCAAGGTGTTGTTCGTCATCCGGAACGTGGCGGCGAGATAGTTGCCGCTGGTCGCCAGTGTGAAGCCGAAATCTGAGAAAAATCCCGCGCTGTCCGGCGGCCGGATAGAAGGATTGTCGTAGATGATGCTCTTGGAAACAGGACTGGTGACCCGTATCACACCGCGCTTGGACGTGACGGGGGATAAGTTTAACGGAAAGCTGACCGCAACCCGACCGTCTTGAAGCCAAACGATGCCCCCAGGGTTTTCCCCGAACGACTGCGAGACAGCCACGCGATGGAGGCCGTAGTGGAAGGGATTCCCGAGGCCTGGCAAAACCCAGCATTGCTGGGCCACGCCATTGAAACACGCCGCGAGGCAGAGGCTCGCCCAGATCGCCCATCGAAGAAGAAATTCCCGGTTCATGGCTTTATGACCATGAACTGACCGCCTTTTCCCCAGATCGTAAACAGGGAAATCCACCGGAGCAGATTCCCTACGCGACGGAACCGATCAGCCCGCGCCGCCGCCGGCCATCTTCTTCGGCTCGCCCTTGAGCAAGGCCACGGCGTAGTCGCGGTTCATGCGGGCGATGAAGTCGAGGGAGATTTCCTTGGGGCAGACCGCCTCGCAGCTGCCGGTGATGGTGCAGCCGCCGAAACCTTCGGTGTCC
>JBBRDN010000041.1:0-24785 GCA_038203875.1 Verrucomicrobiota bacterium
TGGACCTGCGGAGCCGACAGGGAATTGATGGGAACGAGCTGGAAGGAGTCCTTGAACCGGCCCAAACGCACGCCCAAGTCGCGGAGATGGACTTCGGAGCACCCGCCAGCGCGCCGGTCGGCGATGAACGTGTCGACAACCTCGGCGACGGTCTTGGTGGTCAGGCCGGCGGGATTGCGGTCGCGATAGAACTCGGCGGCTTGAAGAAGGCCCACCCCGGCGGGCAACACAGCGACGGCCGACGTGAACTCCTCGACGATGTCGGCAAGGCGGGCGACGGAGGCGTTCTGGTTGCCGCTTACTCTGGCGAGCTTCGCAAGGGCTGATTGGAGGCCCACGCGTTCGTCGCCGGTCAGGTGGGCGACACCGACCGATCCCTGGCCGATCTGTCCGACGACCCGTGCGGCTTCGCCCTTGGCCTCGGCGAGGTCGGCGAATGCCTTGCGGACGCGTTTCCCGCCGAGGGAATAGGCGAGGGTGAAGGCGTCGTAGACCTTGCCGGCGACCTTGCGGGGCGACTTGTAGATTTTGGCGCTGACGCCGCCTTGGGAGACGGTCAACGGGAATTGGTCAGCTTTGGGTCGAGAGGCCTTTCCTTGCGCTTTCACCCGTGAAGTATGTCACAAAAGCGTCAGCAATCTTCAAGGGCAGAGAGATTCCTTTTGTGTAAACACTTGGGAATCAGGAAGAAGAATTGGTGCCGACAGAGGGGGTCGAACCCACACTCCCGTAAGGGAACAAGATTTTGAGTCTAGCGCGTCTGCCAATTCCGCCATGTCGGCACCGGGAAGGGCGTTGAGAACTTAGAAAGCGTCCATCGACCGCGCAAGAGCGGAATCAAATGAGAGTTGCTCCAGTCGTCCCGAAGAATTGGGCTTGGTGATGCCGGCACTTTCCAGTAGCCCGTGACCATGAACTTCCTCGTCACCGGCGGAGCCGGCTTCATCGGCTCCCATGTCTGCGAAGAACTGCTCGGCCAGGGCCACTCGGTCTGGGCCTTCGACAACCTGCATCCGTTCTATCCGACAGCGGCCAAGGAACTGAACATCGCCGAGATCCAGGCGCGTGGTGGGGAGTTCACCTTCGTGCTGGGGGAACTCGCAGAGCCGACCGCGCTCCGCAACCTCTTCCGCAACGTGAAGTTCGACCAGGTCATCCACCTGGCGGCGCTCGCGGGCGTCCGGCCGAGTCTTCAGGAGCCGGAATCCTTCCAGCAGATCAATGTCGAAGGCACTGTGAACCTCCTCGAAGCCGCGCACCACAGCGGGATCAAGAAGGTGACGATCGCCTCAACCTCTTCGGTTTACGGCGTGAATAAGAAAGTCCCCTTCGCCGAAGATGACCCGACGCAGAGACTCATCTCCCCTTATGCCGCGAGCAAGCTGGCCTGCGAAGCCTTGGGCCACGTCTATCACCACGTTTACGGCATGGACATCGCCATGCTGCGCTTCTTCACGGTCTACGGACCTCGCCAGCGACCCGACCTCGCGATCCACAAGTTCGCCCGGTTGATCGAGGACGGGAAACCGGTGCCGGTCTTCGGCGACGGATCCACGGCCCGCGACTACACCTACGTCAGCGACACGGTCGCCGGCGTGATCGCGTGCACGAACCGCCAGTTCGGCTACGAGATCTTCAACCTCGGCGGAAGCAATACCGTCACACTGGCACGCTTGATCGAAGTGCTCGAACAGACGCTGGGCAAGAAGGCGATCATCGACCGCCATCCGCAACAGCCCGGCGATGTGCCGTTGACCTATGCGGACATCACCAAGTCCCGCAAACACCTCGGCTACGATCCGAAGGTGGGGATCGAGGACGGCATCCGGCTGTTCGTGGAATGGTTCCGGAAGCAGAAGTGAATCGGAACCGCTCGCCGTGCAGTTCAGGGCTTGGCCGTCCGGATGGAGTAGACACGCGATGCGGTGCGGATGAGGAGCCGGTCCCCGCACATCGCGGGTGTGGCCATGCACATGTCGTCGTCGGCGAGTTTGTTGGTGTGGAGAAGTTCGAACTTGTCGCCCGTGCGGAGCACGAAGCACACGCCGTCTTCGTTCAGGCAAAAGATTCTCCCGCCCGCCACCCATGGCGATGAGGTGAAGGCAAAGCCGTTCGGCAGACGTTCGCGATCGTAGTGCACCTTCCCGGTCTTCGCCTCGTAACAGCTCACGAGGCCGCGGTCATGGAGGACATAGATCCGCCCTTCGTGGAACAGCGGCGTCGGGTTGTATGGCCCACCGACCGGATCCGACCAGGCGATGAACGTGTTGTTGCTCTCGCCCGCCTTCAACGAAATGTCGCCGCTGCCGCCGGGACGGACCGCGTAGAGGGGCCGGAACTTGTCGCCCACATAACCCGACGTGACGAAGAGAAGTCCGTCGCCGGTGAACGGCGTCGGTATGGCGATGCTAGACATGCCCTTGAAAGACCAGAGCAGTTTGCCGTCGACGTCGTAGCTGCGGACGGCTCGTGTTCCGGGTGTGACGATTTCAGTGCGTTGTCCGCTTTCCCAGACGAAGGGCGTCGCCCAGTTGCTCTTCTCATCACGGTCCTGCCGCCAAAGCTCTTTGCCGGTCTTGGAATCGAGGGCGAGCAGTTCGGCGCGATCGTCGTTGTCGTTCACGATGAACAAACGTCCCCCGTGCAAAACCGGCGACGCGGCTGTGCCCCAGCCGTAGCGGGTCTTTCGCGGCTCCAGCGCCTTGGACCAGGCTTCGGCGCCGTCGAGCGTGAGGGCAAACACACCGACGCCGCCGAACAACGCGTAGACCCGTTCGCCATCGGTCACGGGAGTCTCCGCGCCGTAGCTGTTCTTGAGATGGATCGAGGTTTGCGGCGCGCCGCGATGAACGGTCTTTTCCCAACGGACCTTGCCCGTCGCGAGATCGAGGCAAAGGACCTTCCAGAGATGCTCAGTCTTCGGCGCTTCGGGACGGTCGCCGCCGAAGTAGAGACCTTTCTTCGGTGGTTCGGATTCGCCGGAGTTGATCACCGTCGTGAGGAACACGCGGTTGCCCCAGACGATGGGAGACGACCATGCCCGCCCGGCCACCGGGCTCGTCCACTCGACGTTCTGCGTGGCCGACCAACGATCGGGAAGTCCCGCTCCCGTCCCCACAGCCCGCGAGTTCGGCCCTCGGAACTGCGGCCAGTTGGTCTGCGCGGCCAAAGGGTGGCTGCACCCCAGGAGGAGGATTCCTGCGATCGACGCGGCGATGCGGAACCTGGGTTGAACCGCAGTGGATTTCATAAGTTGGCTGGAGGGGACGACTGGACCGGCCGGAGCGCAATGGCGCTCAGCGGGCGGACACCTTCGCATCGACAATGGTGAAACGATACGACGCGTAGAACATTTCGTTGAAGGTCTGGTCACCCCAGCCGACCGTTTTGGTCGGGTCGGGGTTGTTGAGGTTCAGTGGCGAGTTGTCCCATGCGGCTTCGACGACGAGTTCGGTTCCCTTGGGCAAAAGCCTGGGCTCCTTCAACTCATAGTTGCGCTGCCAGTCGAAGCGGTAGTTCGGCACGCTCAGGAGCAGCTCCTGCGTCCCGTCCGGATAACGTGCGGAGTAGCGCATCCATTTTCCCCGGAAATGCATGTGGGGATTCATGGTGTAGAGCAGCACGTCCTTGTCGAAACGCCGCGATTGCCTGGCCGTGAACTCGCGCGCGCCGGGAGGGATGCGGAACTTGTGGTCGATAACCACCGCGCTCTGCAGCTCGGTCTTGGGAGGTTCCTTGGCCAGATACAGCCCGAGCCGGGAACGGTCCTTCTCGGCCTTGCCGGACGCGGTGTAGTGCAGCTGGAAGATGATCCTCGAACCCGCCTTCAGGCGGATCCCGGCCCCGGCTGGCAAGGTGTCCGGTCCCATCCCGGGCGCGTAGCCGGTCAGGGCCTTCCCGTTCTTCTCGCGCTCCTGTCCCGGCATGATCGTGCTGGCGATGATGTGATGGAGCACGCGGGTATTGCCGGGGACGATCTCGGTCGCGCGCAGCCAAACGTCCTCCTTGTTGGGCGCTTCGACGATGACATATCGGTAGTCGAACACGCCTTCGGCATCGACGGATTGTTCAGGAATATCGACCACGTAATCCGGGGTCCCCAGCTTCCACTCCGGCAGCTTGGGCTGGTAGCCGACCAAAGGATCTCCTCCCCCGCCACGAGGGCTCCCTGCATCGATCCACCGGACCAGTGTCCGCGTGTCCTCGGGCGACAGGGAAAAGTCGTTCCCAAACTTGCCCACATGCGGGTCCGCCTGCCACGGAGGCATCCGGCGCGTGACCAGCACTTCGCGGATCATCTCCGACCAGCCACGCACCTTGTCGTGGCTGGCCATCGCAAAGGGACCGATGCCGCCGCGCGTGTGGCATTGGACGCAGTTCGCCTTGAGCATCGGCGCGACGGTATCTGAATAGGACGGGACGGCCGTCGCCTTCGCGTAGGTGACAACACAGCCCGGCGCAGCGGTGACCTCGGTCTTGATCGCCTTCCCCGCAAGCAACGCATCGAGGGCGTCTTTCAGATGGGAGTGAGTCGCCTCCGGTTTCTGCGCCTCGTAACCGACCCGATCGTCGATGGCGCCACGGTAGCGGATGCGCCACGAGTTTGGCTCGATAACGATCGCTTCGCCCGTCCGGGTGATCTTCAGCGACTCGGCGACGAACTGCGTCGGGTCCAAAAGGATGGGAAGGTCGATGCCGAATTCGGCGGCCTCCTTGACCACCTCGGCGCGGCTGTCCTGCGCGTTGGCGTTGATCATCCAGAACACCACGCCCTTCGGGGCATAGGCGTCCCGCAGCCGCTTCAATTCAGGGACACGTTTGCGGACGATCGGACACTCGTTGCCCTGCACGAACAGCACGATGGCCTTCGTCGCCGGATCCTTGGCGAAATAATGCAGGTGCCGGAATGCCCCCAGGTGATCGAGCAACGCGAAGTCGCTCACCGGGGCGCTGGCGGGGTTGCCGCTAGACGCGGGTGCAGCAATCGAGTGGCGGCTCACGGCGAGCGCGACCACAACGGAAGTGACGATGGCGGGAATAGAATACGTGCGAAACATGCGATGCTGATGGTTCAATTTTCGAGACTCGAAAGAAATTAATGGTGCAGCCGCACCGGACGTCCGATGGCGGATGGACCCGGGCGCGGACCTTCCACTTACTGCTTGCGATAGACCGTCAGGTTCGGCCCCTCGCTGCCCCGCTCCCGATCAAAATTCGCCGCCAATGTCAGGGTCGTTGATTCCGCCACATACACAAACACACGCGTATCGTCGACCGATTGGAGATCATCCGCAGACTGGCCGCCCTTGATATCCAGCAAGGTGAGCGTCTTGAAGGCTCCCTGCTTCTCCAACTTGACCTTGCCCTTGGCGCGAAACCGGCTTTCCCCGTCGCTCCCCTTCAATTCAAAGGAAAACTGGTCCGCCTTGATTTCGAGATTGTAGGTGACCTTTTTGCCATCGATTTCCTTGTCTGCTTTCCACTTGCCCTGCAGGGCATCGGTGTCAGCGGCAAACACGGAGGAGCAAAGAGTGGCGCCCAACAGGAGGCCGGCTAGAAATTTGGCATTCATCTTTATAAATGTGCGGTGAAATTAATTGTTGTTTTGGAGTCAACGTCGAAACCCACTCCAACAAGGAAGGCTGTCGACGCCTTCTTTTGGAGACCCGTGGGGCTGTAAAAATATTACGTTCCTCGGGAAATAAATTGATTATCGCACGTCGATGCGGATCAAAGGCGTGCAGGCGGTTCCACCTTGAATTTTCTCTTCAGGTATTCCTCGTGCTTACGTTCGGACTCGCGCAGCGTCTCGATCTGTGAGGGGGTCAGTTCTGTCGAGATCCGTTGATTGGAAGCCCGGATGATCGCGATGACTCTCTGCAGGGTGAGCTTTTGTTCGGCACGGTATTCGTTGCACGCCAGGTCAACCAGCGGCCGTATCCGGACACTTTGGTCCGGGGTCAATGTCAGCTTGTCCTTCGCCCAAGCCATGATGGATTCCTCAAGGTTCTCCATCTCGATCTTCCCTTCCGCCTTTGCCTTGGCGAGGCCAAGCGCCGTCACGGCCCCGGTCGCGGCTCCGAGCAGAAAGATTGCCGTCAGGCTAAGAATAATTGTCGAGCAGGCAAATTTCTTCATGGCAGGGAGACGAATTCCGTGACTTGTTCCGCCGCAGCTATCGCGGGCGACCACTCATGTCTAAATAGATCCCGGTGGATGGCCAGGTTGAGGGCCAGCAGTGCGCAGGCGAACCCCAATCCCCATTGGGACAGTCTGATCCAACTGGCCGCTTCATTGTCCGCGGCCAGTCCCTGCTGCAAGCGATTCGTGACGCGCCCGGCGAAGCCGGCCGGCATCGTCGCGTTCGCTTCAACCCAAGAGCGGCGCGCAGGTTTGGCGGCCGCAAAGAGGCGTTGGAGTTGTCGATCCAGTTCGTTCATAAAATTGCCTTTTTCTCGTGCAACGCGGAAAACCTTTTGCGCACTTGGCCGCGGGCGCGAAAGGCCCGAACGCGAATCAACGTCCGGCTCCAGCCGGTCCGGCGGCTGATTTCGTCAACGGACAGATCCTCTAGCTCCAGCAACTGCAGGATCATCCGGTCCTGCGGAGCGAGCCCGTCCATCAACATCTCCACCACTTCATTCGAAATCGTCGCATCCAGAGGATGCGCGGCGTCGGCCGGCCCCGGGAGGGCTTCGATCACGGCGAGGTGATCCTCCGACAAATCCGCGAAACGCCACTCTGGGCGAGCCTTCTCGCCCCGCAACTGGTTGAGGCATGTGTTCCGTGACAGGCGCGCGACCCAATGCTCGAAGGGCGCGTCCCCCCGGTAATCGTGGAGCTTGGCAAACACCTTCATAAAGACTTCCTGGGCCAGATCCTCTTCGTCCAGGCGCCGTCCGAGGTGGCTCCGCACAATCTTGATGACCATCGGATAGAGATGATCGACGAGCGCCCTCGCGGCCGATTGGTCGTCGCAGCGCACCCGCTCGAGACAGGCTCTGACATCAAATAGGGACTCAATATGGAGTTCAGACACGCGTCACTGCGGACAAATTACGCTAATTTCACACGAGGGATGAACTGGACGATCCGGGGCGAAGAACATGTCCCGCCACTCATGCCGCGGTTCCGGCCCCCTTGTCCACCCGCTGTCGCCCCCAAAGTGTCCACCGCCTACCGTCAAACCGCTGACAGTTCTTTTCACGAACAAAGCATTGGAGGCCTTGAGGAAACGACGCCGGGGTGACGCGATGGCTCATATTCACGGCTGGACCAGGATTGGGACCAGTGGACGCGGTGGATGAACGAAGTGTTCGGCAAGACGCCGAATCCGCCAAGGCCCGAGGTTCGTCGACACGGGGATCGGGTTCGACACCGGTCTCGAACAAGAACACGCGCAGGCTCAACCCTGCCGTCCCGCCCAGATCGACGGTGTTCTCACTGCGGTGAAATTCCAGCGGCAGTGCGCCCGGATGCTTTGCTCTCATCCAGCAAGGCTTTCAATTCCTTAACGATCTCCGGGCGTTTGGAATAGAGATTCGTCATCTCTCCCGGATCGGCCTCGAGGTTGTAGAGCTGGCCCGGCGCGTCGGGCGCGGTATCGGGAAGGATGAACGGCTTGAGCTCGGGACTTTTGTCGTAGCGGTTGCCGCCGGAGCCGGGGTGGTCGAGGTATTTCCAGTTGCCACGTCGGATGGAGAGAGTGCGCGACCCGCCGAAGGCCTGCTCGAGCAGGTAGGGACGGATGGGGCCGCTGTCCTTGCCGAGAAGTGCGGGCAGCATGTTGAAGCTGTCCTCGGCTGCATCCTTGGACAGGTCCGCACCAATGATGGCGGCGACAGTCGCCATCACGTCGGTCAGGCTGGTGAGCTGCGTGCTGGTCGTGCCGGGCTTCACCTGGCCAGGCCAGCGGACGAGGAACGGCACGCGATGGCCGCCCTCCCATTGGTCGCGCTTCATTCCGCGCCACGGGCGCGCGCCGTCGTGGTAGTAGTCCGCGCGCATGTGAACGACGCTGGTGGTTTCGGGGCCGTTGTCGCTGGAAAACATCACCACCGTGTTGTCCGCCAGCCCGAGCCGTTCCAGGGTCTTCATCAGTTCGCCGACGATGTGGTCGAGTTCATGGATGAAATCCCCGTGCGGTCCCGCTTTCGTGCTGCCCTGAAACTGCTTCGCCGCGAACGAAGGCAGATGCACTGCATTCATTGAGTGCAGGAGGAAGAAGGGTTTCTCCGGCTGGCTCTTCGCGTGTTGCTCGAGAAACTCCCGGCTCTTCTTGAGGAAGACCATGTCCACTTCTTCGAGGTCATAGTCAGGCGCGATCAGGCCGGCGCGGTTGTCGAAGGCATACGGATGTTTGGGCAACTTCGACTTGTCGAGAATCTTGGTCGGCGGCACCGGAATGCGATCGCCGTCGATGAAGGCATAGAGGTAATCCGTGGCTGGGCAGCACGCCGTGCCGAAAAACCGGTCGAAGCCGTGGTCCACCGGACCCCCTTCGATGCGGCGCGAGAAGTCCACGCTCCGGACCGCTTCCACGCCGCCGGTGCGGATCGCCTGGCCGTCCTTGTCGAAGAACGTCAGTCCGACGTGCCACTTGCCGACGCACGCGGTCGTGTATCCTTTTGCGCGGAGCATGGCAGGCAGCGTGAGTCGCCCAGGGGCAATGAGCGACGGACCGCCCACGCCCTCGAAGACTCTGCCGCCATTCGGCACGCGAAACGCCATTTGCCCGGTCATCAGGCTGTAGCGCGAGGGCGTGCAAACGGTGGCCGGGCTGTGGGCATCGGTAAACTTCATGCCCTCGCGTGCGAGGCGGTCGATGTGCGGCGTGGGAACCTTCGATTTGTCGTTGTAGCAGCCGATGTCGCCGTAGCCCAAATCGTCGGCAAGGATGAAGAGGATGTTTGGAAGCCCGGAAGCCGGAGCGGCGGCGGCTTGTAGGGGACAAACGACGGCGCCGATCAAGCAGAGAACCAGGGCAAAGAGACCGCGCATGATTCCTCCGTTTTTTTTCCGCGGGTCCATCACATGCCGGAAAGCCGTTTCATCGCTTCGCCCATGGCTTCGCCGATGAGGTAGTAGGTTTCGGCGTTGGAGTTCCAATGATAGTTCTGCCCGCTAGGGGACAGTTCTTTCGTCCGCCAGAACACCCTCGTGCCGACAAACGCCACGTTGTCTTTAAACTCCTGATGCTCTGCCACGGCGGCTTGGGCTTTCATCAGCGACAGGGCGCGGGGATGCGTCTCCTCCAGGCCGCCCATGCCGGTTTCAGCGATGACAAACGGCAGGGCGGGCGCACCGAGATCCCTCCGCATGTCGCGGATGAAGCCTACCATGTTGGTTTCGTATTCCGCGTTGAACTTGTCGTTGATGCGATCGTTCCAACCCTGGTGCCAGGCAAAGCCTGCCAGCACATGGCGTCCGTCGCTTCCAGGCACGAGGCCCTTGATGTTGGCAAGCGCGGCCTTCGTCAGCGCCAGCGTCTCCCGGTAGTATTTGCCGAGGATGGCCGGGTCCGCGGCAATCGCGGCGTCGCCTTTCTCGCCAAGCGAATACGGCAGCTTGCCCGCACTCGGGGGGCGGAAATCCACCGCGAGACTCTTGCCGCCCCAGGCGCATTTGATGAGCAACACCGGCTCGTCGAGCGCATCGCCTATCACCCGACCGAAACCGAGTTCCGGCCCGATGGTTTCGTCCTTCCGTGCGCCGTAGCCGACGGTGAGCGGCCCTTTACGGTCGAGGTAGGAAATCCACACGTCGTCGCGTGTGCGCCATTGCCCTGCGAGGTCCACGAGCGGGGCGAAGCGTTTCGCGGTGGCGGCGTCCTTGACCACATACTCCAGCGAGCCTTTGCCCTCGTTGCGCTTCGGGTCGGCCTTGATCTGGCCCGCTCCCTCCATGTTCGACTGGCCGGCGAGGATGAAGACTCGGACTGGCCTGGGCGGGGTCGCTCCGCTCAGGGAGACCTGCGCGAATGCAAACTGAATTCCAAGGAGGGAACAGGCCAATGGGAGCAAGTGGCCCGGGGACTGAAATCGTCGCTGATTCATCGGTTTGTTTAGCGAACGCCTTTCTTTGAACCCGCGCCAGCAAAGATCTGGGCAACCCGGCCGTCGTTTCCACCATGGACGAACCGGGCAAAGCCGAACTGATCTCCCTCGCCCTCGGGGAATTGACGGGTGAACCGCCTTAGCGAATGGGTTTCGACAAGTCGGCGGAACTCCCAATAACGTCCAACCGCCCTCGCATGACCCTCCGTCACGCATTCACATTGGTCGAGCTGCTCGTGGTTATCGCTGTGATCGCGATACTGGCCGGCTTGCTCCTGCCCGTGCTATCCCGCGCAAAAGCGAAGGGCGAACAGGCGGAATGCCTCGGCAATCTGCGTCAGATCGGAATGGCGACGGCGCTCTACGTCGATGACAACGACCAGCGTTTTGCCGATCGGCGTGATCTCAAGAGATCGCTGCCCGGCGGCTGGAAACCCTGGAGCAGCTGGCCCGCCTCCGATCCACGCACCGGCTGGGCCGCCATTGTCCTGAGCAACTATGTCGGCGGTGCCGACGTCTGGTCCTGCTCGAGCAGTCGGCGTGCGCCCTTCGCGGATCTGGTCCAGATCGTCCAGCGGACGTCCGCCGTCTCCAACGCCCCGGTGACACGCTACTGGATGTGGCGCTTTGACCGGGCGGACGATCCGGTTCCGTTGGACAACTTCTGGTCCAAATCCGCGAACCAAGCGGTGGCGGATCTCAGGGCGGCCAAGAATCCCACCGCTGGAATTCCCGGGGGCACCGCCGATGTCGAACTCGCCGTCGACGGATACTTTCCCGAAACGATCCCGGCCGTCGACGCCGCCCTCAAGGGACGCAGCGTCCACGCCGGCGGACGCAACCGCCTTTTCCTCGACGGCCACGCCGGATTCCTGAAAGACGCCCGGACGCCCCGTTGAATGGTGCGCCTGCGCGCCCCAGCCGCCGCCACGTGTCCAAGGCTGCCAAAGAAAAGGCTTCGCGGCGGTTCCCGACAGGCTAGGATCATCCCTCGCGAAGGTAAGCGTATGACACCGAAACTTTTCTCTGAACTGGGCCTCTCTCCTGAAATCCTGAAGGCCATCGACAAGCTGGGCTTTGAGCAGGCTTCACCAATCCAAGCCGAGGCCATCCCCGTGCTCATGTCCGGCAAGGACGTCGTGGGCCAGTCCGAGACCGGCTCGGGCAAAACCGCCGCTTTCGCCATCCCGGCGATCGAGAAGGTCGAACCGGCCGTGCGGGCCGTGCAGATCCTGATCCTCTGCCCCACGCGTGAACTCGCCGTCCAGGTGGCCGAAGAGGTGCACAAGCTCGCCTGCTTCAAGCGCGGCATCCAGGCTCTGCCAATCTACGGCGGACAGTCCTACGACCGCCAGATCCTCGGCCTCCGCAACGGCGCCCAGATCGTCATCGGCACCCCCGGCCGCGTCATGGACCACATGCGCAAGGGCACGCTCCGGCTCGACCAGATCAAGATGATCATCCTCGACGAAGCCGACGTCATGCTGAACATGGGGTTCCGCGACGACATCGAAGTCATCCTCCAGGACATGCCGAAAACCCGGCAGACCGTCTTCTTTTCCGCCACCCTTCCCAAGCCGATCCAGGACCTGATCCAGAAGCATTCGAACTCGCCGCAGAACGTCCGCATCCAGCAGAAGGGCATGACGGTCGCGACCGTCGAGCAGGCCTATTACGAGGTGGACCGCCGCTTCAAGATCGAGCTGCTCACCCGCCTGATCGACATCCACGACCTCAAGCTCGGCATCGTCTTCTGCAACACCAAGCGCATGGTGGACGACCTCGTCGACCATCTCGAGGCGCAGGGCTATTCCGCCGACCGTCTCCACGGCGACATGACCCAACCGCAGCGTGACCGCGTCATGGGCAAGTTCCGCAAGGGCGGCCTTGAATTCCTCGTCGCCACCGACGTCGCCGCGCGCGGCATCGATGTCGATGACGTCGAAGTCGTCTTCAACTACGACCTGCCCTACGACCCCGAGGACTACGTGCACCGCATCGGCCGCACCGGCCGCGCCGGACGCAGCGGACGCGCGATCTCCTTCGTGGCGGGCCGCGAGTTTTTCCAGATCCGCAACATTGAACGGTTCACCAACACCCGCATCCATCGCGCGCAGGTCCCGACGCTCGACGAGGTCGAGGAAGCCCGCGCCAGCGGCTTTGTCTCCAAGGTCCGCGCCACGCTCAAGGCCGGTGAGTTCAAGGGCAACGAGCCGTTGATCGAACGGTTGATGGAAGAGGGCTTCACGTCCACCGACATCGCCGCGGCCTGCTTCCACCTCCTGCAGAACGGAGAAGGTTCCACCGCCGCCAAGACCCCGGTGAAGAAGGTCGAGGAATACGAGCGCCCCGAACGGCCCACGATGGCTCCGCGTCCCGAACGCCAGGAGCGGTTCGATCGTCCGCCCGAGCGCCCCCAATATCGTTCCGAACCGGATCGGGGCTACAATCGCGACCAGGGCCCAAGCCGTGATTCCGGCTACGGCCAACAGGGCGGATATGGACGCGATCAGGGTGGCCAAGGTGGTTACAACCGCGACCAAGGCTACAACACGCAACGCAGTTACGATCGTCCTTCTCCGAGCTACGGTCGCGGCGGCGGCCCCGGCGACTACGGCCAACCCCAGGGCGGCTATGGCCAGCAGGGTGGCTCCGGTCGGGATCAGGGCGGATATGGACGCGATCAAGGCGGCCAAGGCGGTTACGGACGCGACGCTGGCCCGGGAGCCGGCGGCTACGGACGCGACGCCGGCTATCAGAGCCGTCCGAGCCGAGTGATTCCAAGGCCGACGCGCGAAGAGCCTCCGGCCAGCCAGAAGGAAGCGTTCGTCCCCAAGAAGGCGCTCGTTCCCAAGCCGGCATCGAAGGCGGCGACCGAAGCCAAGGTCGATCCCGCCATCGCCGACGAGGCGTTCGACCCCCGCCTGCTGGAGGGTCATCGTCCGGCGGATGACAAGGGACCGGCCGCGCCGCGCGTCAGCCGCAAGACCCCAGACGGCTACACGCGCCTCCACATCAACGTTGGTTCCGAGCAGGGCGTCTTTCCGATCGATGTCGTCAACAGCGTCGCCGGCCAGACCGGATTGCCCGGCAAGATCATCGGCAAGGTCGATGTCCGTGAGCGCCATCTCTTCGCCGATGTCGCCAACGAGCACGCTACCGATGTCATCGCCAAGCTGAACGATGCCGAGATCAAGGGCCAGAAGGTCAAGGTCCGCGCCGCTTGAACTGACGAACCAGATTCTTTCAAACAGAAAAGGCCGACCGGGAACCCGGTCGGCCTTCTTGTTGAAATGGGGAGTCGTCGTCGGATCAGGATCCGGAAGGCTTCTCGGTCTTCTCGGTCTTGGACCAGCCTTCAATTCCCGCGGCGTAGTGCTTCACGTTCTTGAAACCAAGTTCCTTGGCGGCACGGGCGGCGGTCTTGTAGGCGGGACAGCCTTCGTTCCAGCAGTAGGCGACGACCAGGGCGTTCTTGTCGGCCGGAAGCATCTTCGCGAGCTTGACCTGCTGGGCTTCGAAATCGATGGCTCCGGGGATGTGTCCTTCCTTCCACGAGTCGGTGCCGTTCACGTCGATGAGCGTGACCTTCTTTTCCGCGATGGCCTTCTTCAGTTCGGCGGTGGAGATGTTCTGAAACTTGGCGTCCTCGGCGGCCACGTTCATGGCGAAGAGGGCGGCGATGGCGAGTGTGGAGAACAGTTTCTTCATACGTCTGTGTGAGACGGAAGGAAGCACACTATTCCCTGCCGCCAAGCATTTTTCTGGAAACCATGTTTCCAGTCTCAAGGGGACTGCAGGCGGTAGAACATCCGGGCCTGGTTCGTGTCGAACGGCAGCTGCAACTGGAGAAGTCCAGCCGGGCTCGCGGAACTTGTGCTGAAGCTGACCCAGTTCACAAGGTTGGTGGAACTCTGGACCGCCCAGAGACGATTGGCCGAGGCCTGGGCGTTCAGCGTCAGGAAACCTGGAGTGCCCGACATCTGCCACGTGGTGATGGCGGGCGACGGAAGATTGGTGAAGACGGCGACCACTGCGGCGTCGGCCGCAGGCATGGTCACGAGTGTCGTCGGCGAAGCGTTGTTGCTGATTCCCGCACCAATCCAGTGGGAGAAGGCCTTGCCCGAAGGAGTCGCAGATGCGGTCAGGGCGACGATGCTTCCCGCGCCGAAGGAACCGCCGCCGGTGCCGTTCGTGATCGAAAGAGTGTATGCATTCGCGGCGTTCGTCTTCCAATGCCGCAGCAGATCGCGCAGCGCCTGCGCGGGATTCGTCGGCGCGGTTTGACCCGCCTGGTCGCGGTCGTTGATGCCATGGCAATTCGCGCAGGTGCGGACTTCGCCCGGCCGGAACGTCACCCAATAGCGTTCCTTCACGAGGCTCTCGTTCGTCGTTCCGGTGAGATGCCACGTCAGCGCGCGGTTGGCCGGAAGCAACGCCGCCTGGGAACCATCCGGGAACAGCTCGGCTCCACCGGCGGGCGCGTTGGGCTTCGAGCTGGGACGGTTCAGCGTCGAGGTGTCGTGCATCGGCACGGCGAGAGCGCGACGGCCCGGCTGAATGACGGGAGCGTTGTTGCTGTAGCCGCGGAGGTAGTCGGCCTGGAGATACTGGAGGTGCGTGATGTCGTAGATCCGGCCGCTGTTGGTGCCGATGGTCTGCGCGCCTCCGGGGACTCGCAGATTGTAGGGCTGCTGTTTGTCCGCTGCGTCGCGGGATGTAACATTGCGGCTGACGACGAGTGCGACGCCGCGCTTGGCCAAGTCAGCCTGGAACGTGGGCAGGTCGACACCCTCCTCGTCGAAAACCTGTTGCTCGATTGGATCAATGCCCGGCTGCCACGGAGCGGGAACGACACGGCTGCGAACCTCGACCGGCTGCAATTCCCAGAGCGCGTTCGTGTGCGTGACGCGCGTGGAGCCGTCCCAATAACTGACTACGTTCGTCAGGCCGGAAGTGAGGAACCGGTTCGTGGTAAAGAAGCCTCCGCTGGAAACATTGGTCGCGAGGATCGCGAGCTTGAACTTGTAGATCGCATCGGGAAACGCGGCGGTGCCGACATTGGTGTCGAGCTGGCTGCCCGGTGTCGACGTGAATGCGGCGATGAGCGTTCCGTCCGACATCGGCAGCGGATTGCGGAAGATGCCCAGGGCGTTCGGATTGAAGGTGCTCTTCGCGGTCACGTAGCTGATCACCATGTTGGTCGGGTTCATGTTCGGCGGACCGGTCAGCGTCATGATCTGGCCGGCGGTGTGCGAGCCGCCGACCGGGCTGAAGTCCGGAGCGTCCACTCCGAAATAGGTGCCCGGATTGCGAGGGTCTTCGGCGATCTGGAAGAAGTTCAGGAAGAAGTTCGTGTTGCTGCTACGGATTCCCTGCAACGGCCGCGTCGCCGGGTTGGTGAAGTTGATCAGGTTCGCGTCGTTCGTGAAGGTGCCGAGCACCGACTGGCTGATCTCATGACGGCCGACGTGGTTCAGCAGCTCTTCGGCCCCGCCGCTTTCGGGAAGCATCCATGGGAAGAAGAAGTTGAATGACATTCCACGGACTCCGGCGACAGCAAGGGCGTTGGTGTCAAAGTTTCTCGGCTCGGGGAACGTTTCCACCGTGTTCGGGGACGTGCCCGCGCCGGCGGCCTCGGCGGTGAAGTTGACCGAGCCGTTCGTCGCCCGGCCGAGACGGTCGTCGACTGCGTTGGAGTCCTGCACGAGATGGTCCCAACGCGTTTCGATGATGCGCCCGAAGCTGTCGACGATCGGGTTGAACGCTCCGCTGGGCGTGTGGTTGAGGAGCCGGAGATTCCCCGTCGCGGAATCAAGGCTCCACGTGCCGGTCACGGTGGGATGACCCTTGTATTCCTCACGCGTCGGATAGAGGTGCATCGCCCCGTTGTGCGGCCGGTCCGTCATGAAAATGATCCGGCCATCGGTGCCGTAGGCCGGACTCACATTGTTGAAACCGGCCGGCTGATTTGAGACGAGGGCGATCACCGGCTTCGTATTCGTGTTGGCGATGACGGCACCGAGATTGGTCACCTCGTAGAGCTGCCAGGCGAAGGTCGTAGTATCGGACGCATTGGTCGGTGCCCCGACCACCATGCTGAAGAGCGCTTTGCTTCCACCCCAATGGATCGCCGGATCCCGCGCGGCGATGCCGACTCCGTCCTGGGAACCATTCGTGCCGAAGCCCGCGCCGCGCGTCAGGTTCACGAGCCCGCCGTTGGTCGTCATCAACCACAGATCCCCACCACGACCGGCGCGCGCGGTGTCGGCAAGGTGATTGCCGAACAATGAGACCACCGAGAGGAAGGTGTTCGAGACATTGCCGTTGATCTCCCTGGGGATGGGAACCTGGGTGACGAAGACGACGGGGTTGGTCAACGAAAGCGCAGCCGCTCTGGCGGAGCCACACTCGAAGAGGCCGAGAAATCCCAGGACCGCGATGATGATCACCGCCGGACAGAACCGCAGAAGCAGCATTCGCACGCCTGAATGTGAGCATTACCGGAACCACTCTAGGGCAGGGCGTTTGAGCAAATGCACTTCCCTGAAATGCCCACCCAGCAGATCGACACGCCCTTTGGACACTTCTGTCCCGCTGAATCAGCCTGCCAAACTTCCATCAACAAGGTTCACAGTGCCGTCAGCGAACGGACGGATCGCAGCCGGATCTCGGGGAACTGGGTTTCACGCGACCGGCGGATATCCACAACGAATTCGGCGATCCAGTCGTTGTGCCCGGCCGGGTCGACGAGCACTTGCTCGACCCGCCACGTCGCCTTGTCCTCGGACGGAAACACATGGGTGTGGCGGCTGTTGCGCGCCTCCGGATCAAGGCAGATGCGTTCGTGATCCTTGTAGAAGGCTTCCAAAGAGGAGCGGAGTCGGGCTTGGGAGCCGGGGAGCGCGGGAGCCGGGGAGAGATCGGGATCGTTCCACCAATCCATCTCGGCCGCCGCTGCCTCTAGGTCGTCGTTCGCCACGTGGCGGAGGAAGTTGAAGATGCGCGTGCGAATGGCGGCGGTGAAGGTCTTCGTGTCGCGCGTGATGTCCTTGGCGGCTTCATCGGCGCCGGGCGGACGGACTTCCGGACCCGCGTCGGCGGCCTTGAACTCGGGGTTCTTCATCCGCGCCCACTCGTCCTCCAAACTGGTGTCGATCTGCCGGATCATCACCGCGAGATATTCCTCCATCTCACGCACGGTGTCGTTCTTGGCCGCGTCGGGCACGGTCTGCGCGAGGATCTTATGGACGCGCGAAATGTGCCGGAGCAACAGGCCTTCGGAGCGGTGCAGTTCGTAGATCTTGATGTAGTCGGCGAAGCTGAGGAACTCTTCGAACATCTCCCGGACGATCGACTTGGGCCGGATGTTCTCCTGGCCGACCCACGGATGTTTGTCAGCAAAGGCGTTGAAAGTGGCGTAGACGAATTCCCGCTTGGGCTTGGGATGTTCCAGCTTCTCCAGCTCTTCCATCCGCCGGTCGTAGTCCATGCCTTCGGCCTTCAGTTCGGCGACCTTCTGTCCCTTCAGCTTGTCGAGTTGGCGGCGGAGGATCGCGTCAGGATTCTCCATGATCGACTCGACCAGCGTGATCAGGTCGAGCGCGTAGTCCGGAGCCTCTGGATCGAGCAACGGAATCGTATCGAGCAGGTAGAGCGACAACGTCTGGTCCATCGAGAAGTCGTCCTGCAACTCGACGTTCACTCGGAGTTTCTGGGTTCCTTTCGGCCCACCCAGGATCTCGATGATCTTCCGGTCTACCAACGACCGGAACAACTGCCACGCGCGCGACGCGTGGCTCTTCTTCTGTTTGTCCGAGTCGTGGCAACGTCGGATGAGATCGCGCATGGCGGCACATCCGTCGCCCGGCCGACTGAGGACGTTGAGCAGCATTCCGTGCGATACTTGGAAACGCGACACCAGCCGCTCCGGCGGCGCTGCGATTAGGCGCTCGAAGGTCTTTTTATCCCACGCCACGAAATTCTTCTCCGGCGCCTGGCGCTTCACGACCTTCTTGCCGCTGGTCTTGGACTTCTCCTCCAGCTTCAGGTTCTCGACGACGTGCTCCGGTGCCTGCGCTACGACCCAGCCCTTGTCGTCGAAACCTTTTCGGCCCGCGCGGCCCGAGATCTGGTGGAAATCACGCGCGGTAAGGATGCCGACCTTCTCGCCGCTGAACTTGCAGAGCTGGGTGAAGAGCACCGTGCGGATCGGCACGTTGACCCCGACGCCCAGCGTATCGGTTCCGCAGATGACCTTCAGCAGTCCCTTCTGCGCGAGCTGCTCGACGAGGATGCGATACTTCGGCAGGAGCCCGGCATGGTGCAGGCCGATGCCGTGCCGCAGCCACTTCTTGATCTCGGGACCGTAGGGGCTGCTGAATTTGAAACCCTCGATCGCGCTGGCTATGGCCGCCTTTTCATCACGCGACGAGACGTTGAGGCTGGTGAAATCCTGCGCGCTCTGCGCCGCGTCCATCTGCGTAAAATGGACGACATAGACCGGCGCCTTGCCGTCGTTGACCAACTGCTCGAGGGTCGTGGCCAACGCGAGATCGGAGTAGGCGAACTCCAGCGGCACCGGCCGGTCCTTGGAAGAAACCGTCGTCGTCAAGCGGCCGTTGATCTTGGTCAGCTCCCCTTCGAAGAAAGCCGTCTCGCCCAATGTGGCCGACATGAGGAGGAACCGCGTCTGCGGCAGCGTGAGCAGAGGCGCCTGCCAGGCCACGCCGCGTTCCTTGTCCGAGTAGTAGTGGAACTCGTCCATGACCACGTCGTGCACGTTGGCCTTCGGACCGTCGCGCAGGGCGATGTTCGCCAGCACCTCCGCCGTGCAGCAGAGGATGGGAGCGCCTTGGTTGACCGTGGCGTCGCCGGTGGAGAGCCCGACGTCGTCCGGGCCGAATTCCCGGCAGAGCGCGAGCCACTTCTCGTTCACCAGCGCCTTGATTGGGCAGGTGTAAACGGAGCGCCGGCCCTTCGCGAGGGACTGGAAATGGAGCGCCGACGCGACGAGGGATTTTCCTGAGCCGGTGGGCGTGTTGAGGATGACGTTCCGCTCCTCGAAGAGTTCGAGGATGGCCGTCTCCTGCGCGGGATAGAGCTGGAGCTTGCGCGACTCGGCATAGTCGAGGAAACGCCCGAGCAATTCATCGCTCGTCGGGTTTCCACCGCGCGGGAGCAGGTCATAAAGCGTCGCAGCCACAGGGAACGGACGCTACGCGGGGCAACTGCCGATGAGAAGTCCGCCGAGAAGCTCGGATGGCCGATTTGCGGATTCATCTCAACGCTATGCTTGCTGATGCGGAGCCGGTCTAGTTGATTCAAACTGTTATGGAAGGAAAGCAATCCGTCCTGGACAGGAGAATGAACTCCCGCCGTCCGCAGAAAACTACCGACGCCATGGGCCTACCTGGATCACCCATTCAACTGCCCGTAACGAAGGCCCATTTTCTGGAGGGCTTCCGGTGAAACTGCGGCATCGTGTTGCGTTCATCGTCCTCGTCTGCGCCGGGCTACTTTCTTCCTATTCGGCCCTCGCACAGTTCTCGCAGCAGGGGTCGAAGTTAGTGGGGACGGGGGCCGTCGGGAACGCTCGCCAAGGCCGCTCCGTGTCCTTGTCCGCCGACGGCAACACCGCCATCGTCGGAGGCAGTGGTGACAACAGCAACGCTGGAGCCGTCTGGGTCTGGACGAAGAGCGGCGGAATCTGGTCTCAGCAAGGAACCAAACTGGTCGGCTCTGGTGCCGTTGGAAGTGCTCGACTGGGCTCCGTGTCCTTGTCCGCCGACGGCAACACCGCCATTGTTGGAGGGGGCAGCGACAACAGCAGTATTGGGGCAGCGTGGGTCTGGACAAGAACCGGAGGAGTCTGGACCCAGCAAGGAAACAAACTGGTCGGCTCCGGGGGCGTTGGGAGCGGTCAGCAGGGCTCCGTTTCCCTCTCCGGCGACGGTAACACGGCCATTGTGGGAGGATTCGGCGACAACAGCAACGCTGGGGCCGCGTGGGTCTGGACGAGGAGCGGAGGAGTCTGGTCTCAACAGGGAACTAAATTGGTCGGCTCGGGTGGTGGGGGCCTCCAAGGCGGCTCCGTGTCGCTTAGCGCCGATGGCAATACTGCGGTCATCGGTGGATATGGTCACAATGGCTTGTGGGTTTGGACGAGGGGTAGCGGAGTTTGGACCCAGCAGGGAAGTAGGCTGGTTGGTTCGGGTGGAACGGGATATCCTTAATTTGCTTCGGTGTCCCTTTCCGCCGATGGCGACACGGCTACCTACGCCGGACCTTTCGGTGACAGTAGCGTCCCGGCCACATGGATATGGAAACGGCTCGGAGGAGTTTGGACCCAGTTGGGAACCAAGCTAATGGGAGCGGGCGCCGTGGCGTCCGGACCAGGAGTCGCCGTGTCCCTCTCCGCCGATGGCACTACGGTTATCGTTGGAAATGGGGACGCGTGGATCTTCACCAATTCCGCCCCGTCGCTCACCATCGCCGGCAGCATGCGGGATGGCGTGGGCTTGCCGCTGGCGGGTGCCGTGGTGGCGCTGAAGCGATACGAGACCGTCTTTTGGCAGGGAACGAGCGGCGCAGCGGGGACGTTTTCCGTGCCAAATCTTTCGCCGACGAACTACACGGTGGTGGTGACGAAACCCGGCTACGGGACGCACGTCTCCAGCCACACCGGCTCGGCCGGCGGGAGCCAGACGTTGAACGTCGTCCTCCAAGCCCTGCCGCCACCCTTGACCACCCAGACCACCAACCGCACACCCACCGCTGCGGAAATCGGTCGGCCGGAACCGGCGCCATCCAACGCCCCGAGGTTGACACGCTACGACCCGGCGACGCAGCAATTCACGGAAACCCTGACGGGACTCGATGCCAACCGCATGACGGTGGTGTTGAGCCACGGATGGCGGAGCAGCCCGGACGAATGGGGGCGGCCGCTGGCGCAACTGATCATCGAACACCATGCACTGGGAACGCCGCCCAACATCGTGGCGTGGGATTGGCACTTCCAAGCAAGCCTCTCCCAAATGCTGGTGCCCTCGACGGACGAGCCCTGTCGACAAGGAATCAAGCTGGGCCAGAAACTTCGGCAAGAGCTGGGCACCGGTTACAGCCAGCACCTGCATTTCATCGGCCACAGCTTCGGTGCCATCCTGAACAGCTACGCGTGTGATTATGTTCATGGAAGCTTAGCACGGAGCGGCAATAATCCGGCGAGCCCGTGGAATTCGCTGCTGACCACGCCGCAGGTGACGCTGCTCGACGAAGCTGAACTGGGATCGATCGGGGGACAAAACGTGCTGACGGCGGCGGCCATCGGCGGACAAATCGCGCAACTCCAGGGATTTTTGATCGCGGGTGCCGTAGCCGCGAAGGCGGATTGGAAGGACCCGATTCCGAAAGCCGCCAAGTGGGTGGACAACTATATCTCGCTTGTGGGCCTCCAGCGGGACGGCGCGGTCAATGTGTGCCTGCTCGCGCCGACGGTCGGGTTCGATTGGACCTCGCCGAAGAGCGGAATCGTGTTCGCACATAGCTACGCACATCTTTTCTATCGCGACACAGTCTGGCCGTCAGGCCCGGCTCCAGCCGTCGGGTTTCGGAAATCTTACGAAGGCGGCAGCACCTTTCCACCACGCGGCACGGGGCAGAGCGCCGGCAGCCTGTGGTATGAGGATCTGACGACCGGCGATCCGCTGGATCTGCTGCAGGACAACAACCCCGGCAAGTTCGAAGCCAACCTGAAGATCCTGTCTGCGCTGACGGTGCCACTTGTGAACAGCTACATCGTCCAACCGCTCGACGCCGTAAGTCAGGAAGTCATGCGCGGCTACGAGGCGAAAATCCAGTGGGCTGGCAACATTGGAGGGACGGTCATCTACAAGACGGGCGTGGTGTTTACCGAGACGAAGGAGAAGGTGGGGACTTGGTGGGACGCGGCTCTGGACGCCGTGTCGGATACGCTGAACTCCATCAAGCCCGACTCGCAGCTCCTCGGCCCCGTCACCGCGCCGGTCTTTTCCGTGACACTGCATACGCAAGCCGCACCCCAGGGCTCGCAACCGGTTGGATCACGGGCTCAAACCGGCGAGCCAACGTCCGCCCAGGCACCGCACGCATGGATGACAGTGAACGTCCCCACCAACGCCGGATTGATGGCCTTCGACTTCGCGGTGACGGGCGAGCCCGGCGAGGATTCCTTGGTATGCGCGGTGAATGGAACAAACGTGTTCACGTTGCCCGCGAAGTTCGCACCGGATGGCTCGCCGGTCAGCACGGACATGATCGATATTTCAGCCTACGCCGGTCAGAGCTCGGAGCTGTTCTTCGGACTGATCGGTGGAACTTCGACAAACTGTGCGGTAGCGGTGGACGGAGTTCGCTTTATCACGATTCCGCAACCAAAGGTGGGCGTGGGCTTGAGCGGGACGAACATCGCTGTGAAATGGCCCGCCGCCGCCGTGGGATGGATCCTCGAGAAATCTGACACGCTTGCGCCGGCTGGCTGGGAGCCGGTGCCGATGACCGGAGTGACTGTCGAGAACGGAGTGGCAACCATCGAGCAGTCGAAGGGCGAGCAGCGGAGATTCTATCGCCTACGGCGGGTTCCATAGCTGGCGGCACTTTGTGAAGTTGGGTCTCGAAGAAATGCCAGCTACATCAGCGGCTAGATCGCGGCTCGGCGAGACTCAGGAACGACTGCTTCCGTCCATCACCCCTTGAGTTCGTCGATCGAACGGCTTTCGCCGAACCAGCTGGAGCTGCTGCTCGCCGTGCCGGAAGTTCTGGTTTTTGCTCTTCCCGCTGCGAAGCCCGCAACCACAGCGTCCGTCCGCCCGCCGCAGGAACGCGCCCCGCGCCTCCTCGAACATCTTCCGGTCGCCGAAGAAGTCCTCGAACCCGCAGCGGTGCAGGCCGCCCCTGCCGAGTTGCTGACCGCCAGGCTCCAAGACCGCAGTCTCCCTTCGCCCGGTTTGCTGGCCCATGTGCTCGTTTCCAAATACAGCCACCACCTCCCGCTCTATCGGCTGGAGAAGATCTACGCCCGGAGGCACGGCGTGCCCCCCCAAGCCAGACGATGGCCCGCTGGATCGAGCTGGCCGCCGACTAACCCCAGCCAGTTTATCAGTAGTTCAAGTCCGGGGTGATGTCCGGCGCTAAATGCAAGTGGACGAGACACGGGTAGACTATTGTCAACGCTCGCGAGGAATTGACCCGCCTTCGCTCGTCTGGAACTGACCTACCTCCGCACGAGCGAAACAGGGGATTATTTGGTCTTGGTGCGCAGGCCTCCTTTGGTGGGCGGGTCGGGCAGCGCGACGGCGCCAGGACAAGAGCGACGGCTACGCCGCCTATCCCGCCTTCGCCCGGCGGCACCCTAAGGCGATCCAGATCGCCGGCTGCTGGGCACATGTGAGGCGGAAGTTCCACGAAGCCCGCGAGCAGACGCCCCGCGTGACCGGCTGGTTCCTCCGCCAGGTCTAGCTGCTGTTCCAGGTCGAAGCCCAACTGCGGGAGAAAAAGGCCGGTCATGCGCTCCGCGCTGCCATGCGAGCCAGCGCCAGCCGATGGAACATCGAACGCCCGCACAGCGCTCTTATCGTACACCGGACTCGCCACCTGCCCAAAAGCATCCTCGGCCAGGACTTCTACAACGCATTGGGACAGTGGTCCACGCTCGTGGTGTATCTCCGCGACGGCCGCGAGAAGATAGACAACAATCGCGTCGAAAACGCCATCCGACCAACGGCGGAGGGTAAGAAGAACTGGCTCTTCGTGGGCGACGCCGGAGCCGGGCAAAGAGGAGCCATACTATACACCGTCGTCGAAAGCTGCCGCCGTCGCCGCATCGACCCTTACGCCAACTTTAGGGACGTCCTCACCCGCCTCCCGCAGACGACCGACCACTAGGTCTATGAAATCCTCCTCGCCAACTGAGCCAAAGCGGATCGGCTTCATTAGTAATTTACGTTATAATCGTCGCAGCATAACGCTAACACACCTACGCCTTCAGCGGGTGCTCCGCGTGACACTTATCCTTTTCTAAATCCGCACACGTCGCCCCTAAATGTTTAGGTTCTTTGGCCACTTCTCATTTTGAAATTTGAATTTTACCTTCTAGTCATTGCTCATCAAACAAAAACCCCGCCGGTTGGCGGGGTTTAAAAGAATCTGGAAACAACCTACTCTAGCGGAAGCTATACAGCCACTACCATCGGCAAGACAGCGTTTGACTTCCGAGTTCGGGATGGGATCGGGTCGGGCCACTGCTTTATGATTTCCAGAAAATTCTTAGAAATCTGCATACGGGAATTTAAGACTCACGACATATTAGTATCAATAAGCTAAATGTATTACTACGCTTACACTTTTGACCTATCAACCAGTTAGTCTGACTGGTGTCTTTAGGATATAATCAGGGAAACATAATCTTGGGATGAGCTTGGCACTTAGATGCCTTCAGCGCTTATCTCGACCGCACATGGCTACGCAGCGATGCATCTGACGATACAACTGCCACACCAGAAATGCGTCTTTCTCGGTCCTCTCGTACTAGAGAAAGAACCCCTCAAGTTTCCAACGCCCACAGTGGATAAGGACCGAACTGTCTCACGACGTTCTGAACCCAGCTCGCGTACCGCTTTAACCGGCGAACAGCCGGACCCTTGGGACCTTCTCCAGCCCCAGGATGCGATGAGCCGACATCGAGGTGCCAAACCG
>JBBRDN010000042.1:0-24643 GCA_038203875.1 Verrucomicrobiota bacterium
GCCGATGTTCTCCAACTGGCGGAAGCAAACCAACGCCGCGCTGAAGTGGGCGGCCCTGGTAATCCCGATGGCGATGGCGGTGGGATCGGCCTGCGCGTTTTTCCTCTGGAGCCTGGATGCGGTCACCAACCTGCGATTCCAGCAACCATGGCTGCTGTATCTCCTGCCGGTCGCGGGCCTGGCAGTGGGCTTGGTCTACCATCGCTGGGGCAAGTCGGCCGGGGGCGGGAGCAACCTCATCATGGACGAGATCCATCTTCCGGGCGGCGGCGTGCCGCGACGGATGGCCCCGCTCGTTCTCTTCGGCACGCTGGTGACGCATCTTTTCGGTGGCTCGGCCGGACGCGAAGGCACGGCGGTGCAGATGGGCGGAAGCCTGGCCGGAGGATTCGCGCGGCTGCTGAAGCTCGCTCCCTCCGACGTCCGTGTGTTGTTGATGGCCGGAGTCGCGGCCGGTTTCGGCGCTGTCTTCGGAACGCCGGTCGCCGGGGCCGTCTTCGCGATCGAAGTGCTGACCATCGGACGGATGCACTACGGCGCTCTGCTGCCATGTTTCCTCGCCAGTGTTACGGCCGACTGGACGTGCCAGGCCTGGGGCATCGGGCACACGCAGTATTCGATCGGCTTCGACGGCACTGCCGGGATCGCCGGCGCTTTCAAGATCGACGCGGCGGTTCTCGCAAAGGTGGTCGTGGCCGCAGGCGCTTTCGGAATTGTCAGTGCGCTCTTCTCCGAGCTTTCGCACCGCTTGCACGCCGGGTTCAAACGTCTGGTTCCGTCAGCACCGTTGAGGCCACTGCTTGGCGGCGTGTTGGTAATCGGACTCACGCTTCTGCTCGGCACACGCGACTACCTTGGGCTCGGCGTGACCAATCCGGATCCCAAGGCGGTCTCGATCGTTTCGTTCTTCACGTCGCCGGACATCCATCCGTGGGCCTGGTGGTGGAAGATCCTTTTCACGGCGGTGACGCTGGGCAGCGGATTCAAGGGCGGCGAAGTCACCCCGCTCTTCTTCATCGGTGCGGCTCTCGGCAACGCCCTCGCCGGCTTGACGGGTGCGCCGACGGACCTGTTCGCCGCGCTGGGATTCGTTGCCGTCTTCGCCGGTGCGACCAAAACCCCGCTGGCCAGCACGATCATGGGGATCGAACTCTTCGGAGGGCAGCACGTCGTCTACCTCGCGACCGCATGCTTCATCGCCTACCGGTGTAGCGGCCATTCCGGCATCTACCTTTCCCAACGGGTGGCCCGGTCTAAAGGCGGGAGCGACGCCGGCAATCCGGATCCGACGCTCCGAGAAATCCGGGACAAAAGTCCGGCGGCCACCGGCAGAGCGCATACCACACTGGACTGAGTGTCGAGGTCCGGAAGGGATCCGCTTACCGGGCTGCGTCCTTCAGCTCCGCGAAGCGCCGCCGCATCTCCGCTAGCCGATCCTTCTGCGCCGGATCGGCGATCAGGTCCTTCTCCTCGTTCGGGTCGGTGCGCAGGTCGAAGAGCTGCTCGGTCCTGAAGTCGGGCCAGTAAAAATATTTCCAATCCTTTCGCACCAGCGCCTGCGACGCCGGGATGAAGTTGGTGTTGTTGATGGTCGCGTGCTCGTAGAAGAACTCGGTGCGCCAGACGGGTTTCTGCGCGGCGAGGTAGAGAGGCGCGAGGTCCCGGCCCTGCATGGTGGCGGGCGCCTTGATTCCCGTCGCGGCGAGGATGGTCGGGGCGAGGTCCACGTTGAGCGTGAAGTCGGCGTTGGTTTGGCCGCCCTTTGCCGGGTCCATGCGCGGGTCGCGGACGATGAGCGGCACACGGATGCTCTCCTCCTGCGGATACCATTTGTCCGCCAGGCCGTGCTCGGCGTGGAAGTAGCCGTTGTCCGTGGTGAAGATGACGAGCGTGTTTTCCAGCAGACCCTGCTTCTTGATCTCCGCGATGACGCGGCCGCAGGTCGCGTCGACTTCCGTCGCGAGGCGGTAGTAGTTCTTCATCATCGTCTGGAACTTCGCCGGCTCGTCGAAGCGCCAATGCCAGCGGTTGCGGCCCTCGTTCTTCTCATTGGCGATGAACGGTGGCAGCCGGCGGAACGATTCGTCGGTGGCGTTGGCCGGCACGGGAATCGTCACGTCCTTGTAGAGTTCCATGCTCTGCGGCTGCGGTAGGTATTGCAGCGGATTGCCGTCCTCGGCATGGGTGGCGAAGAAGGCGAGCGTGAGGCAGAAGGGTTTTCCAGTCGGCCTGGTGCGGAGGAACTCGAGCGCATCGTTCTCGTTCTTCTGCGTGACGTGGATCGTGGTGCCGTCCTTCTCCTTGATCCAATGCGTGCCCGAGTAGGCGCGTCCGAAATCAAAATTCGCGGCGGGAAACTTGCCGTTGTGCCACTTGCCGACGTGGCCGACGAAGTAGCCATTCGTCCGCAGCAGTCCCGGATACGTCTCGGACCAGGGCGTCTTGAAGGCCTGGAAGGCGGGATTGCCATGTCGCGACATCCATTGGCCGGTGAACAGCGTCGCGCGGCTCACGCCGCAGATCGACGTCGTGACGCGGTTCTGCGTGAAGCGAAACCCGTCGCGCGCGAGTTGGTCGAGGTTCGGGGTCTTCACCACCGGATTGCCGGCGATCCCCAATGTGTCGTGGCGCCAGTCGTCCGCGTAGAGGACAAGGATGTTGAGCGGCTTCTCCGCCTTCAGAGACGGCAGCACCAGCATCAATCCAACCAACGCCAAAAGGAGGGGCTTCATGGCTTGAACATGGCGTTGTCCTTGCTCCCGGCGCTGAGGACGTAGGCGACAAGGTCGAGGATCTCTTCCTTCTTCATCATGGAGAGGAGTCCTTCGGGCATCGGCGAGATTTTGCTCGGGGCGATGCTTTTCACCTCCTTGCGGTCCACGTTCACCCGCTCGTTCGGGTCCGAGAGGTCGGTGTTCAACGTGACGCCGTCGCCGCTGAGGTTCACGACGACGCCCGAGACGGTGTCGCCGTTGTTCTTCGTCACGACGATGGGCGCGAACTGTTCGTTGATCTCCTTGCTCGGGTTGATGATCTGGTCGAGCAGATCGTGCGGGCTGTAGCGGCCGCCGGCACCGGTCAGGTCGGGTCCCGTCATGCCGCCTTCGTTGCCGAACCGATGGCAGGTGAAGCACGCCGCCGCCGTGAACATCTTCCGGCCGTTGTCGAAGCTCCGGACCTTCAGGCCGGTCCTCGTGGCGGCGCTGAGTTCGTCCAAGGTCCATTGTGTCGCAGTCCGTCCTGCGAAAACCTGGCCGACGTTTTCGATGGCGGACTTGCGCTCCGGCGTCTTCGCGATGAGCGCGGCGAGCTCCGTCTTCTCGGTCTCGCTGAATGTTGCCAGCGAATCATTGCGGATGAACTCGATGAACTTGCCGAAGCTCGATCCACCCCGGTAGTTGGCCGCCTTGAGGAACCATTCGAGCTGCGCGGTGCGGAGTTCCTTCGTCCATCCGGTTTTCAGAAAACGCAGGCTGCGCGCGTATTCGATCTGGGGTTCCTGGCTGGCTGACGACGCGATCAGCGCCATCCCTTTCGCGGCCGTGTTCGGTGCCTGGAGGTATCCGAGCGTTTCGGTCAAAAGCCAGTTCAGCTCGAAGCTCTCGGATGGGAACGCCGGATCCAGCTTCGCAATGATCGCGGCCTCGGTGGCGGCGTCGGGATTGCCGAAACGATGCAGGACGATCTCGGTGATGCGCACGAACGCGATGCGTTGTTCGAGCGTGAGCTCGGCCCAATCGAGCTTGAGCAACGCCGCGAATAGGTTGCCGCGCGTCGCGGTGTTCACTTCCGTATCCTTGGGCCGATGGCTGGGGCATACGCCGGCGACCCGTGCGAGGGCGAGCAGCGCTTCAAGCTGGCTGGCGGGATTCTTTTCGTTCAGGGCCCGGGCTTCCCATTCGGCGGCGGGTTGGTGCTCGAGAATCGTGCGGGCGGCCCAACGGATGAAGCGGTCCGGGCTGTTCAGGTGCGGCCACGCGGTGACGACCGCCTTGGGATCCTGCCGGCCGTGGAATGCCTCCAGCTGATGACGCAGCGTTCTTTCAGGAGTGGCCTTGGCCGTGCGGTCGATGGGCGACGTGTCCTCGGCGCCGGCGTAGGTGACGCGATACAGGCCGGACTGCACGCGCCGTCCGCCGATCGTGAAATACATCGCGCCGTCCTGCGGATGGATGATCGCGTCGGTCAGGGGCAGGGGTGAACCCGAGATGAACTCCTCCTTGGTGGCCGTGTAGCTTGCGCCGTTCTCCTTCAGTTGGACCGCGTAGAGCTTGCCCCAGCTCCAATCGAGCACGAACAGCGCCCGCTGATACTTGGCCGGGAACTTGGCGCCGTAGCCGAAGGTGGTGCCCGTGGGCGAGCCCGGGCCGATGTTGAGGGCGGCGGGAAGGTTGTCGGGATAGAACTCGGGATACTTGCCCGCGCCGTTGCGCCAGCCGAACTCCGCGCCGCTGACGACGTGGTTGATGCGTGTGGGCCGATACCACGAGGTGTTGAAGTCATACTCCATGTCCGCGTCGTAGGTGAAGAGCTCGCCGTCCTGGTTGACCGCCGCGTCGAAGATGTTGCGGAAGCCTGAGGCGAAGATCTCGAACTGTTTCCCGTCGGGCGAGACGCGGTAGATGATTCCGCCGGGCGCGAGGACGTGCGCGTTGTGGCCGCGGCCGTCGGGCATGCGCTTGAGCAGATGGTCGTCGCCCCAGATCCTGGGGACGGGCGATGTGGAGACGGTTTCCGTGAGCACGGCGTTGTTGCCGCAGACGAGGTAAAGCCCTTTGCCATCCGGAGTGGGCAAGATGGCGTGGACACCGTGGTCGCCGCGTGAATCAAAACCGCGGAGGAGTTCCACCTTGTCGAGTTGGTCGTCTCCGTCGCTGTCGGTGATGCGGTAGAGGCCGCTTTTCATCTTCTGCTCGTAGTCGTTCACGCCGACGTAAAGGGCGCCGAAGGCGAAGAGCATTCCGTTCACCGCGCGGATTTCGGCCGGGACCTTCTGGACCTTGGCCGGGTCGAGCGGCTGGCCCGGGGCCGGCGGCGTGAATCGGAACAATCCGCCGTATTGGTCGCTGGCGTAGATGCGGCCCTTGTCATCGGTGCAGAGGTTCACCCACGAGCCCTGGTCGCCTCCGGGCACGGAGTAGAGCAGCTCCACCTTGAAATCCTTCGGCGCCTTGATGCGGCCGACCGGTGTCGCCTTGTTTTCACCGATGGCGAGGCCGGCGTTTGCCTGGTTCGCTTTGCCTTTGGCCTTGGCCTTGGTCGGCGCCTTGGCCTTCGGCGCCGTGGGGTTGGTCTGGGCTTCGGCTTGGCCAACAAGCAGTGCGCAGAGCACCGCGGTGATGAGTCCGGGGAATTTCATGGAAGTGGTGCGACTGTTGTTCTCGGGAAAGGGGTTTGGGAGAGGATTATGTTTATCGCCTGCCTGCCATCGATTGCTTGAAGAGGGGAATCCTCTGTTCCGGCCGGGATCGTCATTTGGATGCGGCGGCCGTGATGGCTTCGGACACGGTCTTGATGCCGGAAGGTTTGTAGGCGTCGAAGGGACCGTCGGCGCTGCCGGCGGGCCAGGTGGCCGGATCGGCGTATTGGCCGTCGTCCTTGTATTGCTTCTGCAGGCGAACGATCTCGGCTTTCAATTCGGCGAACTTGGCGGCGACTGCGGGTCTCTTCGCTTCCTCCGGTGAAAAGAGAAGGTTGTGCTGTTCGGTCGGGTCCTTGGTGAGGTCGAACATCTCGTAGGCGTCCTTCTTCCAATAATGGATGAGCTTGTGTGTCGCCGTGCGGACACCGAGATGGGCGGCGGTGTTGTGGTGGCCCGGGTCGTGGTAGTAGCGGTAGTAGAAGCTGGTGGGCCAGTTGGCCGGAGATTCCCCGCGCAGCAGCGGCGCGAGTGAACGGCCCTGCATCGAAGCAGGCACGGGCAATCCGGCCAGGTCGAGGAATGTGGGGGCAAGGTCGAGATTGGAAACGAACTGGGTGGGCACGCTGCCCGGCTTGATTCCCGGGCCGCGCGCGATGAGCGGCACGTTGAGGCCGGGCTCATACATGAAGCGTTTGTCGTAGAGGCCGAGGTCGCCGAGATACCAGCCGTTGTCGGCGGAGTAGATGACGATCGTGTTCTTGGCCAGGCCGGTCTGGTCGAGGTAGTCGAGCACCTTGCCCACGCCGTCATCCACGCCCTGCACGCACGCGAGGTAGTCCCGCATGTATTTCTGATACTTCCAGCGCACGAGTTCTTTGCCGGTGAGGGTTTTGCCGTCCACTACGAGTTCCATGGGCTTGACGTTTTTCCATTGGGCGAGAGCGGGGCCTTTGAGATCGGCCGGCGGGACGAGCTTGAGGTCGTTGCGCGTGAGGTCGCGGGCGACGGTCTGTTCGTTGGCGGGCAACCCCGCCGGGCGGGTGGCGTAGTCGTCCCAAAGCGTTTCGGGCTCGGGAATGACCTTGTCCTTGAAGAGCGCCTTGTTGCGTTCGTCCGGCTCCCAGCCGCGATGCGGCGCTTTCTGATGGAGCATGAGAAAGAACGGCTTGTCCTGCGGGCGCGTCTTGATGAACTCCAGTCCGAGGTCCGTCGTGATGTCGGTGCAGTGGCCTTCGATGGTCAACCTGCGGCCGGCGACGAGGAAGACGGGGTTCCAGTAGACACCCTGCCCGGGCAGGACGATCCAGCGGTCGAATCCCGTCGGGTCCGAGCCGAGATGCCATTTGCCGATCATGCCGGTGTGGTAGCCACCGGCCTGGAGGTGCTTCGCCACGTTGTCGCGGGAGCCGTCGAAGCGGTTGAAAACGGGCACGCCGTTGAGGTGGGAATACTGTCCGGTGAGCAGGGTGGCGCGGCTCGGGGTGCAGATCGAATTGCCGACGAACGAGTTCTTGAACCGTGCTCCTTCCTTCGCGATGCGGTCGATGTTGGGCGTCTGGTTCACCTTCGAGCCGTATGCGGAGATGGCATGCTGGGCGTGGTCGTCGGAGAAGATGAAGAGGATGTTCGGCGGAGTCGCCGCTTCCAGAGGACGAAGTGCGCAGACCGAGAGAAGGACCGAGAGGAGCATCAAGGATTTCATGATTGGGATTGGCTGCCCGAACACGTGGGACGTGACTCGGTCTTCAATTGGCTTGGCCTGTTATCGGACGGCGCTGGGACTGGTGTCGAGAGGCAGATGCGGTCGGCCTGGAGATTCACGGATCGTTTGGCTGCGGCTGGCTCGGCGGAGATTTCAGCAACTCTCGCGTTCGCCGGAATCGCGGCTCGACCGCCCGCAAACAAACCGGGGAGAACGATCAGTCGGCAGGCTCGGCATTCGCTTTTGCCTTTTTCTTCTGGCCGGGACGCGGCTTCGGGGGATCTTGCAGCGCGAGAGTGTAGAGCTCCGAAGCGTGCTTGTTCCACGCGGCTTCCATTTCCTTAACCTTTTCCGGATGGGTGGCCGCCATGTTCTTCATTTCCGAGCGGTCCTTGCTCAGATCGAACAGTTCCCAAGGCGCCGAGTGGTCTGCTACCAGCTTCCAATTGCCAATGCGGATGGCGCGGTTGTCATCGTGATTCCACCAGAGGAAATCATGCTTCACCGTTCCATCACGGGCGAAGGCCGGCACAAGGCTCAGGCCCGGCAGCGGCGGGACGGGAAGGGCGGCAACAGTCCCTGGGCGTTTGGCGCCGGTCATTTCGAGCACGGTCGGCACGAGGTCGATCAGGTGGCTTGGGTCGGTCCGCATTTCGCCGCGCGCCTTGATGCCGGCGGGCCATGACACGATGAGCGGTGTGGCGATGCCGCCTTCATGGTTCCACGATTTATGCAGACGGAAGGGCGTGTTGGCCGCGCTCGACCAGCCGGGCCCGATGCCGAGATACCGGTAGGCGGAGCCCATCGGTGCCGTAGGATCTTCGCCGAGGCCCCGGATGATCTGTTCGGCGGACGCGCCGTTGTCGGACACGAAGACGACCATCGTGTTATCGAGCACGCCCATCGTTTTGATCTGCTCGAGCACGCGGCCGATCTCGATGTCCATGCGGTGGATCATCGCGGCGTGGACGGACATCTTGGCGGCTTGGAATTCCTTCTGCCCGGGCGTGAGCGTTGCCCACGGAACGGCGTATGCGACTTCGTTGCTGCCGATTCGTTTGCGCAAAGCTTCCTCTGGCAGGTTCCAGCTTGGCACGGTTACGGGATCGAGCGGGGAGAGTTCGCCTTGAAAGATCCCGAGCTTGTTCAAGCGGGCGAGCCGGTCCGCGCGAATCGCATCCCAGCCGGGCTTGTAGGTGTCTTTGTAAATCGCGATGTCCTCCGGCAGCGCCTGAATCGGGAAGTGCGGACAGTGGAAGGCCAGATACTCGAAGAAAGGCTGCGCGGCGTGTTTCTCGGCATGTTCCTTGAGGTGCTTGATGGCGTAGTCGGCGATGGCGACGGTGGAGTAGTAAGTTCCGTCCACCTTGCCTGCGGGCAAAGGAATGTTGTCTTCCGAATGGCCCTGCGCGGAGAAGAATCCCTGCCCGTTTCCGGACTCGTAGGAATGGTCAAAACCATTGTCGAGCGGCCGTCCGTCCACATGCCACTTGCCGGAATGGTAGGAGCGATAGCCGAGCGGCCTGAGATACTCGGGCAGCAGTTGCGCCCACCGAGGACGCACTCCGCCCGCGCCTCCGGTCCCGTAACCAGCCGGCAGCTTCAAATCGGTCGTCCTGTCCCGGCGGACCGCCTGCGCATAGTGGCCTGTGAGAAGCGCCGCGCGCGATGACCAGCATCGCGCCGTGTTGTAGGACTGGGTGAAGCGCAAACCGGTTGACCCAAGGCGATCAAGATTCGGCGTCTGAATCTCCCCGCCGTAGCATCCGGCATCGGAGAAACCCATGTCGTCGGCGACGATGAATAGGATGTTGGGCTTGGCTGTTCGAGGGTCCGCTGGCGCAGCGACCGCCGATAGGCCGACGAACAACAACAGAGCGGTAGTTAGAGTTTTCATGAGTCTATTCGGGTTGCTTGGCCGGACCTTTGCCGCGCCCAGGCGTTCGCCCCGTCGCAAACGAGTGCGAGGGAGTGCGAGGGAGTGCGGTGAGGACGAGCTTCATTGGGTCGGGTTCCGTTTCGCGGCGCGCCCGTCCGGCTTGGCGGGGTCGAAGTTGGGATTGGTGATGGGGAATTTCGCGCCGACCTGCTTCTGCCATGTGGCGAGTTCGGCGCGGAGTTGGGCGACCCGCTGCGGTTCTTTGGCGGCGAGGTTGTTCTGCTCGCCGAGGTCCATCGCGAGATTGAACAGCTCGGCGCGGCCGTCTTCCTGCCACTCAATCAGCTTCCAATCGCCGCGCCGGACGGCTGCAGCCGGCGCGCCGCCCTGATTGCCGTAGTGCGGGTAGTGCCAGAACAGCGCGCGCTCCGGCAACGTGCCCCCCTTCAGCACCGGAACGAGACTCGTGCCGTCGAGAGTTTGGCCGGGCGAGGGTTTGGCGCCCGCGACTTCGAGCAGGGTGGGGAAAAAGTCCGGGCTGCTCACGGGCGTGTTGACGATGCTCCCCGCTTTGACGACGCCGGGCCAGCGCACCAGCAGCGGCTCGCGGATGCCTCCTTCATACACCCAGCCCTTGCCGCCGCGGAGAGGGAAGTTCGACGTGGGCCAGCCTTCGCTTGTGGACAGACCGCCGTTGTCGCTGGTGAACACGACGATGGTTTTGTCGCGCAGGCCGAGTTCGTCGAGCTTCGTGAGCACTTTGCCCACGGCGAGATCCATCGCCTCGACCATCGCCGCATAGACGACGTGCTCCTGCACGAGCCGCACGTCGCGCGGTTCTTCGCGTCCCCACTTCTCGGTCAGGCCGAGCCGAGCGCGCTTCGCCTCGTATTTTTTCCGCAAGTCCCCGCGCGCCATCAGCGGGGTGTGGACGTCGTAAAATGAATAGTAGGCGAAGAACGGGCGGTCCTTGTTGGCTTCGATGAATTTCGCCGTCTCGGTGGCAAGCCGGTCGGGCAGATGCTCTCCGTCCGGGCCGTCGGTTAGCCGCGGGTTGTCGTAGGGGGAGAAGTATTTTTTTCCGCCATACGGCCCGCCCTTGTCAACGCCGCCCATGTTGATGTCGAAACCCTGATTTTCCGGCCACCAGCCTTCGGGACCGAGGTGCCATTTGCCGGCGAAGAACGTGGCGTAGCCCGCCGTCTTCATCGCCTTCGCAAGCGTGGGCGCAGTGAGCGCGAGGCGGTCGGCATACGGCGCGGGCAGCGACTTGGTGTTGCGCTTCCACTGCGCCGGTGTGGCCGGCGCGCCGATGTAGTCGGTCACACCCGTGCGCTGCGGCCACTGGCCGGTGAGGAGGCTAGCGCGCGTCGGTGAACATACCGGGCAGGCCGCGTAGGCATCGGTAAATTTCGCGCCGTCCTTGGCCAGCCGATCGAGATTCGGGGTTTCGTAAAACGTCGAGCCATAGCACCCGAGGTCGCGCTGCCCCAGGTCGTCGGCGAGGAAGAAGACGATGTTAGGTTTTGTTGCTGCGCCGACGCGGAGGCTCGACAGGGCCAAGAGCAGCAGGATGAACCAGCGCTTCATTGAGGGGGCACCGGCGAGAGATGCGAAATGTTTCATGGCTGCGGATTTTTTTGAGGGCCCTTCGCCAGATCCCATGCGGCGTGTTGGATTGCTTGCAGGCGTCTGACTTCATCGGGCCGACTCGCGGCGATGTTGTTGGTTTCCATCGGATCGGATTTGAGATCGAACAGTTCTATGGTCTTGGGCGCGGAGGCGAAGCTCTTGTCCGGGAGAGTGGAACCGGGAACGAGAAGCTTCGACCAGCCGTTGACGACCACTCGGGCGGCCAGACTTTTCGCAGGATCTCCGAGGTCGGCGATGTCGTGGGTGTAGGACTCGACGAAGATCGATTTCCGGGCGGTCATCGCAGCGCGGTCGAGCAGGTCGAGTCCGGGAAGATCTACGGGGGCTTTGGCGCCGCAGATCTTCAAGATGGTCGGGGCGAAATCGATGATCGAGGCGAGCGTTTCGTCATCGCGCTTGGGCCCCACCTTCCCGGTCCAGCGGACGAACATCGGGGTGCGCACTCCAAGTTCGTAGGGGGAAAGTTTGGCGCGGTTTCCCTTCTGGGCGTTGACCCCGTCCCAGCCGTTGTCCGCGAGGTAGAGGATGACGGTGTTCTCCGAGAGTTTGTTTTTGGCGAGGTAGTCGTCGAGTTCGCCGCAGGTCTGATCGAACCACTCGACCATCGCGTAGTATTTCTCGGCGGCGGGCGTGAGTCCTTTGCCTTGATATTTGGCGAGCAGTTCCGCCGGAGGGTTGTGCGGCAGATGCGGCATCATCGGCGCATACCAGATGAAGAACGGCTTCTTGGCAGCCTGCGCCGTGGCGATGAAATCGAGGACGGGCTTCATGCCCTTGCGCCCGATTGTGAGGCCGGCATCGCCGTGGCGACCGGCGGTATCAGTCATGCCGTGGGTAAAGCCCACGTCCTCGTAGGTGACGTTCCAGAGTTTGCCGCTTTGGAACGTCATGTAACCGGCTTCGGTGAGGGCCTTGGGAAGAATCAGTGAATTGCCGAGCAGCTTCTGCGCGAGCGGATCGCGGTTGCTCTTCGCCTGCGCCTTCGCCAGATCATTTCCCGTGACGCCGTGCGCGTGCGGGAGTTTTCCGGTCAAGAGACACGCAAGCGACGGCGAACACACCGGCATGACGTATCCGCGGGTGTAGAGCACGCTCTGGGAAGCGAGGCGGTCGAGGTTCGGCGTCCGGACGGTTTTGTGGCCCATGAACCCGTAGTCGGGGAACCCGTGGTCGTCGGAAATGATCAGGATGACGTTGGGTTTCTCAGCAGCCGACGCGCAGGAGACGGCCAACAGCGACAGCGCGCAGAACAGAACGGCCCGAACGCAGACAACAGAGCGATGGAATGGGGTCATGGCTTCAGGATGGCGGTAATGGACGTCGGCTGATCGTGGGGAATTGTCCGTGTCCAGTGATTGGGCGCCGGCACGTGAAGCAAACTTTCATGGGGCTCGGCATGGCTCATGGAACAACCAACTTCCCGAGCGTGAGCCTGCCGGCGCCGTCAGGGTTCGGGTCGGCGTTGGCGAAGCGGACCGGACGGCCGCCTTTGAGCGGGTTCGGAATGCCGAGCAGCAACGTGACTTCTCCGGAAGGAATTCTTGAAAGATCGAGCGCCGTGGACCGCGTATCGCTGGCTTCGGGCAGAAGAGTGTTCAACGCGAAGGGTAGTTCAACGACCACCTCTGCGCCGGCGGAACCGATCGCCACGAGTCGCACCGGCCAGCCAGCGTAGAACGGCGCCACGCTGCGGTTCGTGAGGGTGACGGAAACTTCCAACCGACGTCCGGTCAACGCGGCCGAGGCTTGGACGACCTGCAACTCGTAGCCGAGGCTCCGCGCCGCGGCGAGGGCGCGCTCCCGTTCATCCGGTGCGAGCGGGCCAGATGTGCTCGAGTCCATGAGCCAGGTGGCGTGCGTTTCGCGGACCGAGCGCGCGAAATCCTGGCCTTCCTTGCAGCCTGCAGGCTTCCACAAACACCTCCAGAGCTCAGGACGGATCTCGCCGCCGATCGGTGCTGTCTTCCAGCGCGCCAGCGCGGCGGGGCCGGCTTGGCGAAGGGCCGTGAGATAGAACCATTCATCGTTCTTGCGCCCGGTCTCCAGTGTGGCCCACGCGAAGGAGTCGTCGTGGTAGCCCATGTTGCGCCGGGCGTTCGACGCATGGGCGTGGTCGTTGTCGCCGGCCGGATAGCGCAACAGCACCGGAGTCTTTTTGAACGCGGCTTCGTAGGCGTCCATGACCTCCGCCTGGACGGTCTTGGACGCGAACCATTCCGAATGGGGATGGCAATGCCATTCGCCCCAGGATCCGAGCAGGCCGGCCGTGACGAAGCCGATGCGCGGGTCGCCGTCGTAGCGCGCGCCGAGTGCGGCGATGAAGCTCGAGAGCGCCGCCCGCAGGCGCGGGTCTTCGTAATCCGGCGTCTGGTCTATGGCAGGCGGGAGCGGCTGCGTATTGGTGTTGGTCCACGCCCTCATCTTTACGCCGGCCGCGACGAGATACCCCGGCACGCCGCTGGGCTTGCGCGGATATTCCATGTAGACACGGAAGACGCTCTGGCAACCCCGCGCCGCAGTGTCGTCGAGCAGACGCTCCATCGGTGCCCAGTTGAAGTTCGTCGGCCCGGTCATCATCGAGGCGAGCGACAGATAGCCGAACTCCAGCGAATGCGGAAAACTCCGTCCCTGCCCGGCATACGGCACGAAGCCCTTGAGGGGATTGTCCACCGGGGCGGGCGCATAGGCCGGCCGGAAAACCACTGGTTCGGCGGCCAGCAATCGAGCATTGTTTTGAAGGCACAGACTGATCAGGAGCGTCGCCAGGATGAGGATCTGTTTCATGTTTAGAATTCCCATCGCCGCGATTTGCCTTGGGCTTGGTTGAGTTCGATCCAGTCGAGCTGCACGGGATCTTTCTGCGCAGGCAGGTAGAGCCTGCCGCGCTTGGCGAGCCGTTCGAGGTTCGGCGTCTGGTAGAACTTGGTCGTGCCGAAGAGTGTCGTGTCGCTCCAGCCGAGATCGTCGGCGAGGATGAACACGATGTTGAGCCTATTCGGCTTTTCGACGGCGGCGTGGGTAGAGACCAGCGACGCGAGCAGCGCGGCAAAGAGTGTGAATGCGTGTTCGAGAGGTTGAACCATGGAAGCTTCGGTTGACTCCTTGTCGTTGTTTGCGGGGACCATCTCCCCGGCCTGCTGAATCGTTAGTTTGCTCCCACGCTCAGGATTTGTTTGGCGGCCTCCAACCTGCCTCGCAGGACCTGATAAGAGACGTCCTGCACGGCGACCTTGCCGTCGATCGCCAACCCCGCCGCACAGGCCGCGCTTTGACTGAGCGCCATAAAAACTGGTTCCATACGGATTGATCCGTGCGCCACGTGGGTGGCCGACACGCAAATGGGAGAGAGGAGGTTTTCGCACTCGCCTTTGCGCGGGATGATCGAGCGGTAGGAGATGCCGTAGGGCTTGGGCGGAACGTGCCAAATTACGCCGTCACTGATGGCGAAGCCCTTTTCGGTCACGAAGTGCTGCACCACATGGGAGTCCATGCCGAAGGAGCCGAGCCCGACTGGATCGGGGGCGCTGCGTTTTCCTTCGCAGTCTTGCTGCGTCATCACGTAGTCGGTCACCATGCGGCGCGCTTCACGGATGTAGATCATCCACGGCCAGCCGCCGTTGTCGGTAAATTCGTCCTTGGACAAACCGTAGGCGCTGACTTTTCGTCGGATTGCCGCGGGGACGCGCGGATTGTTCGAAAGGGTCCACAGAAAGCCGCGGATGTAGGTCTCGTGATCCTTTTCGATCTTACGGCGCGTGGCGTAGTCGGCCTCGGGGTAGGCCCAATTCGCGCCGGGCAGATCGGAGCCGACGGCGTGCATGTTGTTCCAATCGACTTTGGAACCAGAGCCGGCCAAAGGCTCGATCAAAGCGGGCAGCCGTTCGTCGCCGGCGTCGAAATTCCGGAGCAACAACTCGTGGTCGATCTCGCGGTAGCCGGCGGGTTTCTCGATCGGGATGCGGAGTGCCGGCTTGGTTGTCAGGCAGACGCGGTAATTGTAGGCTTGGATCTTTCGGTCGCCCTGACCGTTGGCCAGGCCCGGGATGGCTTGAACGTGGGGCAGGAGGCCACTATCCGGCCGTCCAGGAGTGACATAAGGATCCACGTTTTTGATGAAATGATCCTTGTCGCGCTGCGTATAGTGGATACGCGGTTGGGTGTCGCCGCGCCGCACGCCGGCGATCGATTCGCCGTATTGAATCTCGGCTTCCCGGCCGACGGTATAGGTCACACCGGCGGCGGCCATGAGATCGCCGACGTAGGTCGCATCGATGAACATCCGGCCACGGTAGGTTTTTCCGCTCAACGTCGTTATCGCAGTGATGCGCTTGCCCTCCATCGTCACGCCTTTCCCGGGAGCGCGGTCGAGCTGCTCGTTGAACACGACCATGACGCCGGCGTCGGCGATCATTTTTTCGAACACCCGGCGTCCCACATGCGGCTCGAAGCTGCGGACGTATTTTTCACCGTAGGCTGCGGCGATCGCGTCATAGAACTCCGAGGCGACTCCGCCGAACGTGTGGCGCTTTCCGAGGAAATCGCTGGCGCCGAGTCCGCTGGCACTCATGCCGCCGGGGAAGCCGGTGGGATTGACGAGAATGACCGAGCGGCCATCGCGCTTGGCGGCGATGGCGGCGGTCACGGCGCCGGACGAGTCCCCGTAGACGACGATGTCATGAACGGGCGTCGAATCCTGCGCGGTCAACCGGAGGCTCATCAGCAGTGTGGCGAGGAGGGTGAAGGCGTTTTTCATCGGTGGGATCATGGAGGGGGGCGGCTACTTGTTTTCGAGGACCAGCACCCCGTCCTGGGGCAAGGGATGTCGTGGCGATTTGTATTCGTCCGAAGGAGCGCTGATGTTTCCGTCCCATTGTTCCGTCGCTTCAACGGCGTTCGCATACTGGGTTTTGGCATCCACGTGGGCGGGTATGTCAACCCGGGACATGGCCAATGGCTGGCAACAGGCCAAGTGCTGCAAGAGTCGTTCGTTGGCGATCCATATAAACCTTCTGTCATGGACGTTCATTTCTTGGGATTGCCTTTGATCAACTCCGGGTAGCGACGTTGGATATGCGCCTGTTCCCCGTCGTTCAATTGGTCGATGGACATGGGTTCATCCTGCGGGCGAACGCCCTTTTGGTTGAGCCGGTTGAACAAACTCCAATTGCGGCTGTGCTGGCCGGGTGTTGGATCGACCGGTTCCCGCGCCGGCAGGTCGTAGCGGGTAAAATCAATGAGTTTATCCGGGGAGCCATCCCGCCAATTCCGCAATAGAGCGAGCCGGAAATCCTTGTTCATGAACCAGCGGATCTCCATGTCAGCGTCCGATCCGCCGATGCCGGTGGTCTGCCGCGGCCAAAGTTGCTCCGGATCCATTACCTTCGCGGGCGACTTCGCCGCGAGGTCGTGCTGCTCGACTTGAGCTGGTTTGAGGCCATAAAGTTCCAGAGTCCCGACGCGGGTGACGACGATTTTCCAAGCGGCGATGCGAACGCCGCGTTGCCCGTCGTGCAGCCTCGAGAGGCGATCACGCGATGATTTCGGTTTTGCACAAGCGGACGCGAGGGTATGGCCGGGCGCAGGCGGGATGGGATCGCCCTGCCATTGCTCCGGTTTCTGAATGCCGGCGAGGTTTGCTGCCGAAATCAGCGGCAGAAACAACGCGAAGGACCTGAGGAGTCGAACAGTCATGTTGAGCGGGGCTGGAGGTGTTTGGAGCGGCGAAGGTTTCATGGCAATGCCGATTCGCCGGCCGGCCGGTGCCACCATGAAAACCGTCGCCCGCGAATCCTCGACCTTCCGCCCGGCCAGGGTTAGCCATTCGACAATCCAATCCCGCTTTTTCTCCATGAACACCCAATCCCTTCTGAATCGCCGCCGCTTCCTGACCGGCAGCGCGGCGGCGTTCGCGGGCGCCTACCTCGTTCCCGGCGCCCGGGCGGCCACCGCTCCGTTGACCAGTTTCTTCGTCCTCGGCGACACCCACTTCCTCGCCGACAAGAACGAACCGGAAAAGATGACGGCGAATTCCGCCGCCTACACGTCGCGGCTGGTGGACACCCTGAACAAACTTCCCGGCACCGAGTTCTCGGGCGAAGCCGGCGGGGGAACCGTGCCGACGCCGAACGGGGTCCTGCACGTCGGCGACGTGATCGACACGGGCGACAAGACGGGACCGGTTCCACTCGCGATGCAACGAACGGAATGGGCCGCGTATGTCGCCCAGTTCGGCCTCACCGGAACGGAGGGACGCCTCCGGTATCCCGTCATTGAAATCGCCGGGAACCACGACGCGCCGCAGGGAATCGGGCACGCGATCGAGCAGATGGTCGCCCGGCAGCGGGTGCGGAAAAACTTAAGGGCGATCAGCAAAAACGGCGTGCACAGCTCGTGGGAATGGGGCGGTGTCCATTTCGTCACGCTTGGGCTCATCGTCGGAACGGACAGCAGCGTGGACCGAAAGCGCCGCTACGCCGCGTTGGACAGCCTCGCTTTCTTGAAGGAGGACCTCGCTGATACCCCGAAGGATCGTCCGCTCGTGATCATGCACCACGTCGACATGGCCCGCTATACGGTTGCTAAGCCCGACGCCGACTACACGAAATGGGAATGGGATCCGGCCGACGTGGCGGCCTTCCATTCGACGATCAAGGATCGCCGCGCGGCGATCTTCTACGGCCACACGCATCGGCGCGAAATCTTCCGCTGGGATGGCAACTCGACCAAGGCCGACAACGGGGTCGCCGTCTTCAACTCGAACAAGGCCGCGCACTTCAGCGGTCCGGCCCAGGCGTTTTTCCACGTCGAGGTCCGCAGCGACGGGCTGCTCGTCCGTGAACGCGAAACGGGCGACGGCTGGCTGACGAGCAGTTGGACGCCCCAGGTCTGGAAGGCCGCGCTCTAGCCGTTCACGCCCGCACGGAACCGCGTGGGCGTCACGCCGGTCATCGCGCGGAAGGTGCGTGTGAAGGCGCTGTGGTCGTAGAAGCCGCAGGCCAACGCGATTTCCGCCACGGACCGGTCGGTTTCCCGTAGGAGCCCCGACGCGGCCGCGATCCGGGTCTTGGCGATGAACTGCCCGGGAGTCAGTCCGAAGAAGCGCTTCATCAGCCGGGCCAAGCGCTGCGGCGACATCCGCGCGTGTTGGGCGATGCCCGAAGGCGAGGTGGGGTCGGCCATATTCTCCTCGAAATGGGCCAACGCGGCGGCGAATTCGACAGGGATCTCCTTCGTCTCGATGGCGGTCCGGACATCCCTGGAAATGCCGATGAGCCCAACAATTGCTCCCGACGCGTCGCGCATCGGCAGCTTGGATGTCAGGCACCAACCCGGTTTGTTGGGCGCATACCAGTGGAGCTCCAGGTGGTCGAGAATCGGCCGGCCGGTGCGGAGCACGGTGTCATCCTGGGTCGACGGGATCCGCCCAAGGTCTCCGGGGCAGATGTCTCGCGGCCGCTTGCCCAGGACCTGTCCCTTGTGCTCCAGGCCGTGCCGCTCGACGAGCGACTGGTTCACCGCCACGTAGCGGCCGGCGGTGTCCTTGATGAAGAAGGCGGCATCGGGCGCCTGGTCGAAGAGGACCTCCAGGACCGATGCGTCCACCGAACCCAGAGCCGTCGGGTTCGGCGAGGTCACGCGTTGGTTTGTGCGTGTTTTCACTTCGGCGGAAAGTTTTTGACCAAGACGGGCCGAACGGCGAACGGATATTTCATTGAGATGAAGAATTCCGCCCTGATCCGAGGAGTGAACAAGGCTCTCCGGTGTCTTCCCGTCGGCCCCTTCCTGCGTCCTGCGATCGCTTCGCTGGCGGCGTTCCTGATGTCGGTCAACGCCGGCCTGGCGGCCGCGCCGGCTTCGCCGCACCAGACGAATCTGGTCGAAGGCTGGACCGTCCTGATCAACGAACGCCTGCTCAAGGAGGAGAAAGACGCGACCGCGAAGGCCGTCGAACTTCTCCGGATCCAACTCCAGGAAATTGTCCGGGTCGTTCCGGCACCGGCGGTGGCGAAGCTCCGTGAAGTGACCCTGTGGTTCTCGCCGGAGTATCCCGGCATCCAACCCCGCGCCGAGTATCATCCCGGAGCCGGATGGCTCAAGACCAACGGCCGCGATCCAGTGATGGTCAAGGGCGTCGAGTTCACCGACATCCGCAACTTCGAGTCCGAGTCCAGGCGGATGCCGAACTTCACGCTGCACGAACTGGCCCACGCGTTCCACGACCGGGTCCTGCCAAAGGGATTCGACAATCCCGACATCAAGGCGGCCTATGAGAAAGCCAAGTCGGGAGGCAAGTATGACAAGGTCCAGCGACGCGACGCGAAGGGGAACGTGCGGCTGGACCGCGCCTACGCGCTCACCAACCCGATGGAGTATTTCGCCGAAACAACCGAGGCGTTCTTCTCCCGGAACGATTTCTTTCCCTTCACCCGGGACGAACTGAAGCAGCACGACCCGGAGATGGACGGCTTGCTTGAACGGCTGTGGGCCTCCACCAGTGCGAAGGCGGGCGCGGGCCGCGTCACATCGCCGCCGCCCGAACTCAAGGCGCCGGCCTTCTACAAGAAATACATCGATGCGGAAGGCTACCCGATCGTCGCCTCGGAGAAGGTGAACGACTTCGCGCTAAAGGAGGCGGCCTTCCTCGTCAACCTGATGCTTGCCCGCCGCCCCGACGTGCGCGCCGCCATGGTCAAGAGCGGCTCGCGCATGAGCATCATCGCGCACAACGAATTCACCACGGACCAGCCGGAGTGGGCCTGGATGAAGCCCAAGGATTTCTGGGACGCCCGGGCCCGCGGCATGGGCGGTTCGCCTACGGATCCGTTCTGCTCCACAGGAGAGGAGAACCTCCTCGGTTATCCCGGGGATCCCTACGCGGCGGAGAACATCCTGATCCACGAGTTCGCCCACAACATCCACCTCCGGGGCATGGTGAACGTCGATCCGACCTTCGATAAGCGGGTGAAGGCAACCTACGACTCGGCGATGAAAGCCGGTCTTTGGAAGGGCAAGTATGCCGCGGTAAACCACCACGAATACTTCGCCGAGGGAGTCCAGTCGTGGTTCGACAACAACCGCGTGAACGACCACGACCACAACCACGTCAATACCCGCGTTCTTCTGCTCGAATACGACCCCGGACTCGCCGCGCTCTGCCGCGAGGTGTTCGGCGATACGGTGCTGAAATACACCAAGCCGGCAACCCGCCTCCACGGTCATCTCGAAGGCTACGACCCGGCGACCGCTCCCAAGTTCGTGTGGCCCGAACGCCTGAACAAGGTGAAGGCCGAGATACGACAAAAGGCCCAGGCCAGAAGCGACGCAGCGGAGGCGGGTTCAAAAGGCGCAACAAAGGAACCGGCCAAGTAACATTGAATGCCCGGCTCCGCCCGCCGTCGGCTTCTCGCATCAGTTGCCCCCGGGCCGGCCCGGGAGTAGGATCGCGATAGTTCCCGATGACCTTTAGAAGCCCACTGATACTTCTGCTTTGTCTCGCCACCGCGCACGCCGCGTGTGGCGTGGATGCGGCGGCCCTGTGGGTGCGGAAGGTTCAGCCGATCTTCGATATCCAGTGCGTGAAATGCCACGGGCCGATCGAGCAGAAGAGCGGGCTCGAACTCGACACCCCGAAGGCCGTGCTGGAAGGCGGGGACGAAGGCGCCGTCATCATCCCGGGCAAACCCGAGAAGAGCCGGCTCTACTTGTATCTCGCGGCGGGTTCCGATCCGCACATGCCGCCGAAGAAGCAGCTCACGGACGCCGAGCGGGAATCCGTGCGGGAATGGATCGCCGCCATGGCGGTGACGTCCGCCGAGCCGATGAAGAAGCAGGCCGAACCCCGGAAGTTCGGTTCGGCGACGGAGGCGATCGACACTCTCATCGCCGAAGGCTGGGAACAGCGCGGAGCGAAGCCTGCCTCGACGGTCGACGAACGCACGTGGTGCCGCCGAGTCTATCTCGATCTTGCCGGACGCATCCCCACCGCGGCGGAACTCGACCAGTTTCTCAATTCGTCGGCCGAGGCACGACGCCTCCAACTCGTCGATCGCCTGTTGGCTTCGGACGACTACGCGGTGCGGATGCGCGAGCTGTGGGACGTCTTCCTGATGGGCCGCGTGAAGCGGGACAACCACGAGGATCGTCGTAGACAGAATGGCTGGTGGACGTTTCTTGAGACCGCATTCCGGACCAACCGCCCGTGGAACGAGACCGTGCGGGACATCCTTGTGGCGCGGCCGGACAAACCCGAAAGCAAAGGGGCCTCCTGGTTTCTCTACGAGCGCCGCAACGAACACCAGGCCATCGCCGAGGCCGTGGCGCCCGTGGTCTACGGAACCAGGATCGACTGCGCGCAATGCCACGACCATCCGCTCGCCCGCGAGATCAAGCAGGCTCACTACTGGGGCCTGGTCGCGGCCTTCAACCGCAGCAAGAACTTGGACGGCGGCAACACAGTCGCCGAATCCGCCATCGGAGGGTTCATCAACTTCACCAACCTGAAGAAGGAGTCGCAGCCCGCGCTGGTCGCGCTGCTGAACGGCCGAACCGTCGACGAGACCCGACCGGCCGCAGACCAGAAGGAATCTGACGACGGCGACAAATACGTCGACCCGCAGGCCAAGCTCCGTGTGCCGAAGTTTTCCCGGCGCGAGGCCTTCGCCGACGCCGCCACCCGCGACAATCCCCTTCTGGCCCGCGCCTTCGTGAACCGCATGTGGGCCGCGCTTCTCGGTCGCGGCATCGTTCATCCCGCCGACGAGATGAACGCCCGAAACGTCCCGAGCCATCCGGAACTCCTCGACTGGCTGGCCCGGGATTTCGCGGCGCACGACCATGACGTCCGCCGCTTCGTCCGGGGCGTCGTGCTGAGCCGGGCCTACGCTTTGGGTTTTGCGGCCGCTGCGCCCGACGCGTTTGCCGGAGCGCTGGAACGGCCGCTCACAGCGGAACAGATCGCACGCTCATGGCGAATCGCCGCCGGGCTGGCCGCAATGGATGATTCCCTGCGCCGCTCGGTGATCGGGGCCCTGCCGGACGTGTTGCCAAAGGATTACAACGCCACGTTCCAGCAGGCGCAGTTCCTCGCCAACTCACCCGCGCTCGCGGTGCTCCTGAATCCTTCGCCCAGCAACACCGTGGCCCGGATCGCCGCCCTTCCCGAGTCGACGGCAAAGGTCCGAGAGGCCTTCCTCGCCGTGCAAGGCCGCTTGCCGGACGACGTGGAAGCTGTCCAGGCTTCAGCGTTCCTGAACGAGCGTGCCAACAAGGCCGCCGAAGGAGTCCGCGATCTGCTCTGGGCGCTGATGACCAGCGCGGAATTTTTGACGGCGCCCTGACCATGAACAGCCAAACCCCAGAGTTGAGCGCGGGCCAGTGCCGCACGGACGAGCACCTGCTCCATCGCCGGCTTTTCCTTCGGGGCCTGACCGGTGGAGCACTGGCGACGGCGGCGAGCTTCGCCGGCCTGTTCCACAATCCCGTCTTCGCGGCGGAGACCAAGAAGGCCCAGAAGCACTGCATCCTGCTCTGGCTTTGCGGCGCGCCGAGCCAGTTCGAGACGTGGGATCCGAAGCCCGGCCGTCCCCGCGGCGGGCCGTTCGGCAGCATTCCCACCAAAATTCCCGGCACCCATTTCTCCTCACTGATGCCGCACTGCGCCAGCATCGCGGACAAGCTGAACATCGTCCGCAGCATGAAGACCGCGCAGACCGAGCATCTGCAGGCGATCACCCTCCTGCAGCGTGGCAATCCCGAGCGCGCCGGGTTCACGAGGCCGACTCTGGGCAGCTCGTTGTCGCAGGCGCTGGGACAACTGGATTCGCCGATCCCGAACTTCATCTTCCTCGATCCCATTCCCGGCGGTAACGAGTTCGAGTCCTTCAAGGCGGGCAACTGGGCCGGGTGGTTGGGAGCGGAGCACGCGCCCGTCCGCCTTGGCGGCGACTACACCCAGCTCGTGAACGCAGCGGCCCAGACGATTCCCCAGCACGACCGTGAATCGCGCGAGACCCTCCGGAAATTTCTCACCGCCAAGTTCGAGAGGGATCGCCGGAGCACCATCGCCCGCAGCCAGAACGCCGCTTTCGAGCGCATGAAGGGCATGTCGGCCAGCGCGGATCTCTTCGACGTGAACAAGCTCCCAGCCAAGGACCGCGAGCGTTACGGGCCGGGCAGCTTCGCGCAGCACGCCCTCATGTCGCGGCATCTCGTGGAACACGGAGCCCCCTTCGTCATGGTGGCCAACGGCATGAACTGGGACAACCACGTCTTCCAGCATGAGATCCACCAGATGCTCGTGCCGGAACTCGACCGCGTGCTCTTCCACCTGGTCAACGATCTCGAACAAAGCGGCCTGCTGGATTCCACGCTCGTCATTGCGATGGGCGAGTTCGGCCGGACGCCGTGGTTGAACGCCGCGCGCGGCCGCGACCACTACCCCAACGCGTGGAGCATGATGATGACCGGTTGTGGCTTGAAACGCGGCGTGGTCACGGGCGCCACCGACATCGACGGCGTCGACGTGATCGAGAAGCCCTACAACGAGCAGAACCTCTTCGCCACGATCTTCACCGCTTTGGGCATCGATCCCTACGGCGAATACGACCTTCCCGGAATGCCGACGTTCCACCGCGTGGAAGACAAGGCCGAGCCCATCCGCGACATCCTTGCGTGATCCCATGAAGCTCACCCTCGCCCACGAACACAAGTTGCCGACCGGCGTGCTTGGCCTCGCCATCACCCCGGACGGCAGGCAGGCGTTTGCCGCCTGTGTAGATGGCGCCGTCCTCGCCGTCGACACGGCCACCGGAAAGTCGGAGGTGTTCGATGCCAAACACCAGTCCTACGCCAGCGGCTGCGTCCTGCTGCACGACGGCCGCACGGTGATCTCGGGTGGCTATGACGGCGCCCTCGTCTGGCACGACATCGAGACCGGCAAGAGCCGGCGCCGGGTGTTGGCGCACAAGTTCTGGAGCTGGCAGCTCGCGCTCTCGCCGGATGGCCGCCGCGTCGCGACGACGACGGGCCAGTATCTTCCCGGCAGCTGGAAGTATGAACCTTCCGCCGAGACCGAGCCTTCGGTGAAGGTGTTCGACACGATGACCGGCGAGCTGGTCGCCGAGTTCAGCCACACGCCACCCGTTCTCAGCTGCGCCTTCAGCCCCGACAGCCGTCACCTCGCGGCGGCCAACATGATGGGCGAAGTGCGCGTCTGGAAGCTTGGTTCACCTGGAGACGGCAAGCCTGCGGCGAAGTGGACTTCCCCGGATTTCACGTCGTGGGGGTCGGTCAAGACCCACCATTACTGCGGCGGCATCTACGGCCTCGCGTTTTCGCCGGACGGCGCGGCGCTGCTCGGATGCGGCATGGGACCGATGACCGACCCCATGGCGGGCAATGGCAAGATGACGTGGCAGCGATGGGACTGGCAGAAGGGCGAACGGCTGGACCAGATCAAGGACGGCCAACAGGGTTCCGGCCTGATGGAATCCGTGGCGTGGCACCCGGACGGAAAACATTTTGTCATGGCGGGAAAACAGGCCCAGGGCGCGTGGAACGGGGCGGTTTTCTCTGCGACGGACGGCAGTCTCGTCCACTCGATCGACACCAAAAACCGAATCACCCAGGCGCGGTTCACCGGCGACGGCGAATCGTTGATCATCGCCGGAACGACCGGCCAGTCCCGCAAGAAATCCGGCAAGGCGTCCGAGTGGGCCGATTGGGGTCGCCTGCGTGTCTATCGGGTCGAAGCCTGAACGGCCGCCGTTGTGCTTCGTTGCGCACCCGAGCGCGTTTCTGGGCCAAGACCCGGCTTCTCGCGGCGAATAATGTTTTAAGATCCAACGCGGACACCTCCGTTGGTTCCATCAATGAAGATCACCCGCATAGTCGCCTACCGCGTCGAACTCCCGCTGCACGAGACCACCTACAAATGGTCCGGCGGAAAATCCGTCACCGTCTTCGACAGCACCATCGTCCGCGTGGAAACCGATGCGGGACTTGTCGGCCATGGCGAGGTCTGCCCTCTCGGGCCGTTCTACCTCCCGGC
>JBBRDN010000043.1:0-24600 GCA_038203875.1 Verrucomicrobiota bacterium
AGCGATCCGGACATGAAGTCCACGCGGCTCGGTGAATCGGGGTAGTTGCCGGCCGTGGTGAGGTTGGCCACGGCGGTTCCACCGATTCCTTCATACCATTGGCGGAGGGCGAATCCCTTCGAGAAGACCCAAGCGGTGAACTGGGCGTTGGTGGCCGTGATCACGTTGGTCTGGGACGAGTTGTCGGAGACTCCGCCGACGACGTTCACCGTGTAGAGGGCACCTTCCGTCTGCCGGTCGGTGACGAGCACGATGTTCGACCCGGACTGCCGGACGTTCAGGACGTTCAGGAACGGCGAGACCGTGAAGTTCGCGGCATTGGTCGACTTGATCGGGTCGAGGAATTCGCTGAAGGCAAGCGTGATTTCACGGCGGGAAGCACTGCCCTTGGCGAAGACCAGGGTCGGGGCGTTGGTGTCCGGAAGGACCGTCAGGACAGCGTTGGTGCTGAACACCGGGCCGCCACCGAGGTTGCTGGCGGTGACGAAGAAGGTCGCACCGTTGTCAGCCAGCCGAACGGGGAACAACGAGTAGTTCGCCTGCACCTGGCCGGAGATCGGTGCAAGGTCACGGAACCACTGGAAGGTCAACGGATTGCCACCGGATGCGGCCGCGAAGAGCGTCGCACGGGTTCCCTCAGCCACCACGGTGTTCGAGGGCATCAAGGTGAGCGTGGGGGGAGTCAGGTTCACCACGAAATTGGTGAACGCGGAGAGGTTTCCACCCGTGATCGGGCTGGAGCCGTTGGCCGGAGCAGCGCCACCGGGCAACTGCCAAGCGACAGACAAGTTGTCACCGCCGCCGCCTTCCTTCATGAGAGCCTGGAAGAAGTAGGCGCGACCAGCCTGCAGGGTGATGTCGTCGGATTGATTGCTAAAACGCCCGTTGGCGCGAGCGGTGCGGCGATCACCCACGAGGTATTGGCGCGAGCCGTTCCACTGGGGTTCGGTCGCGATGGAAACCTTGTTAGCCGGATCGGCGTCGGTCGAGAGGAAGAGCACCGCACCGTCGTCCGCGGAGATGTAGAACGAATAGACGCCCGAAATGCTCGGAACGATATAGCCGATCAGTTCGGCACCATAGTTGTCCGCCGAGTCGGGGTTGCTCTCGATCAGGTTCTTGAACTCCTCGTTGTCCCACAGGCCGTTGATGAACTTGGGATTGTTGGTCAGGTCGGTGACGGCCGTGCCGCCGATGTTGAGATAACGGCGGGAGTTGATGACGCCATTGACCTGCACGAAGCTGGCCGCAGTGTTGGGGAGGATGGCGTTCTGATTGGCGGAGATGTCACGAATGTTGTTCATGACCACCGTGTAAACCACGCTCGGGACGCCAGTGGAAGGCATCGGGGTCGTGTTCAGAGTGACGGTGCGATCGCCGTCGAACGTGGCGGAAAGAACGGTCACGGCCAGCGTGAGGTTGCTGATGGTGTAGTTGTTCTTGTTGCCCGCGGAACCGACGGTGAGCTTCTCCGAGAAGAGCAGCGTGACCGCGTTGGTCCGGCCGAACGATTGGGCGGAAACGACCGTCGGCTTGATCGCATCAGGCGTCACCGTCAGGACAGCGGCCGTCGTGTTGGTTCGGACACCGAACGAGTTGCTGGCCACGAGGCGATAGGCGGTCTGGTCGTGCAGGGCGATGCTGAGGTTGGTGATCGTGAGACCCTGGAAGATCGCACCCGGGATGACGTCGAAGGTGGTGCCGCCGTTGGTCCGGACGAGCCACTGGAAACCCATGGGCTGCGCGCCCATGACGGTCGCATCAATGACGGCGTCAAGCGTTTCACCCTGGGTCACATTCTGCGGCTGTCCGTTGATCGGGCTGTTGGCGGGCGCGGAATTGAAACCCGCGTAGGCCGGGATGCTGAAGGTGGGGGTGCTGATCGTCTGGACGTTGTTCGAGTTGTTGCCCGGATTGAACCCGGTGAACACCTGGTTGAACGGAACCAGATACTGTCCGCCGATCGGGCGGTTAAACCCACCATCGGGAAGCTGCCAGCCGACGCCGAAGTGGTCGTCGCCGCCGCCTTCCTTGGTGAAGACCTCGTAGTAGTAGGTCTGGCCGCGGTTCAGGCTGATCAGCAGCGAGGACTGGGCGGCCTTGCCGGACCAGGATCCACGGCCGACGGCACCGACGTTCTCGCAGGCCTTGGACAGGCCGGCGGGCGTCGTTCCCGTGCTGAGCCAGAACTCCGAGTCGTCGTCGGAGTAGATGAAGAAGCGGTAATTGCCGGTCTGGGGCGCCTGGATGAACCCGCGCGTCCAAGTGCCGTAATTGTTCAGCCACGAGGTGTTGTCGCTGAGGGAGGGCCGCAGGTAGGTCAACTCCTGCGGCAGGCTGCCGAGGGTGTCGTCATACTGGTAGTAGTGCGAGGTGTTGAACTGGAGCGGGAACTCCGGAAGAGCTTTCAGGGAGGCAACGGTCGTCCCGGTTCCTGAATACCAGAGACGTGTGGCCATGCCGGCCCTGGCCGCTTGCGAAGCGGTCAGCGCCAGAAGGCACATGACGAGTAGTTTGAGGGTGCGCATAAGTTTAGGGGGTTTGGCTTGGGATTGGGCTACGAATAGAAAAAACGACAATGCTGCTCTGGTTTGGGTCTCTGTGAGTGAGTGGAGAAGACCAAATCCGTGCTCCACTTGGCAACTGCTTTTTTGGGGTGGACGGCTGTGCAGTGAAACGCACAGGGGTATTTCGGATGCCTGGGTCAGTCCTTGACTCGCGCACTTGATTCCGTCCATGAGCTGCGATCCCAAATGGCAGAAGACCAAATGCAGCTGCAGCGGCACGAGCTGAAATACCTCGTCTCCGAAGCCGTGGCCGTCGAGATCCGGCACTTCATCGCATCGTTCCTTGAGATCGACGAATTTGGCGCGACCCGTCCGGACCTGTCCTATCCGGTGCATTCCCTGTATCTGGATTCGCCGCTGCTGGTGACCTACTGGCACACGATCAACGGGAACAAGAACCGCTACAAACTCCGCATCCGCTTCTATGACGACCGGCCGGACAGTCCGGTCTTTCTCGAGATCAAACGCCGGATGAACGACGCCATCCTCAAGCAACGTGGAGCCCTGAGGCGCGAGTTCATCGGCCCGTTCATGAGCGGCCAACTGCCCGAGGCGTCGATGATCGCCTCGAAGGATCCGAAACAGATGGGCGCGGTGATGCGTTTCCACGAACTGATGCAGAAACACCAGGCCGGACCGACCGCGCATGTCTCCTACATGCGCGAGGCGTGGATCAGCCCGCATGACAATTCGGTGCGCGTCACCATGGACCGGGACGTCCTGTGCGGGCCCGAGTTCACGACGGATTTCAAAGCGGAGGTAAAGGATCCGGTCTGTGTTTTCGGGCGGAAAGTCGTGTTGGAGCTGAAGTTTACCGGAAGGTTTCCCAACTGGTTCCGCGATCTCGTGCAGTCGTTCGGGCTGATGCAATGCAGCGCCGCAAAGTATGCGGACGGAATTGCGTTGAAGGGCGAAAGGTTCTTTTCCGATTCCACCTATGTCGGGAGTCCGCCGTCGGATTCTCTGATTCTCCGGGACAAGCGGATTGCGGAACTCGGCGTTAACCAGTCAGAGTCCCGGACGTCTCCACACAAAGAATGAACGCACTGAACTGGCTGACCCAAGGCGACCAAGGCCTGTTGCCGACCGACATCGCCCCCATGCTCCTCGGCCTTGTGCTGTCCCTGCTGGCCGGCCAGGTGCTCGCGCATGTCTACATGGTCACCCACCCCGGCTTGTCCTATTCACGCTCATTCGTGAATGCGATCAGCGTCATGCCCGTGCTCGTGGCGTTGGTCATGGGAGTCATGGCCAACAACCTCGTGACGGCCTTCGGACTGATGGCCGTGTTCGCCATCGTCCGGTTCCGCAACATCCTCCGGGACACGCTCGACACGTGCTACCTGCTCGGATCGCTAGTCCTCGGCATGGCCTGCGGCACACAGAAATTCTCCACCGCCCTGCTTGGTCTCGCGGTGGTCGCCGGCATCCTGCTTTTTCTCTGGTATACGGAATTCGGCAGCCGCCATCGCTACGACGTGATCCTGAACCTCCATTGGGCGCGTCCGCAGACCGATCTGCCGGACCTGTCTCGCCTGCTCGAGCGCCACGGCCTCAAGATCCACATCGCCAGCCAGCGCAGCCACGAAGGCTCCGAGGGCGTCGACCTTTCCTACCGGGTGCTTTTGCGCGATCCATCGCGGCTCGGTGAAATGACCTCCGAGCTCCGCAGCCTCAGCGGGATCACCCGCGTCACCACGATCAAGGCCGAGGACGAATCCGAGCTCTAAGCCGTATCATTTGCCATGCAGTCCCTCGAACCCATTCCCGTCCCGCCACACCTGCGCTGGCGCGAATTCCGCGTCCGCTTCCTACCGGGGCTGACCACCTTCTTCCTGGCCGCCACGGCCGCCGTCATTTGGCAGCAGCAGATCACTCCCCAAGGCATCGTCGGCCAGGTGGAGATCCGGCAAAGCCTCGTCGGTTCGCCCAAGAAGGGCATCGTCTCCGAAATCCTCGTGGAGATGCACCAGAAGGTAAGCGCGGGTGATCCCATCGCCGTGGTTGAGATCGCCAGCCCGGCTTTTCTGGAGTCCTACCGCGGCCTCGTGGGCGCGGAGACCGACCTGCTCAAGGTCAACTTCGCCCCGATCCGTCCGCAGCAGCAGATGTTGATCGACTACGAGCGGCTGCGGCTCGACGCGCTCGTGCTCCAGGCCCAGGTCGCCGTGGCCAAGGTCCAGCTTGCGGAAGCCGAGAGCGAACTCCTGCGCAGCAAGGAACTCGCGGCCAGCAAGATCATCTCCGCCTCCGAGTTTGAGCGCTTCACCGCCCTGCGCGACGCCCGCAAGACCCAGGTGACCGAGCTGACCGCGCTCGTGCAGGAATCCTTCAACGCGGCCAAGGAAGCCATGCCCATCAAGGAAGGCATGACCCCGAATTCGCGCGCCGAAGCGATGGCCGCCGCCATGACCTACCAGGACAAGAAGCTCGGCTACGTCGATGCCGAGTTCGGCAAGATCATCATCCGCGCGCCGGCCGACGGGTTCATCGGCCAGATCCACCGCCGCAAGGGCGACGTCGTCGACACCGGCCTGCCCGTCGCGACGATCAACACCGCTTCGGGCAACACCGTCATCGGCTTCGCACGCCAGCCATTGCGCGAAATGCCCACGGTCGGAATGGAAGTCGAAGTCCGCGCCCGGTCGAAGAAACGTCCTTCGGTCATCGGCAAGGTCCGGTCGGTCGGCAGCCAACTGGAACCGATCAACCCCGTCCTGTTGCCATCGTCCGGCGGCGACAAGAAGAACTCCGAACTCGCCCTTCCCTTCCTCGTCGACATCCCGAAGGAGCTCCACGTTCTCCCCGGCGAGACGGTCGACATCTTCCTCACGCCGTTGAAGAACTAAGCCACGGCACCCGGCTCATCCCGTTTGAAAGCAAAACCCCGGACACGTGCCCTGGGTTTTCCGTTTCAAGGATTCGATAGGCCTCAGGCCGGTTGGAGCGGCGACGTCTTCACCGCCTCCGTGCAGCGCGGGCAAATGCCGGGATAGGCCGGGTCCGTGCCGATGTCCGAAGCGGGTTCCCAATGCCAGCAGCGTTCGCACTTCACGTAGCCGAACTCCTGACAATGGCGGACAACGACGGCGTCTTCCGAAGCATCGCCCGGCGGGCGTTCACCGACGCGGATGTGCGAAACATTGAGGACCTCGGTGAGTTCGGCCTCCAATCGTTTGGCCGAAGCCTGCTCGGCTTCCGGAAGGTTCAGGAAGACGATCGCTTCAAGCGCCTTGCCGATGACTTTCGCCTGGCGTTTCTGCTCCAGCGCCGGAAACGCTTTTTCGCGTATGGCGAAGAGCGTCTTCCAGTCGGCCAACTCGGCGTCGGCCAGACGATTGATCGTCGGAACCCACACGCTTTCATGGACGCTCGCCGTGGGTTTGCCCGGGATGGCTTCCCACGCTTCATCCGCCGTGAACGCCAGCATCGGGCTGAGCATCTGTGACAAACCGCTGACGATGCGATGCAGCGCGGTCTGGGTGCTGCGGCGGCGGGGCGAGTTGGCCGCGTCGGTGTAGAGCCGGTCCTTCACGACGTCGTGGTAGATGGAGGAAAGCTGCACGGCCACGAACTGGCTGAGCTTCTGGTAGACGTTGTGGAACTCGTAGGCGTCGTAGGCGGCTTTGACCTCCGCTTCCAGCGTGGCGAATTCGCCAAGGATCCAACGGTCTAGTCCGGTCAACTTGTCGTCGGCCACGGCGTTCTTGGCCGGATCGAAGTCGTAGAGGTTCGAGAGTTGGTAACGCAGGCAGTTGCGGATGTTGCGGTAGGTTTCGCCGACCTTCTTGAGCCGCTCTTCGCTGACCACGATGTCGCTCCGGTAATCCTGCGACGCCACCCAGAGCCGGATGACGTCCGCGCCGTAGTCCTTAACGAAGCGATCCGCCGTCTGCGGCTTCTGATAACCACCCTGCCCTTGTTTGGACTTGGAGATCTTCTCGCGGTCTTCATCGACCATGAACCCGTGGGTCAACACGGTCTTGAACGGCGCCGCGCCATTGCCTGCGAGCGAGAGCAGCAAGGAGGATTGGAACCAGCCGCGATGCTGGTCGGAGCCTTCGAGATAAACGTCGGCCTGCCATTCGAGGCGGGCCGAGTCGCGCTGCGACTCAGCCGGCAACCGCAGCGCGGTTGCCGCCACCTTGTGTTGAAGTTCGGGCCGCGTCTTCAGCACCGCACGGCTGGAGCTGCCAGAGTCGATCCACACGTCGAGCGTGTCGGAAGACTTGGAGACGGGCGTTGCGCCGGACCAGTTCAGCGGCTTCACGAGCGTCCAAAGTTCTTCCGTCGATTTGGCGAACCAGACGTTCGAGCCGTGTTCTTCGATGATCGTGGCGACGTTGCGGATGATGTCGGCGTTGAGGATCGGATTCTTCTCCGCATCATAGAATGACGGGATGGGAACGCCCCAGGTGCGCTGCCGGCTGATGCACCAGTCGGGGCGCGTCTGCACGGCGCTCTTGATGCGGTTCACGCCCCAGTCGGGAATCCACGCGACCTTGTCGATCTCGGCCAATGCCTGTTTTCGAAAGCTCGTGCCATCGCGGTCGTGGTCGATCCGGATGAACCACTGGTCCACCGCGCGGAACACGACCGGCGTCTTGCTGCGCCAGCAATGCGGGTAGCTGTGGTGGTAATCCTCGCGATGACCCAGCACGCCCTTCTCCGTCAGCAACGCCAGCACGGCGTCGTTCGCGTCGGAACGTCCGCCCTTGGAGAGAACGGATTTGCCCACGAGCGATTCGGGCAACTGCTGTTCGCGCGGCAGGTCCGCCGTGGGCGTGAGCTGGCCGTCGTCGTTGACCGGGCAGTAGACCGGCAGCCCGACCTTCAAACCAAGATGGTAGTCGTCCATGCCGTGGCCGGGCGCAATGTGGACGAAGCCCGTGCCGGTGTCGGCCGTGACGAAGTCCGCCGGATACAGCTTGCCCGTGCGGTCACAGAACGGATGCGTGTATTCGAGCGACGCCAGTTCGTCGGCCGAGACGGTGTAGTTGATCTGGTAGGTTTCCCAACCGAGCTTCTGTGAAACCTGTTCCAGCAACGCATTGGCCACGTAGTAGACGCCGTCGGCCGCCGAGACCTGCGAATAAAACATCGTCGGGCTGAAAGCCACGGCAAGGTTCGCCGGCAACGTCCAAGGCGTGGTCGTCCAGATGAGGATCCACGAGTTCGGCTGGTCCTTGAGCGGGAACTTCACGTAGACGCTCTGGCTGACGTGGTCGGCGTATTCGACCTCGGCCTCGGCCAGCGCGGTCTTGAAGGGGATGCTCCAATAGACCGGCTTCTTGCCCCGGTAGACGAAGCCCTTCTCCACGATGTCCGCGAACATCCGCAACTCCTCGGCCTCGTAGCCCTTGTCGAGCGTGAGGTAGGGATTTTCCCAGTCGCCGAGCACGCCCAAGCGTTTGAACTGCGTCCTCTGAAGATCGATGTATTTCCGGGCGTAAGAGTCGCAGGCGGACCGGATGGTGGCCGCGTCGGCGTCGGTCTTGCCGGCCGCGCGCAGCTCCTGGGAAACCTTCGATTCGATGGGCAATCCATGGCAATCCCAACCCGGCACATAGGGCGCGTCCATCCCTTCCAGTGTGCGGAATTTGACGATGATGTCCTTGAGGATCTTGTTCAGCGCCGTGCCGACATGGACATCGCCGTTGGCGAAAGGCGGGCCGTCGTGCAGGACGAACTTGGTCGCCCCGGCGCGGGCCTTGCGGATGCGGCCGTAGAGGTCGGAAGACTCCCAGGCGGCGAGCCGCTGCGGTTCGCGCGTGACGAGGTCGGCCTTCATGGCGAAACCGGTCTGCGGCAGGTTCAACGTGTTCTTGTAGTCCATACGCGGTCGAGAAAGAGCGCGGAAGCTAACCAGCCTGCCGGAACCGGGCAAAGGGCAAAGTCGGGCCACATGCGCACGAATCGTCCCTGACTTCAGCGCTCCAACCTTTAAACTCGGTCCGTGCCTTCCGTGTCATTGGACCTATGAACTTCGTCACGCCAACGCTGCTGCTCTTTCTCGTGTTGCTTTGGGTGCCGGACAGCCGCGCCGCGACACCGGATCCGGCAGACCTGGAGGCGCGCCTGCGCCAGTGCCGCCAGGTTGCCCGCGAGATGAACGACAAGGCGGCCGTGGCCGAGGTCGACAAAGCCTCCACCCAAGCGAAGAGCCTCGTTGGGACGAATCCATCGGCGGTCGACGGGTTGATCAGGAAGCTGGAACCGAAGTTCGGCATCGATCCCGGCGGCTGGAGCATGGCGGGGCAGCCGATCTTCCGGCCGCGCCCGGAGCTTTCCCGGGCGTTGGAACAGTTGAAGCCGCGGCTCCAAGCCGCCTTCGCCACGAACTCCATTCCCGCCGTGAACGCCGTCGTCACCGACACGCTGAAGATTCTCGGAGACCAGGCCGGACTGCCCGACGCCCGGCGCAAGGGCTCCTCCGCGCCCGCCGCAAAACCCACCGAACGCGAAGTGGCCGAGACCTTCCTCTTGGCGTTGAAGCACGGGGAGCCCTCCCTACGCCGCATCCGCAAAGGCGAGCCCCTCGCCGGCCAGATGCTCCGCTTCTACGCGGGCTTGATCGACGGCGCTTGCGCCATCCGCCCATCGGTCGCGCGGCATTTTCCCGAGCGGTTGGCCGAGATCGATTCCGTGATCCGGGGCGCGGCGCAACTTCTGGTGAAGCTCCAACGGCCGGCGGGTCATTTCCCATTCCCCGATCTTCGCGGGAAGAACATCCGCTTCGGCGAGATGGCGGAGAAGTTCGAGGCGGCGAACCCGGGACAGATCAAGGACGGCTGGATCATCGGCATCGACCCGACCGGCGGAAGCCAGTTCGACACGGGAGAATGCGGCATGGCCCTGCTCGACGCGGCCAGGGCGTTGAACCGGCCGGAGTGGAATGCGGCCGCGCTCAAGGCCGCCAATTGGGCCATCGCCCAACCGCTCGTGCCAAACTGGAACTACAACGCATTCTCGGTCTCGCTCCTATCCCGGGCCTTCAAGGCCACCGGCGACCGGCGCTACCTGACGAACGCGCTCCTCAAGGCGAGGCTCGGCGTCCTTCCCGGCCAGGCACCGAACGGCCGTTGGATCGATCCTCACAACGCCCGGACGGCCTACCATTTTATCCTGCTGCGCGGCTTGAACGACCTGCGCGATGTGTTGCGGGACGAGCACACCGCCAGGGCCGAATTGGATTCCGCCGCCAACCGCGCCGTCGCCGCGATGATCACCGAGTTCGAAGCCCTGGGAGTGACGAACACCAGCCTGGCACTGCGGGAACTCTCCCGCCACAAGGCCTTGTCCGGAGACGCGTCCGCCGCCTTGGTTTCAAGCATCGACCAGGCGCGCGCGGTCGTCTGGTCCAAGTGCCGACGAGGAGCAGAGGCCCGCTTCGGAGCCGCTGGGAGTGAACTGGCCGCGTGCGTCGCGAGTGAAGTCCTGCACCGATGATCTGTGGCGGCTATTGTCGGGAGAGGCCCGATGATTTCGCCGTGGGCCTTGCGGACTTGGCCTGGTGGGTCGTCGGAGCGGAAGTCGCGGGCAGTTTGCTAAGCGTCTCCTGCTCCAGCGCGAGCAACTGCGAAACGGTGACGAACTTGAAGCCCTTCGCCTTGAGCGCATCGAGCGTCTTCGGCATGCCGTCGACGGTCGACTTGTGGATGTCGTGCGAGAGGACGATGGAGCCGGGTCCAGTGCCTTGGAGAATGCGCGAGCGGGCATAAGACGCGCTTGGATTCCGCCAATCGTTCGAGTCCACGTCCCAGAGCGTGATTTGATAGCCCCACTTGCGATGCGCCCAGTCCCGCTGGCGATCCGTGAAGGCGCCATAGGGCGGACGCATCAGCTTAGGAGCTACGCCGGTGGCTTTTCGGATGGCCTCGTCGGTGCGCTCCAAGTCTCTTGCCACGACGGCATCCGCCAATCCGGACAAGACCTTGTGCGACCACGAATGGTTCCCGATCTCGTGGCCTTCCTCGACGATGCGTTTCGCCACCGATGGATGATCCGCCACGCGCTGGCCGACGCAAAAGAACGTGGCCTTCATGCCGCGCTCCTTGAGCATCTTCAACAGGCGCACCGTGTTCTCCGGATGCGGCCCGTCGTCGAACGTGAGCGCGATGTAGGGCCCGCTGACCTGGCAACTGGAGAAACACACCCGGCGGGACGCGGTCGGCTTTGGAAGATTGGCTTCGTGAAGATTCGCATCGCTGACCCCCGACTGCGGAGCGTTCGTCGTCGCGGGAATCGCGCCACCCCCGTTGGTCGTCCAAAGATTCGTCGAGATCGACGCGGCCGGAACCGGAATGACAAGATTGGTAACGACGGTCTCGAGCGGCGGCGCGTCACCCGTCAGATCGGGCAAGGGCGTGATCGCCTGCGCCATGCTGTGCAGGGCGGATGCGGCGAAAACCAAACTGGCGACCAGGCGTTTCAATCGTGACTCGGAGCCAGCGGGTGATGCGGGAAACTTTGCCGGATGCCAATAAGCAAATGGCCGGACAGTCGGTTCCCAAGCGCGTCACCGCTTGACGCCTCCGCGGTCCGCATGCGCACGCTAAGGCAACCACTCCCTTCCATGCGCCCCATCTCCCCTGCCCTCGCCGCCCTCGCCCTGACCACCTTGGCCGCCGCTGCCGCCGACTACTTCCCGCCGCCGGACAGCGCGGGCGGTTGGCGCACGACAAAGAACGCCGCCGAGACCCGCCAGCTCGCGGGTATGGATGCCGCCGCGTTGGAACGCGCCTACGACTTCACCCAGCGTTGCACGCAGAACGGCGGGCTTGTCGTTGTGCGCAAGGGCTACCTCGTCTTCGAGCGCTACTTCGGCCGCGCCGGGCGCAATGTGAATCCCGACATGGCCTCGACCGGCAAGGCCTACACCAGCATCGCTTGCGGCATCATGCTCCGGGAGTTCCGCGACAAGATTCCCGACGGGCTTTCCACGAAAGTCTTCACCGAGAAATTCCTGCCCGAAGCATGGCCGCTGGATGATCCGCGCCGGGCCGACATCACGCTCGGCCAACTGCTCTGCATGTCGGCCGGTTACTGGGGCGAAGGCGGCGCACCGACCGCCGTGGAGGACGGCAAGGTGACGCAGCTCAAGGCGGTGCCCGGCCAGAACATCCGCGACCTCGACCAGTCGTCGCTCAAGGTGCCGATGTGGACCAACGCCGGTGGCGGTTACTCCTATTCCTCCCCCGCCCCGCACATCGCGAGCATCGTGCTTCGTCACGTCACCGGCATGGAGCTGGCCAACTATATCGACGAACGGCTCGCCAAGCCGATGGGCTGGGGACCGTGGGGTTATTGTCTGAACCGTGGCGGCTTCCGCATGCCGCACGCGAACGGCGCGGGCAGCATCGCCGTCCACGCCACCGACGCGCTGCGCTTCGGCTACTGCCTCGCGCACGGCGGACAATGGGCCGGCCAACAGCTTGTTCCCGCCGACTACCTCGCCCTCTGCGCCAAACCCTCGCCGTTCAACCCTCACACGCCCTTCAGCCTCCAGTTCGAGCACAACTCCGACGCCCACGTGGCCGGTGCGCCCAAGGATGCTTTCTGGAAATCCGGCGCGGGCGGCTTCGGTCTGCTCATCGTGCCGTCGCTCGATCTCGTGATCTACAAGATGGGCGGCAACAACGGCCAATACGACCCCACGCTCACCGACGTGCCGCAGCCCAAGGACGTGGACAACTCGCGCGACAACTGGAAGCCGATTCCCCGGACGCCCTTCAACGAAGGCAGTCTCGGCGGCGACGATGGATTGCGGCGCGTGTTGGAGATGGTGAGCGGCGCGGTGCGCGACTAGGTTGCCGGTGATGTTGCTGATGAACCCAGCCCGGCCGGCCGCATGAGACCCATCGGAATTCTGCCCGACGCCAAGGCTGTCGCCGTCTTCGGCGACCTTCTGACCGGCCGTCGACTGGCCAATCAGATGGATCGGGAATCCGACGGCACCTTCACGGTCTGGATCAAGGACGACGACCAGATCCCGGAGGCCACGCTTCTGCTGCGGGAGTTTCTCGCTTCACCGAATTCGGAAAAGTTCCGGACCGCGGCGGCGGACGCAGCCGTGGTGAAGCGGGCCGAAGCGGAGGATCTGGAGGCCTTCCGGAAACGTGTCCGCACAGGGGAAGGCCTGTTCACCAAAACGGGCGGCTACGGTGTCGGATGGCTGAGCTACGCGTTGATCGCGATCAGCATCGGCGTGGCCATCCTCACGTCATTGGGGGGCAAACGCGAGGTGGTCCAATACCTGTTGATCGACGATCCGTCGTCCATGGGCTTTCTGGTGAAAGTGCGGGCGGGCGAAGTATGGCGCCTGCTCACGCCGATCTTTCTCCACTTCGGACCAATGCACCTGTTTTTCAACATGTCGTGGGTCTATTCGCTGGGCTGCCTCATCGAAGCCCGATCCGGATTCCGCTCGCTCGGCTCACTGGTGCTGATCTCGGGACTCGGGTCCAACTTTGCCCAGTATCTCGTATCGGGTCCGACGTTCGGCGGCATGTCGGGCGTGGTCTACGCGCTGATCGGCTACTGCTGGATGCGGGGCAAATACGACCGCAGTTCCGGCATCTTCCTCGACCAGCGAAACCTGATCATCAGCATCGTCTGGATGGTGGCGTGTTTCTCCGGATACCTCGGACCGATCGCCAACACGGCCCACGTCTCGGGCCTGGTCTTCGGCTTGGCACTGGGCCGATTCGACGCGTGGAGGTCTGGAAGGGTTCCGAAGTGAGGCATCCGCGTAGTGGGCGATCTATTCCACGCCATGGATCTTCCTGACCAGCCGCTCATAAACCGCGCGCGGCACATACTTCTGGACGATGGGTTCCCAGCCTTCCGGACCGATCAGGCCCTTGACCATGCTGGAGCTCACTTCCGCGATGTCGCGTGGAGGCATGAGGAAGACGCTGGTGATCTTCGGTTCCAGGTCGCCGTTCAGGTTGCGCATGGTGCGCTCATACTCGAAGTCGCTGGGCGAACGGATGCCACGCAGGATGTGCGTCGCACCGACGGTCCGCGCGTAGTGGATGAGGAACTGCGCGCCGAAGCTGGTGATCTCCACGCCAGGCAGGTGCCGCGTAGATTCACGGAGAAGTTCGAGGCGTTCCTCAGCGGCGAACGTGGGCGTCTTGTTCGGGTTCACGCCGATCGCGACGGTGAAGCGGTCGAAGAGGTGGACTCCCTGCTCGATCATCCAAAGGTGGCCGATGGTCAGCGGGTCGAACGTGCCCGCGTAGACTCCGTGTTTGGATGCAATTGGCTCGGCCACGAAACAAGAAAGGCTGGTCAAACAGAGTTTGACCAGCCTTGAGGCATGGATGGGAGGTTAACTTCAGACTTGGCGACGACGGCGAACCTCGAGCAACCCAAGTCCACCGATCAAAGCTGCACCGAAGCAGACGGTCGCCGGTTCCGGCACCGCTACGTAGACATCGAAGCCGGCGCCCTTGGAAGCAGAGTCGGAGGTAAACCTGAACACACCTTCAAGAGTAAATCCGTCACTCAACCCCGTTGCGGCGAAGCTGAAGTTCGTGGCTCCGTTCACATCGCCCACGTAGGAAAGCGATGAGGGAAGGGAAGCCGAAGTCGCGCCAGAAAGACTCAGATCCGACAGGAACACGGACGCACCGGTAGCCGCACGAGGAACAAAAATCAGGCCCGTCAGGTTGTTGATGTTCTGCTTAACGAATCCAGGAGTGTTAGGGTCGTTGTAGATGTCGCCCTCGAAAATCTCGCCAGAGGGACTGTTGTTAAAAGCTGTTTTTGTGAGGGCGTTAGCTGCAGAAGTTCCAGCCTCGAAAAGTGTGAACCGAAGGCTGTTCACGGTCGACGCTCCTGTATACCGATACTCAAGGCGAAATTTGTAGAAATGGTTGGCACCAGTGCTTCTCGAGATATCCACTGAATCAGTGTTGTCGTCTGCAGCGCCTCCGTCGTTGAAAAGGGTCAAATTGGCGAATGAAACGTCCGGAACACCGACAGAAATTGTATCGGACGGCCCATTCGCCACGTTAGCACCGAAACCGGCCCCTGAAGGGATGACGGCTGCTTCCGCTGAAACAATTCCAAGGCTGACCAAGGCGACGGCAAGTAAAGTGTTTTTCATGGTTCTCAATATTTGGTTTTGCCAGAAGTTGCCGAACGCCGTGTTCCAGAGCAAGTCAAAAATCCATTTTGTAGGCACGGAAGACAATCTTGGATCGTTTTTAGGGCACGTAATCCAATTCAATCACATTTCCTAACAGCAGCAGGGAGAAAGAGAGGCGCATGTTTCATGAATGGGCATAACTGCCTTGTTGAGGTGCACGAACGCCGGAGGAATAAGACCAAGGACCCGCAAGTCGAAGTTGAGTAACCGATGAAACGCCACCGGCCGGTCGCCGCCGGTGTCCCAGCAGCAACTTCAGGACAGGACCAATTCGGAACACAGTCCCGACCAACCATCCCCCACTCCTTCCACTACACCTTCAACCCGCGCACGAAGCTGTCCATGCGCCCTAGGCCCTTCTCGATGTTGGCGAGGCTGGTGGCGTAGCTGATGCGGATGTAGTCGTCGGCCCCAAAGGCGATGCCGGGGACGGCGGCCACTTTTTCCTGCTCCAGCAGGCGGGCGCAGAAATCGGCGGACTTGAGGCCGGTGCCGCTGATGTTGGGGAACAGGTAGAACGCGCCCTTGCTGTTCACGCAGGTGACGCCGGGCATGGCGTTGAGCATTTCCCAAGCGCGGGTGCGACGCTTGGCATACTCGGCGAGCCACTTGGGCAGATGCTCCTGGGAACCGGTCAGTGCGGCCACGCCGCCCTTCTGCGCGAAGGAGCACGGGTTGCTGGTGCTATGGCTCTGGACGGCGTCGATGGCCTTGGCGATGGGTTCAGGCGCGGCGAGGAAACCGAGACGCCAACCGGTCATGCTCCAGGCCTTGGCGAAGCCGTGGACGATGATGGTGTGGTCGTAGTGGGCTTGGCTGAAGCTGGCGACGCTCTTCACCACGGCCCCGTCGTAGGTGAGCTGCTCGTAGATCTCGTCGCTCATGATGAGCACGCCCTTTTCCACGCAGATGTCGCCGAGGGCCTTGATCTCGTCGGGCGTGTAGACGCTGCCAGTCGGGTTGCTCGGGGAATTTAGGATGAAGAGGCGCGTGTTCGCCGTGATGGCGGCGCGGAGCTGCGCGGGCGTGACCTTGAACTCGGTCTTGTCCGTCGTCTCGAGGATCACGGGCTTCGCGCCGGCGAGCTTCACCATCTCAGGATAGCTCAGCCAATACGGCGACGGGATGATGACCTCGTCGCCTTCCTCGCAGGTGGCAAGGATGACGTTGTAGCAGGAGTGTTTGCCTCCGTTGCTGACGATGATCTGCGAGGGTTTGTAGGTGAGCCCGTTTTCGCGCTGGAACTTGTCGGCGATGGCCTGACGCAGTTCGGGGATGCCGCTGCTCGGCGTATACTTCGTGAAGCCGGCGGCGAGCGCGGCCGCAGCGGCGTCCTTGATGTGCTGGGGCGTGTCGAAATCGGGCTCGCCCGCGCCGAAGCCCACGACGTCTTCGCCCGCCGCCTTCATCGCCTTGGCCTTGGAATCGATGGCTAGGGTGAGGGACGGGGACAACGAGGCAGCACGCTGCGCGATCTTATAGTTCATAGAGCCGGGGAGCGATACCGGCCGGGAGTTTGCGGAGCAAGACGGATTTCCATCCGCCGCCACCGCGCCCAGAAACGCCACGGATGGGCGCTGATCAGATCGACGCGAGGCGTTGCCGCAGTCCGCCGAGGCTGAATGGTTTCTGGATGAACCCGCTGATCGCGGCGTCGGCCACGCGGGATGCGGCCACGCTCTCGTCGTAGCCGCTCATGAGAAAGACCGGAACGTTGGCCGACAGCTTCCGGAGCCCGGCGAGGGTCTCGTATCCGTCCATCTTCGGCATCGTGAGATCCACGAGGACCAGGCTGTATCGTTTGGGATCCTCGCGGAACTTCGCCAGCCCGTCCGCGCCGTCGACGGCCGTCTCCGGTTCATACCCGATCCGGCGGAGCATGGAACAGGTCACATTCCGGATGCCCTCCTCGTCGTCGATGACGAGGGCTTTTCCCTTCTGCATGACGGATGCCGGAGCCACGGACGCGGCCGGGGTCGCCGGTGCCGCATCGACGGCCGGGAAATGGACGGTGAAACACGATCCCCGGCCCACTTCGCTTGTGACTGCGAGCGCACCGCGATGGCCGCGCACAATCCCGAGGACGGCGGCGAGGCCGAGTCCGCGCCCCGTGAACTTGGTGGTGAAGAACGGATCGAAAATGCGCGCCAATGTCCCGGGGCTCATTCCGCCGCCGGTGTCTTCGACGGAGAACTCGACGAAGGGTCCGCCAGGAGTTTCTGGCACGATGCGCGCACCCAAGAACAGTTCCGGCGACCCGGCGAGAGCCCGGGTGCGCAAGACGATCCGGCCCTCGGCGTCGCCGATCGAGTCGCCCGCGTTGATGATCAGGTTGAGGATGATCTGGCGTATCTGCGCAACGTCGCACAGCACGGCTGGCAGGGTGTCGGCGAGATGCAATTCGAAGGCGATCTTCTTGTTCAACGAAGCCTTCAGAAGCCCGACGGTTTCGGCCACAAGGGCGTTCAGGTCCGCCCGCCGGGTCACGAAGCTGCTCCGGCCTGAATAGGCGAGCATCTGCTGGCAGAGCTCGGCCGCATGCTGGGACGCCTGTTCGATCTGCCCGACGAGGGGCAGCAGTTTCGCATCCTGGGCGACGGCCTCGTGGACGAGGGACGCGTTCCCGAGGATGGTGGTCAGGAGGTTGTTGAAGTCGTGCGCAATTCCGCCCGCGAGGATGCCGAGGCTCTCGAGCTTCTGCGTTTCCTGGAGCTTCCGCTCGAACACCTGCCACTCGACGGCGTCGTTCTCGCGGCCGATGGCTTCGCCAAGGAGGCCGGCCGCCGTCTTGAGCGCATCGATCTCGCCGGGGCTCCAACGTCGTTCGGTCTCGCAGTCGTCAAAGCCGACGGAGCCCCACCAAACCCCACGGACGAAAACCGGCACCTTGAGCACTGCCAGAATCCCGAGCGCGCGGAGATGCGCGGCCTCGTCGGGTGGCATTTCGATTGCAGTGCCCCAGATTTCGCCGCCGCCGGCAAACACGTCGCGCCATCTGCCGAAACCGTCGGCATAAGAATAGACCTTGTCCGGCGGTGCGCCGGGAACGGCCACGGCGACGCCGGGGGCAAGCCACCGGAACCGCGGCACCACGCCGGGCGAACCATCGGGCATGGGGACGTTCTCAAAGACCAATGCCCGGCTCACGCAGGCGGCCTCTCCCAGCCGCTGGAGGATGCCGCCGATGACCGTCCGCCACGAGCCCGCGCCCAGAAGGTCCCGGGCCATTCCGGCCACGGCCCGCATCAAGGCGTCGCGCTGGCGGAGGGCTCCTTCGCGGGACTTGATCTCGCTGATGTCCTGGAACGCGCCGTAGACCCGGACGACTACCCCGCCCACCACCAGCGGCAAGCCCGCCGAGCGGACGGGCAGACGACGGCCTTTCGCGGTGAGGATCTCGAACTCGTCGTCGTAGGGGACCGCCTGCTCGATGCAACGCCGCACGCACTCGCTGATACGACGGGCGGACTCGGGCGTGTAGAAGGCGATCGCGTTGTCGACGGTTGGACCGAACTCGCCGGGAACAAGATCGTGGAGACGGTAGGTTTCCTCGGTCCAAAAGAGCTTGTTGAGGACCACGTCGAATTCCCATCCGCCAACCTTTGCCGCCACCTCGGTCGACCGGAGGATACGGGCGTTCCGGAGCAACTCCTCCTGAACGGCCTTGAGGTCGGTGATGTCGGTGATCGTGCCGACCATGCGCAGGGGCGTCCCGTCGTCCTTGCGGGAGACGACCTTTCCCAAATCCAGAAACCACCGGTATTCGCCGGATTTTACCCGCAGCCGGATCTCGTCCCGAGCCACGTCAGTCCGCCCCGCCAGATGATCTTCCGTGAGACGCTTCACACGATCGACGTCACCGGGGTGCAGGACCTGGAAGAAGAAATCGACATGCTGCGGGACGTCCTCCCTCTCGTAGCCAAGAAGGCGGCACCATTCGGGGCTGTGGTAGACCTGCCCGGTGGATATGTCCCAGTCCCAAAGGCCCGTCTTCGTCGCGCCGACGACGGTGGCGTATCGCCGCTCGCTCTCGCTGAGAGCCTCGACCATGCGCCGGCTCTCCGTCACGTCGCGTCCGATGGTGGCGACACCGGTCACGCGGCCGTCGTGATCGAGCAGCCGCGTATTGGACCATTCGCACACGATGGTCCGGCCATCCTTGGTCCGGTTGGCGTTTTCCGCGTGGGTGCTCCCGGTCTGCGAAAGGATCTCGTTCCAGATCCGGCTGACTTTCTCGACCTCAGTCGCGGGAACGATGAGGTCCCAGAAACTCCGGCCGAGCGCCTCGGCGGCGGTGTAACCGAACACGAGTTCGGCCGCTGGATTCCAAAACCTGATTGCGCCCCCGGCATCCAGTTCCAGGATGATCAACGGCGTCCCGCGCATGTGGAAAGCCAGCCGGGCCTCCGACCGTGAAAGACGCGCGACGGTGTCGCGCATCAAGGATTGCTCCCGGTGGTCGCGGACGGCGATGTCGACGAGATGCGCAGCCCGCCGGACCAGCTCCTTCTCGGCGTCGTCCGGGTAATGCAGACTACGCCGGTAGACGGCGAAGGTCGCCAGAACCTCTCCGGATGGATCCTCAACCGGAAACGACCAGCACGACCGGTAGCCATGCGGAAGGATGAGATGCCGGTAATCGGCCCACAGCGGGTCGGTCGCGATGTCCTCGACGACGACGATTTCCTTCCGATGAACCGCGGTCCCGCACGACCCTTCGCACGGCCCAAAAGCCATTCCATTGATGGCTTCGCGGAATTCCGGCGGGAGACCAGGAGCCGCCCCATCCCGCAGGCATTTCTTTTCGGCATCCACGAGCAGGACCGAACAGACCGCGCCGGGCATCTGCAGCTCCAGGGTCCCGACCAACTCGGTCAAAATGTCCGTGAGTTCCTCCCGCCGGGCGATCATCTCGGCCACACGGCGCTCCCCGACGAGGAGGCGGCGCGTGAGTTCCTGTTCGTGGACGTCGGAAGTCGATCCGGCGAGGAAGCGGACGGCGCCCGACTCCGGATCGCGCTGGGCATCGCTCCTCACCCGGAAATACCGGTAGCCGTCCGGCTCTTTCCGCATGCGGACGAGCAGCGAGTAGCCCACGCCGGTCGCCAACTGCTCCCGGATCGCCGCGAGATACGATGGCCAGTCCTCCGGATGAACCAGCGCCTCGAGTCCCTCGACGGTGGCCGGGACGCTATCGATTTCGCACCCGAGCAATTCGCCGTTGCGTGGTGAAATGTAGGAGGACTTGGTCTCCGTGTCCCAAAGCCAAACGCCGTCGCGAAGCGATCCTACGAGAAGCCTGAGCTGCTCCGGCGAAGGAACGAACTCGGCTGGGGCAAAAGTATTCATGGGCGGCTCGGAGGCTGGAACCGGCCGGATGATAGTGGGCCACGCACCGAGGACCAGCTGTGTTTTCCATCGCCGCCGATCCCGGTTTCACCAGACCTCGACGGGCCCTTTTGGCACCGGAATGGATACCCGCGACGCGGCGGCCGGTTCGGCTTCGTGCATGAAACTCGCGACCAGCGGCGCCGGCCGATACTGCGGCTTGAGTTCGCCCGAATCGTCGAGGAACTGCGCCCGCCAGCGAGTGTAGTTCGCTACGATCTCGTCGAACTGCGCCCGCGACTCCAGCCGGACGACCTTCTTGTTGAACTCGTGCACCGGCCCGAACCGCTTGGCATACCACGGCGCGACTTTGCGGAACATGACGCACCCGTGCTTCTCCCCGAAGATCTCCACCATCAGGTCCAGGTGCCGGTGGATGATCCTCAACCGCTCCTCGAAGGAAGGCTCGGGCGGCATGATGCCGGTGGCGATGAACTCGCGCGTCCGCCGGAAAATCCAAGGATCATAGAACGCGCCGCGGCCGATGCTGACGCCGGCACAGCCGGTCTCGTCGATCATCTTGCGCGCCGCGTCGGGCGTGGTGATGTCGCCGTTGCCGATCACCGGGATGGCGCGGGCCGCTTCGACCACTTTGCGGATTCCCGTGAGATTGACCGAACCTCCGAAGCCCTGCTCGCGAGTGCGGCCATGGATGAACACGGCAGCGACGCCCGCGTCTTCGAGCGCGCGGACAAGATCGGGTGCGGTGAGGTTCTCGTCGTCCCAGCCGAGACGCATCTTGGCCGTCACCGGAATCTTCAGCGCGTCGACCATGCCGCGCACGAGTTCCGAAGTCTTGTCCAACTCGGTCATCATGGCCGAGCCGCCGCCGACCTTGCAGACCTTGCGCACGGGGCAGCCCATGTTGATGTCCACGGAGCTGACGCCGATGGATTCGAGATAGACCGCCGCGTCGCGCATCTCTTCGGGCACGGAACCGAACAACTGCACGGCGAGCGGACGGTCCTCCGCGTTGGTCTCGATCAACTTGAAGGCCTTCGGATTCTTCTCGATCAACGAGCGGGCGTTGACGAGGTCGGTCGTGGCGAGGTCGAGCCCGCCGATCTCGCGCGCGACGATCCGGAACGGCAGGTTGGTGTAACCCGCCAAGGGCGAGAGAAACAGGTTGGACTTCAGCTCAAGCGGACCAAATCGCACGCCGTGAAGTATTCCGAAAACAGCGAGCGGTCCAATTACCAAGTTCCTCAGGCGACAGCGCAAGGTTGACGATAGGACCGAACGAGTTACCTCTCTGCCTGTCTGAAGTCAGTGGAAACACGATGAAATGGTCCCTCAAGATCGGACGATACGCCGGAATCGACGTCTACCTGCACGTCACGTTCCTGCTGCTGCTCGCCTTCTTCGGATACGCCGGCGGCGCCTTCAGCGGTGACAAGGAAGGCTGGCAGGTCATCGGGCTGATCCTCTCGTTCTTCGGCTGCGTCCTGCTCCACGAATACGGACACGCCTTGATGGCCCGCCGTTTCGGAGTGAGGACCCGCGACATCACGTTGCTTCCCATTGGCGGTGTGGCGCGGCTTGAACGGATGCCGGACAAACCGATCGAGGAGTTCCTCGTGGCGATCGCCGGACCGGCTGTGAACGTCCTCATCGTCCTGGTGCTGGCGCCGATCATCCATTTCACCCAGGGCTTCCAGGGCGGGGTCGGATTCCCGCCGCATCAGGGACCGTTTCTCGAACTGCTCCTCTACACGAACCTCTGGATGATCGCCTTCAACATGATTCCGGCCTTCCCCATGGACGGCGGCCGGGTCGTGCGATCGCTGCTCGCCATGAAGCTCGGAGCCTCGCAAGCCACTCTGATCGCGTCCCGTTTGGGCAAGATCATCGCCGTGGGTTTCGTGCTCTTCGCCATCTTGAACCACGGGTTCTTCATGCTGGCCGTCGTCGGCGTCTTTGTCTGGATCGGGGCCGACCAGGAGAACCGCATGACGCAGGCGCGGCATTTGTTCCACGGCGTGACCGCAGCCCGAATCATGCGCACCGACCTCGTGACGGTGGAGGCGAACGACACGCTGGCTCGCGCCGCCACGCTGCTTGTCGGCTCCGGACAACAAGTGCTGCCCGTGCTTCAGAGCGGCCAGGTCGTGGGCATCATCCGCGAACAGGACGTCCGCCAAGCCCTGATGCGCTACCATCCTTCCGCAGCGGTCTACGACTTCACGGACGGCAATCCACCGGTGGTCGATTCGGACGCGCCTGCGGATGAAGTCCTGATCCAATTGCGAACGAGCGGCGCTTCCGCGCTGCTGGTCTATCGCGGAGCAGATCTCGCCGGGATCGTCAGTGCCGACAACCTGAACACCTACGCCATGTTCCGCGAGGCCGGCGCGCAGACTGGTTTCGGCCCGGGCGTGCCGACACCGCCGCCCCTGCCCCGCTTCGGCCGCGACGGCCTTTAAGCCGGGAGACACCTCCTCCTTCAGAACTTCTCGCGTCGGATCACGCGGATGTCGCTCTCATACGCGACCATGGCGTAGCGCTTGAAGAACTCCTTCTCCAACCGCGTCAGCAACGTCTCCGCGACCCCCGGCGGGACGATCACTTCGACCTGGATGTTGGTGAACTCGGGGATGTCGCCTGTCCGGTTTCCCTGAGCGCCCGAACCTTCCACCTCCCAAAGCGTCCAACCGTGTGCGCCGACTTCGCGAAGCAGTTTGGTCACGGCTTCGCGGGCCAGTTTTTCGCAGACGATGGTCACGAGGGTCATCGGATGTTTGGTCATGGGGCGGTTCCTCCGAAAGCCCAGCGCGCCACGGCGAAGTAGAGCGGCAACCCGAGGGTGATGTTGAACGGAAACGTGATTCCCAGCGCCGCGGTCAGGTAAAGCGTGGGATTGGCCTCGGGCAAGGACAGACGCATCGCGGCCGGCGCAGCGATGTAGGACGCCGACGCCGCCAAGGTGCCGAACAAGGTCGCACCGCCGAGACTCAATCCGACGGCTTGGCCGATAAGGACTCCGACAACGCCGTTGAGCACGGGAGCGACGATGCCAAACACGAGCAGAAACGGTCCCACACGCTTGAGATCGGCGAAACGTTTCGCCGCCACCATTCCCATTTCCAAAAGAAACAACGCCAGCACGCCTTGGAATGGCGAAACGAAGAACCCTGCCGTCGCTTCCAGGCCCTTCTTGCCCGAGAGAATTCCCACGAGCAGCGCCCCGACAAGCAGGACCACGCTCCGGCCGAAGAGCGCTTCATGCAGGGCGCCTTTGATGACACCGCCCAGCGGAGCCGCATCGCCATCACGACGCAGCGCCAACTTGCCCAAGAGGACGCCGACAATGATCGCCGGTGATTCCATCACGGCGAGGAACGCTGTCGCGTAGTCTTCGAACGGCTGGCCGATCTGTTTGAGGAAGTTCGTCGCCGCGATGAAGGTAACCGCGCTGACGGAACCGTAGTGCGCGCAGATCGCAGCCGCATCGACCGCCGGCAATCGTCCGACAAAACGCAACGCCGCATAGGTCCAAAGCGGAATCAACACCCCGAGGGCGATGCCGGCCAGCGTCGGCAACCAGACTTGGGCCAATCCGGCCTCCGAGAGCGCCGCGCCGCCCTTCAGTCCGATAGCCGTGAGGAGATAGATCGTCAGGGTGATGTAGAGCGGTTCTGGAAACTTCAGGTCGCTTTTCACCAGGGTCGCGACGACACCGAGGACGAAGAAAAGCAGCGCGGGCGAAAGCAGGTTGGCCTGGATGGCCTGAAGGAGGTCCGCGTTCATCGGCGCCCGTCGGTATCAGAGCATGTCATGCGAGGAGCCAGACTGGCTGGAATCCAAAACTCCGGCTCCATCGAAGGTTGAGCCACGCCGGCGGTCAAAACTTGTTGGACACCTCAAGGGTATAGCCGGGTGACATGTAGCTGTTCGGCCGGCGGACGTTCATCCGGTAGTTCTGGAAGTCGAACTTGAACTGGTAACGCAGCAGGTTTTGTCCGGCCGGAACCGGCACGAACGCCTCAAACCGTCCTTCGACCGTCGGGACCGGGCGCATGGGATACAATTCGGAGCCAACCATGACCTGGGGCGTCAACGAACCCGGGATCACGCTCTGCTCGCGCGTCTGCCATGCGGCCTCGATCTGGTAGAGACCGTTGGCGTTCCGGGGGAGCTTGGACGGGGTGAGATTGGTGATGGACGAACAGCCGGCCGCAACCAGCGCCAGCGCCACAACAGGCAATGTTTTCAGGACAAACCGCATCATTGGGAATGAAACTGCCGACCACCCTTTCTGTTGTCCAGATGGGATTTGAATCGTCCCCACTTCGGAAGCAGCTTGGATCCATGCACCACCGGCTCTCCTCCGCCCTCGGGCTCGCCGTCCTGTTCCTCATCGCCACCCTGGGCCCGGCGACAAGTGCCGCGGACGCGGAAACGTCCTCGCCCTCCACCAACCTCTACCGCTCCGGCACCGCGACGCGCGACGGCGTCGGCAAGTTCTACTTTGGCCGCGAGATCGCCAAG
>JBBRDN010000044.1:0-24462 GCA_038203875.1 Verrucomicrobiota bacterium
TCAGGAACATGGCGCCGGAAATGGACGAAATGCCGAAGGCTCCGTAGGCGAGAATGATCGAAGCGGCGTGCAGACTGGTCGGGCCGTTCGAGAAGTCGGGTGCGTTGCCGTGCTTCACGTCGAGGGACGGCATCAGGGCGAACACTCCGAGGCAGAACAGCACGGGAGAGGCGAAGGCTCCTACAAATCGCAGTTTGGGCGTCAGTCCCATCACGACGGCGGTGCCCGAGATCGACCAGTTAAGGAAGACCATCGCCTCGTAGAGATTGTTCACGGGGCAGCGGTCGAGATGGATGCCGCGTTTGAAGAGCGCGACGCTGTTGAGGAGGAACCCGACGACGAGGATTCCGAAGTTCACCCAGTTATCCCGCTGGAAACCTTTCCGCCAGAGAAAGACCGAATACAGCATGCTCACGCCGTAGCAGAGCACGGCGAGGGCGAAGACATGTCGGTCCAGAAACATTGTCCGGCGAGGTTAATGGAGACGGCCTTCACGGCAAGAGGGCAAAGTTGGCGTGCCTGCATCATTGCTTGCCCGTCAAAGACGGGCCCCAGCAGTGTCTCGCACGTGCCATCGAAGTCCCGACAGACATCAGCCTTCTCGCCCTTCCGCGAGTTCTGGGCGCTTGATCCGACGGTTACATTTCTCAACCACGGATCCTTCGGCGCGTGCCCCAAGCCGATTCTCAAACTTCAAGCCGAGCTGCGTCATGAGATGGAGGCGGAGCCGGTGCAGTTCCTCTGGCGGCGATTCGAGGAACGCCTGGAACCGTCACGCCGCGTTCTCGCGAAGTTTCTCGGCGCCCGCTCGAAGGACGTCGTCTTCACCACAAACGCCACTACCGGAGTCAACGCCGTCGTCCGTTCGCTGAAGTTCCAAGCCGGCGATGAACTGCTGACGACGAGTCTCGACTACAACGCCTGCCGCAATGTGCTCAACGAAACGGCGGCACGCTCGGGTGCCAAAGTGGTGGTCGCGCCGGTGCCGTTTCCAGTGCGGACGGAGGACGAGATTGTCGATACCGTGTTGAAAGCCGTCTCCAAGAAGACGCGGTTGGCCTTGATCGATCACGTGACCAGCGATACCGGGATAATCCTGCCGGTGGAGCGCTTGGTCCGCGACCTTGAAGCACGCGGGGTCGATACGCTGGTCGATGGTGCCCACGCGCCGGGGATGGTTGCCCTGAACCTGACCCATCTTCGGCCCGCCTACTACACGGGCAATCTGCACAAGTGGGTCTGTGCTCCGCGCGGCGCGGCGTTTCTGTGGGTTCGTGAAGATTTACAAGCGGGCATCCAACCGCCGGTGATCAGCCACGGCAACAACCGCAGACGGCCCGGGTTCACGGAGTTCCAGGACCGGTTTGACTGGTGCGGCACGTTCGATCCGACCGCGTGGTTCTGCGCAGGGGAAGCGATCCGTTGGATGGGCTCGGTGCTTCCGGGTGGTTGGAGCGAAGTGCGGCGCAGGAACCACACGCTGGTCGTCGAAGCGCGACGTCTCCTGTGCCAACGCCTCGATCTCGTGCCGCCTTGTCCGGAATCCATGCTTGGCACGCTGGCCACTCTGCCGCTTCCCGCGCGGCTTCAGGGAATCCCGCCTGGAGGCAACAAGGTCGATGCGGATCAATCGAGGTTGTTCGACGAGTTCAGAATCGAGGTTCCGTTCAGCCGGATTGGCCGCCCGCCGCTTCGGCACTTCCGCATTTCGGCCCAGCTCTACAACTCGATCGCCGACTACGACGCTTTGGCGAACGCCATCGACAAACTCAGGGCTTCAGGCGCCGCAAAATGAGTCGCCACTGGTCGGCTTGGCGCTCGGGCGGACCGTCGGTCCAGATCACCGCCTGGGATCGCGCCATCTTTTCGGCCACTGGGAGTTGGGACCTCAGGCGCTGATCGATCGCGGCGTCATTAAGGCCGCGGGTCTCAAGTCGGTGACGTTGAATCGAGGGGGAACAGGCAACACAGGCGATGAAATCGAAGTCGGACTGCCAGCCGACTTCGAATAGCAGGGGAACCAGCACCGCGCACGGGCCCGACCTGGAACTCATCCATGATGCTGTTTGGGCGCGGATCAGGGGATGCAGGATGGATTCCAGATGGCGGCGGGCAGTTTCGTCCGCGAACGCGATTCGACCAAGCTCAGCGCGGTTGATTCCTTCGAGACCAACCACTGTCGGGCCAAAACGAGCGGCGATCCGGCGCTGAACCTCGGAGTCGGACTGGAGAAGCGAGTGGGCCACGAGATCGGTTTCGAGCACTTCGATGCCCAGCGACTGCACGACGGATCCGGCCATGGACTTGCCAGAGCCGATGCCGCCGGTGATTCCGATCTTCAGTTGAGATTCCATGGGCGGTCAGTCCTTCAAGGCGGCCAGGAGGCGTTTTTCTTCACTCTTCATCGCGCGAAAGCCGGCGTCGGTTTGGTCGGTCATGCCGTGCAGATGCAGTAGTGCGTGGATGCCGTAGCGCAGGACTTCCTGTTGCCAGGTCGTCTTGAAACGGCGCGTCTGTTTGACCGCGTCGTCCACACTGATGAACGCCTCTCCCGACACGGACACACCCGGATTGTCGGCGGTGTGGTCGAAGGTAATGACATCGGTGGAACCCTTGTGACGCAGGAACTCCCAGTTCAGTTTGGCCATCTCGTTTGAGTCGACAAAGTGGAAGCATACTTCCCAAGAACCGTCGGGCCAAAGGTTCTTGAGTGTGCGGCTCAGGACCGTCCGTAAAGCGCGCCGATCGAGCTTCCGCGTCCGCTGGCGGTCCTCGATGACGATTCTGCGGAGGGTCGGGGTCATTCGCCGACGGAGCGGGCTTTGCCACGGTGCAGTTCGTAGGCGGTGATGATCCGCTGCACAAGCGGATGACGGACGACGTCCTTGGCCGTGAATTCGACCAGCGAAATGCCTTCGACTTTTTGCAGGGCACGCTGAGCTTCGGTTAGGCCGGATTGGCGATTGTGGGGAAGATCGATTTGCGTGGGATCACCGGTGATGACGGCCTTGGAGTTGAAACCGAGGCGGGTGAGGAACATGAACATCTGCTCGGCGGTGGCGTTCTGCGCTTCGTCGAGGATGATGAAGGCGTGGTTCAAGGTGCGGCCGCGCATGTAGGCCAGCGGCGCGATCTCGATGACGGTCCGCTCCCGATAGCGCTCGATCTCTTCCGCTGGAAGCATGTCCTGGAGAGCGTCGAGCAGCGGCCGCAGATAGGGATCTATCTTCTGGTAAAGGTCTCCCGGCAGGAAACCGAGAGCCTCACCGGCTTCAACAGCCGGACGGGTCAGGATGATCCGGGAGACCCGCTCCTCCTTCAGGGCGACGAGGGCCATCGCGACCGCGAGGTAGGTCTTTCCTGTGCCTGCGGGGCCGATGCCGAAGGTGATGTCGTGGTTCCGGATGGCGTCCAGATAACGCTTCTGACCAAGCGTCTTTGGAACGAGGGTGGCTTTCTTGTTCGACGTCTGGATGCGGTCTGCGTAGAGCGACCTGAGGGCATCGACGCCTTCGCCCTTCACTACCGAGAGCGCCTGTGCGAACTCCCGGTTGCGGACAACCGCTCCGCTTTTCACCGATTCTTCCAGCTCCTGGAGAAACTGCCTGGCCTGGTCTACCGAGGATTGGTCACCCTCCAGCTTGATCCATGCATCGCGGCTCGTGACCTTGATGCCGAGGCCGGCCTCAAGGGCGGTGAGGTTCTTCGGGTCGCTGTTGTAGAGCTGCTGGGCAAAGCGGGCGTTCTCGAAATGGATCGTTTCTTCGGGCATGGCAAAGGGGGTTCAGAGCGCGATGGCCGCACGCAGACGGGCCGCAACATCGGCAAGGGCTTCCGGCAGGACGTGGGTCGAACCGGTGACCGGCATGAAGTTCGTGTCGCCGTTCCAGCGCGGGACGAGATGGAAGTGGAGGTGTTCGCGGATCCCGGCTCCCGCGACTTTGCCGAGGTTGAGCCCGACGTTGAATCCGTCGGGTTTCATCGTCTTGGTCAAAGCCTGCTTGCAACGACGGAGCAGAACCATGAGTTCCAGCAATTCATCCTCGGTCAGTTCGTCTAGATCGGCGACTTCGCGGTAAGGAAGGACGAGGATGTGGCCGCCGTTGTAGGGATAGAGATTGAGGACCGCGAAAGTGGACTTGGCCCGGGCGATGACGTAGTTGCCGACGTCGTCCGACGACTGGGCGATTCGGGTGAAGACCGAGCCATCCGGCTTCGGCTCCTTGGGAGAGAGAATGTAGTCGATGCGCCAAGGCGCATGCAGCGAGTCCATGTGAGGACGCTATCGACCCGCGGGCGCAGTGTCAAAAGACCCGCTCAGGCCGCCTGGAGGACCTGCCCTTGATTCCTGAAATAGTGGACCAACGCTTTGACCGTGACCTCCATGAAGAGGAATGGCTTGCTGATGAAGTCGCTGCCGCCGCTGAGCGTTGAACGCGCACGGGAGGCGAAGTCGGCATTGCTGGTCACGAAGATGACCGGAGTTTTCGAATGTCCGGCGAGCGCGCGGATTTTGGTGCAAAGGTCGTAGCCGTTCAATTCGGGCATCTCGACGTCGAGAAACACGAGGTCGAAGGGATTCAGGTCGAGGAGAGTGAACGCCATTTGCGGATCGGCCAACTGGATCGCCTTGAGATCCGCCCGCGACAGCGCTTGGGTCACGGCGCGGCGGGACATCGGCTCGTCATCGACCACGAGAATAGACGGGGAAAACACAGTGGATGATTCCAGGTGCTTGGCCTGTTCGAGGAGCATCGGCAGCATGTCCACTCCTTGGGCCATCGTGCGCACACTCGATGAGTTGAGGTGGGCCGGGCTATCCGCCAATTCACGAGCGAAAGCCTCCATGGCGGAGGTCATGGTCGCAAGCGGATGAAGTCCAAGAAGGCCGGCCGTGTTGGCGAGGGTCTTTAAGCGGCGCGCCAGATCGAGCATGATCTGCGGCTTGGTCCCGAGCTCATCGGGCCGGCTTAGATTGGTCGTCGCTTGGCGGACGAAAGACACTTCTTTGGGCGCGTTCTCGAAAAACTGTTTGCGCAGGAGGGATTGCACCAGCACGTCGGAGTCGCCGCCTTCTCCCTGAAAATGCCTCGTGTTGAGCGAGAGCAACTGTGTGCCCGGATCCGCGGCGGCGGGAATGGCGGTGGTTGCGCCCGCCGGATGGCTGAATGTCTTGGTGTTCCCGGATGAAGCCTTGGAGGTGTCGAAGTGGGCGGTCAATCCGCTCGGAGGACCGGCCAGTTGGCCTGCCAGAATCCCGTTGATGACTTCGATGAACTGCCGGGGCGTGCAGTTGGTCTTCGTCAGGCACTTGGTGGCGCCGGCTTTCCAGGCGTCCTGGATCATCGTGCTGAGGAATGAATTCGTGAAAACGATTACCGGGATGTCGGCCGTCGCGCTGTTTGCGCGGATCATCTTGATCAGCTCGATGCCGTTCAGCTTTGGCATCATCAGATCGGTCACGACGATATCCGGACTGAAGCTGCCGATCGCCTTCAGGCCCTCCATCCCGTCCAGGGCGAGCTCGACCTCGAAGCCCTCAACGCGAAACTTGTTGCAGTAGATGTTCGCGGTGACCTTGTCGTCTTCAATGATCAGAATTTTTTTCATCCCAGGTCCGTTCAAGTTTTGGTCGGAGCAGAGACACTCCAAGTGTAGAGATCGGTTCAGCCCCTAACTTTCTTTAGGCAGTTCCGCAAAGGGCTTCACCCGCGCGGGGTTCGGCCGAGGACCGTTTGGATGACCTGCTGGAGCTGGTCATTCGTGAACGGCTTATGCAGGCGTCCTGCGAAGCCGTATTCTTGGAAGTTGGCCATGACAGGGTCGTTGGAGTAGCCGGAGCAGACGATGATCGGGAGGTCCGGCTGAAGTTCCAGGAGGCGACGGGTGGTCTCGACTCCCCCGAGGCCGTTCGGGATCGTCAGGTCGAGAACCGCCAATCCGACGGGGTCGGACTCCTTCTTGCACTTGCTGAAACAAGCCAGCGCCTCCTCGCCATCCTGGGCGGCGATCGTGCGGAAACCGGCCCGTTCCAGCAGGAGTGAGAGCAGTTCGCGGATCGTCGGTTCGTCATCCATTATCAGCACGCGGACCGGCTCCCGGCTGGTGCCGGCGGTTCCGCTGATGGCCGCCCGCTGTTTGGCTTCCGATGCAGGGAGGTAGACTTCCAACCTGGTTCCATCTGCCGAGCTTTCCAACGTGATCAGTCCACCGTGCCTCCGCACGATTGAGTAGCAGATCGCGAGGCCGAGGCCTCGACCGCTGCCTTTGGTAGAAAAATACGGGTCGAAGATCTTGTGCTGGATCTCGGCCGGAACCCCCGGACCTTGGTCGGTCACCTGGATCATGACATAGCGGCCGGGAGCGAGCCTCTTCCGTGATCCGGCTTCGATTTGGATGTTCTTTCCGATGAGCGTGACCACCTCGCCGGGCGGCGATGCCTCGCGGGCGTTGAGGAGCAGGCTCTCGACGACTTGGGCGATCTGGACCTCATCGACGTCTGTCAGCCAAAGATCATCAGCGACGATCCGCTCCAGTTGGTCCGCCGGCAGTCCGATGCGTTCGGGTTGGATGGCGGCAAGGACCCGGTTGAGCGTGGTGATCGCCTTCACCGGTTCGCCACCTTTGGCGAAGGTGAGAAGTTGCCGCGCCAAGGAACCCGCGCGTTGCGTTGCGTCGAGGGCCTTGCCGAGAAAGCTCTGCGCCGGGGCGTTGCCGATGGCCTCGGCCTGCGCCAGCGAAATGTTGCCGATGATCGCGGTCAGGGCGTTGTTGAGTTCGTGGGCGATGCCTCCCGCCAGCAGGCCGATCGATTCCAGTTTGCTCGTGCGGAGCCGTTCCTCGATCTGGTGCTTGCGGTTTGTGATGTCGCGGACGAACGCAAAAATTCGCGGGTCTTCCTGGCTGAGGCGGGTGACGGAAATGTCGAGATCGATAATCCGTCCGTCACGGGTGCGATGACGGCCTTCGAGCTCGGATCCGGCGTTGGACGCGATGGTTCTGAGGATGCTGAGGGTCTGCGAGTCCGACAGTTCCAGCATCGAGATGTTCTTCCCGATGAGTTCCTCTTTCCGGAAACCCACCAGCCGCGTGTAGGCGGGATTGACGTCCACGATGTCGCCGTTTCCCGTCATCAGGATGAATCCATCTTGCGCCGAATCCAGGATCCGACGGTTGATCTGCTGGGCGTCGCGCCGATGTTGGACCTGGCGAAGGTGCTCTTCGGCCACGGTCAGCCGGATCTTTAGGGAGTTCAGGTCCAGCGGCTTGGAAATATAGTCGTTTGCGCCGGCGGCCAGCACGGCACGCAGGTCCGAGGGCCCGCTGCTGCCGGTGGCGATGAGGATGAACGCGTCGTCGCCCCACGGCTGGCTCCGGATCCACTGGCTGAATAGCATCCCGTCCATGCCGGGAAGCTGCAGATCCAGCACGACCAGGTTCGGGGTGTTGTGGCGGCACCATTCAAGCGCCTGCTCCGCCTCGGTGAACGACGCGACCTCGTCGTAGCGTTGGGCCAGCACGCGACCGAGGATGAGCCGTGATGTGGCATCATCCTCGACCAGCAGAACGCGGAGTTGCCGGTTCATTTGCATGCGTTGGCCTGAGACGGACGAATTCCTTCAACCTCCCGCCTCAGTTGATCGCTGACAATGTGGATCTCGAGGTCGAGGTGGCGGACTTCACCGGCAATCTGCTCCCATTCCGCGCCCGGCGCGATTTCATAGATCTTCTGGCAGATGTTCGCGAGGCGCTCGGCGCCCAGGTTCAGTCCGGTCGCTTTCAGGGCATGGGCCGCGTTGCTGATCAGATCTGGACGTTTCTGGGCGACGGCTTCTGTCAGATCGTGGGAGTGGCGCTGCGCCTGATCTCGGAACATGCGTTCCAACTCGCCCACGAAGGTGGCGAAGTCCGGGCCTTCCGCCGTCCGCATGGCATCGAGCATCGAAGAATTGAGGATGGGGAGGGTCTCGCCCGGTTGCTCCGCTGAAGCGGATCCGGCCACGGTTTCGTGAATCGGTGCGGGCGCTTTCTTGAGGACGCCTTCCCGGAAGTATGTGGCCACTTCGATGAAGCCCTGTTCCACGGCCAGCATCGGGGCCTCCAGTCCGGCAAGGGAGCCGCGTTCGGCCTGGTGTTCGAGTTGGCGAAGTTCCTTGGTGAATGTGCCGACGCCAATGGAGTTGCTGGCGCCGCAGGCTGAATGAGCGATGCGGCGGACGATCTGGCAGTCGTTCTTTTCGAACGCCGCCTTGAGCTGTTCGACCTGTTCTTCCGTCTGGTCCAGATACATCAGGAGCAGTTCCTCGATGACGGCGGCGTCGCCGTCGGCCATCTCATTGAGCCTGGCCATGTCGACACCTGCAGGCACCTTCGGGATCGACGCCGGATTTGGCGCCGGGGCTTCGCCGCCCGTGGGTGCAATGTCGCCTTCGGTCGCTGCGTTTTCGGCACCCCCGACGGGAGCTGAAGCGGCGGGGTTTGAGAGCACACGGTCGATCGTGGTGCGGAGTTCTTCAGGGAGAACCGGCTTTCCAAGGAAATCATCCATCCCGACCTCGACGCACTGCTGCCGGTGGCGGTCGCTGACGTTGGCGGTTAGGGCGATGATGGGGATACGACGGCGGTCTCCGGTGCGCGCGGTCTTTTCATGGAGGCGTATCTGGCGGGTTGCTTCAAAGCCGTCCATCACGGGCATCATGCAATCCATGAGGACGATGTCCCACTTCCCATGGACCACTGCATCCAGCGCCTCCTGACCGTTGGTGGCGGATTCCGACTCATAACCCAGGCGTTCGAGCTGGCGGATGCCCACCTTGCGGTTGATGGGATTGTCGTCCACGAGCAGGACCCGGATCTTTTTCGTCGTTTCGGCAACTGGATTCGACTTGCTGGGCGGGGCCTCGGGAACCACCGACTCGCGATGGGTCAGGACCGATTCGATGACCTTCCGGACTTCGGCGACACGCATCGGCCGGGTCAGCACGCCGTCGATTCCGCTTGTGCTCATGGTGGAGGAGGAAGGCGGCAGCGAAGCGTCCGTGACCATCACGATCCGAAGGTTTGCGCCGTTGAACCGGCTCAGGATTCGCCGGGCCATGTCGAGATTGTCCGGGATTGTCCGGCGGTCCACCACGATCAGCATGGGGGATCCGGAGTTCGGACCCGCCGCTGTGATCGCCTCCTGCACCAGGGGCCAGAACGCGGGTTCATCAACCTTTTCGCAATGGCCGCACCATTCGACGAGCTTCGAGTGCAGCAGGGAGACTGGGCGGTTCCGGTCTTGAATGATCCACGTGTGGGAACAGGGAAGCGGCTGATTCTCCGGAGTCGAATCGTCGACCGGATGCAGCTCCGTCGGGATCGTAAAGCGGAACACCGCACCGCCGAGGCGCTGGGGAATGATGGTGAGGGCGCCGCCGAGATTGCGGACGATCGAGTGGGCAAGGGCCAGGCCGAACCCGCTGTCGCCATGGCGTTCGTCGACGCTCCGATGTCCCGGCAGGAAATAGTCCGCCTGCGCCGTCTCCGACACCGGCCGGCCGTTGTCCCGGACCTCGATTTCGAGGATCGGTTGCCCTGAGGAAGGATTCTCACACCCGATGGTGACCACCACTTGTCCGTCGCGGGTGAAGTCGACGGAATGGTTCACCAACTTCAGGAGAGCCGCGTTGAGGAGGCTTTCTTCGGCGCGGATCTTGAACCGTGAGGGAAGTGTCACCCGGCCGCGAAGGGCCGTGCCGCCTTTATGAGCCCGTTCTTCGACCGTCTCGATGACCTCGTCAACCAGGTCATGGATGCTGAAAGTGCTTTGCCAACCCTGGGGCGATTCCGAATGCAGCGACGCGAAGGTTTCCGCATCGGCGATGAGGGACTGGATCTCGCCGGCATGCATGGCCAGCTGTTCGATATGGCCGCGCTGGGCCTGGCCGAGGGAGGACTCCGCGAGCTTCCCGAGGAGCTTCGGCAGCGAGTTCACCGGATCCCGCAGGCTTTGGGCGAGCGAGTGCACGAGTGCGTCAGGGCCCGTCCTGGGACCAGACGCCATTCCAATTGGCTCAGACATGATCAGTTGCAGTGGTTCCGGCAGAGTTCCGGCCGTCCATGGTCGGAAGTTTGACATTGCCTGCGCAGAGCACTTACTAGGGATTCGGAATCTGGTGCGATTAGTTAAGTTTTTTATGCCCAAAGTTACCGTGATACCGGCCAACGTGTCGGCGGAAGTGCCCGAAGGTGAGCTGCTCATCGAGGCCGGCGAAAAAGCCGGCGTTGAGATGGAGGCGGGCTGTTTCAACTGCGAATGCGGCACCTGTGCGGCGGAGATCGTCAGCGGCATGGAGAACCTCGAACCGCCTACCGATGCCGAGCTCGACGTGCTCGACCAATGGAGCAAGGACCCGTCGAAATACCGCCTGACCTGCTGTGTCCGCATCAAGTCGGGCGACGTGGTCATCAAGGCCGGCCACTGAGCGGCTGGAAGAATTCGTTGCCTCGCACCAAGTCGAGATCCACGCTTTGCACATGCTTCCGACCGCAGTGAGCAATGATCCTTTGGCCGGGGTCGCGGAGTTTCGCGACCAGTTCATCCGTGCCTACGGGTTCATGCTGCATGCCCGCCTCCTCGATGAACGGCTCGCGTCGCTCTACCGGTCGGGAAAGATCTTCGGCGGGGTTTTCCTCGGCCGCGGGCAGGAGGCATTGTCCGCCGGATTGGGAGTCTGTCTCAGGCAAGGAGATGTTTTTGCACCTTTGATCCGGGATGCAGCCGGCCGGCTCGCGTTTGGCGAACAGATGGTGGACTCGATCCGGACCTACCTCGGCTCGCCGCTGGGACCGATGAGAAGTCGTGATGGAAACGTGCACCGTGGTCGCCCCAAGGAAGGTCTCCTTCCGATGATCAGCCACCTCGGCGCCATGATTTCGGTCGTGAACGGCATGCTGATGGCCCGGCGTATGCAGAAGCGCCTCGGCACATCCGTCGGCGCCGCCTGCCTCGGTGAAGGCGGGACCAGCACCGGAGCCTTCCATGAAGCCCTCAACCAGGCCGGCATCGAACGACTTCCGTTGGTCGTGGTCATCGCAAACAACCAATACGCCTATTCCACGCCGACCAACCGTCAGTTTGCCTGTGAGAACCTGGTGGAGCGTGCAGCTGGCTATGGTTTCGACGGTCATACGATGGATGGAACCGATCTCGGCGAATGCCTGGAAACGCTCCAGAAAGCCGTCGACAACGCGCGGAGCGGACGCGGACCCCAGATGATTGTCGCTCCGCTCCTGCGCCTGTGCGGACACGGGGAACACGATGATGCCAGCTACATCGATCCCAAGCTGAAGCGCTCGGAGCTCGGCCGGGACTGCCTCGACGTTGCCGAGCAACGGCTCGTTGCGGAAGGCTGGCTTTCGGAGGAGGAGATCGGACGCAGCCGATCCGATCTGCTGGCGGCGATCGATGAAACCATCTCCACCGTCCAGCGGGAGTCCGCTCCCAACGCCGCCTCCGAGTCCTGGCAGGCGCTTTCCACGGCCAGCCTGCGTGACATGAGCTCCGGAATGGAAATGGCCTGATGAGCATTACCTATCTCGAAGCCATTCGCGAGGCGCAGGACCGCGCGCTGAAGGACGACCCCCGCGTCTTCATCTACGGCCAGGACGTCGGTGCGTTCGGCGGCGCGTTCAAGGCCACCAAGAATCTCTCCGCCAAATATCCCGGCCGCGTGATCGACGCACCCATCTCGGAAGACGCCATGGTCGGTTCGGCTATTGGGGCCGCCATCGAGGGCATGCGGCCGATCATCGAGATGCAGTTCGCCGACTTCTCGACCGTGGGTTTCAACCAGATGGTCAACCACGCCGCGACGCTCTATTGGCGCACAGGCGTGCCGTGCCCGATCACGATAAGGTTGCCGTCAGGCGGCACGTCGGGTGGCGGACCATTCCACAGCCAGAGCCTCGAAACCATCTACGCGCATTTCCCCGGCATCGTCGTGATGACGCCCGCCACGGTGGAGGACGCCTACGGGATGCTGCTGTCCGCCGTGGCGATCGACGACCCGGTCATCTTCTGCGAGCACAAGTATCTCTATTACCATCTCAAGGCTGCATCGCTTCCGACGGAGTCGTTGCCGATCGGCAAGGCGCGAATCGCACGACAGGGCCGCGATCTGACGGTGGTCACCTACAGCGCCATGGTTCATGAATGTCTCGCCGCCGCCGAAGTGGCGCGGGACGAAGGCTACGAAGTGGAGGTCGTCGATCTGCGCACGATCAAGCCGCTCGACACCGATACCGTCGTCGCGTCGGTCGCCCGCACTGGGCGGCTTCTCTGCGTGGGTGAAGCCTGGCCCTGGGGTGGCGTCACCGCCGAAGTCATCGCTCGTGTCACGGCCGAGGCGTTTGACCTGCTCGACGCTCCGCCGCAGCGTCTCAACGCCAAGGACACTCCGGTGCCCTATCATCCAAATCTCTGGGCCGCCCATCGCCCTACTGCCCAGTCCGTCGCCCAAAGCATGCTGCGCCTTCTCCGCCTTTGACCGCCATGTTCACCCCTTTGACCCAAGTCCCGTTCGTCATGCCGCAGTTGGGCGAATCCATCGCCGAGGCGGTCGTGGTCCGTTTCCTCGCCAAGCCAGGTGACAATGTCGTGTCCGGCCAGGACGTGCTCGAAGTGGAGACCAGCAAGGCCACGATGAACGTGGCCGCGCCCGCCAGCGGTAAAGTGGTCGAGTGGTTCGCCCGCGAGCAGGAAAGCTACGCCGTCGGAGCCAAGCTCGGCGTCCTCGAAGTCAGCGCCGCCGAAGCGGCCCGCCTCGGCATCGGTGATTCCTTTGAACCGGCCGAACATGAGTCGATGCGCGGCTCCGTCGGGTCGATGAAGGGGGACGACACCAACAAGGCGGTCAGCCCAACGGTCCGCGGCCTGCCCGTTCCGGCAAACGCGACCGGCGCGAGCTACATGTCGCCCCGGTTGAAGGCGCGCATGGCCGAACTCGGCATCCACGCCGCCGACCTCGCGGGCGTGGCCGGCAGCGGAGCCGGTGGTCGAGTGACCATCCAGGACTTCGAGCAGTTCCTCGCCAATTTGGAGCAGCATCGGCTCACCGGGGCTTCGAGCATGCGTGTTGCCGTGGCCGATGCCATGCGGCGCAGCTGGACCCGGCCAATCGCCACTGTCGGCATGCCCGTCGCCATCGAGTCGCTGCTAGATCACCGCAAGGCCCAGAATCCGAAACCCGGTCCGGCTCTTTACGCGTTGCGTGCCCTCGCCATCGCACTTTCCGAAAACAGCGCACCCGCAGGACGCCTCGTCGGAAATCGCATCGTCCATCCCAAGTCCATCGACATCGGCTTCGCCGTCGAGGTCGAGGACGGCGTGCTTGTTCCCGTGCTGCGTGGTGTCGACCAGAAGTCCTTGGGCGAATTGACAGCCCGCTACACCGAACTCGTCGAACTGGCACGTCAGCGCCGACTACCGACCGACGCCACCGGTGGTTCCATCGCGACCGTGACCAACTTCGGCACCTTCGGTCTGACCTTCGCCACGCCCATCCCGCTACCGGAACAGACGCTCGTCCTTGGACTTGGCGCCGGTCGCAAGGCTCCGCATTGGGATGAAACCAAGAAGCAGTTCCTGCCCGTGATGGAAGCAAACCTGACCTTGAGCTTCGATCACCGGGTCCTCGACGGCGGTGGTGCCGGGCGTCTGCTCGCCCGCGTGGCGGAGCTGATGCAGAAGCCGTCTAGCCTGTGAGCTGACCTGGGCTATCACCGCCAGGTGAACCCGGGAAACTTCTTGGCCAATGTTCCCCGGAGCTTCGCGTAGGTGGTCGCCTTGAAGCTCGGCCAGTCGGTCGTGACGTCGATCCGTTTGCCGTCGGGTGTGGCGAGTGCCAGCGAGACTGGAATCAAACCGTCGGCGACCTTCGGATGCTCGTTCAGATCGAAACACTCCAGGAGTTTGACCTGGGCCTCGGGCGATTGGAGGACGTCGTCTTCATCAAGCGCCTCGGCCGGATACTGGAGCTTCAACGGCTTGCCGGTCGGCCACGGGACGGTGAGCGGCGCGAGCGAGTCGAGCCATTCGATCTGGTCCTTGCCGAGGAACGCCCGGAAGGCCGGCCTGAGTTCGACGGCCTGCGCGTCCTTGGCGAGATGAAGGCCCTGAAACGCGCGGGCCAGACATCGGCCCAATGTGGCGCCGTCGAGCTTTGGCATCTCCAATTCCGGCACTGCGTGGGCTAAAAAGTTCACGCGGGCGATGAGCTGTTTAACTTCGTGCGTCAGGTTGGGAAGGTCGAAGAGTCCTTGCTCATACGCCTCGGCCAACGCCCGGCCCGACTCCGTCGGGTCAACCTCGCGCTGATGCTCGCGGGCGATGGTGATGTCGATGAACCGGACAAGCCGGATCGCGTCGACGCGCTTGTGGGTGCGGTCGTAGACGTGCTCAACGCCCTTCCGGATGAGTTGGGGGAACATCTCCTGAAGCCACTCGGGTCGCACCGCAGTGGCCAACGACGCCAAGGTCATCAGCTCGCCGCCCCTGCTGCTGATCTCCCTGAGATTGGCGGCGACGAACAGGGTGGACTCCTGGACCACGCTTTCGCGCACGAGGGTCGCGGTGCGATTGCCCGGCAGAATGCAGTCGAGCGTGCCGATGTTCTTCCGCTGGCAGAGTTGGTCGGCGAACCCCGCGGTAACGGACCGGAGCAGCCCCTCGTCCATCGGGGCCTTCTTCTCGGCTGGGGCGATGGTCACGTCGTCGGTTCCGTCGTTGGCCACGAAGCCTTCCTTCCGGGCGATTCCGAGAATCTGTTTGAAGGTTTGGTCCACCTCGCGGGCCACCTTGGCGCTGATCCCGTAGCGTTGGCAGGAACCCACGTTGAACGACTGGTTGCGGGCGAACTGCCACGCACGCATGAGCGTGTGGAAATCGGTCTGCTGGCTGCCCTCGAAGACTTCGCGGGCCGCGGAGATGTGTTTCTCGTCGCGTGATAATCGAAACAGCAGGTCGCGACCGCTGACGAGGGCGGCGCAGAGCGCGGCGGTCTTCACGCAGTTGTGTTTTCGCGCCTCCAGCAGCATCCGGGAGAACCGCGGATGCATGGGCAGACGGAGCATTTGCCGGCCGGTCTCGGTGAGCCCACCTGTGGCGGAGTCGATGGCTCCAAGCACCCGGAGAAGCTGTTCGGCCCGGGCGACGCCCTGGGCGTCGGGTTTGTCGAGCCAGTCGAACTTGGCGGCATCGGGCACGCCCAGCGAGTGGAGCAGCAGGACGACTTCGGCCAGGTCGGCTCGTTGGATTTCCGGAGTGGTGCGCTCCGCGCGGTTGAGATGATTGCTCTCGGTCCAAAGGCGTCGGCATGTGCCGGGTCCGGTTCGTCCGGCGCGGCCCTTTCGTTGATCGGCCGAGGCGCGGCTGATTCCTTCCAGCAGCAGGGAATGGATGCCGCGTTCCGGATCGTAGCGGGAGACGCGGGCCAGTCCGGAATCCACCACGTGCCGGATCCCGTCGATGGTGACGGACGTCTCGGCGACATTCGTGGAGATGACGACCTTGCGGACGGATTGCGGCGCAAAGGCGGCGTCCTGGTCTTCCGGGCTCAGCTCGCCGTGCAGGGGGAGCAGCGAAAGCGCCTCACCGACTCGCTGGGCGCGGATTTCCGTGATGGTCGACTGGATCTCTCCCATGCCAGGCATGAAGACGAGGATGTCTCCCGATTCACCGGAGAAGATGAGGTCGGCCACGGCCTCGGCGGCGATTTGCGGGGCGGGGCGTTCGTCGGGAGCCGGCAGGAAACCGACTTGGACGGCGAACATCTGCCCTTCGGAAACAACGATTGGACAGGCGCCATGCTGCGGATGCGCCAAGTAGTCTGCGACCGGTTCCGAATCCAGCGTGGCCGACATGACGACGAGCTTGAGGTCGGGCCGGGCAGTTTGCTGGATGCGTTTGGCGAGGGCCAAGGAGACATCGCTCAGGAGACTGCGCTCATGGAATTCGTCGAAGATCAGAACGCCGATGTCGGCGAGGGTGGGATCGTCCTGCAGCCATCGCAGGAGGACTCCTTCCGTGATGAAACAGAGACGCGTGCCGTCGCCCGTCCGATCGTCGAACCGGACCTGGTAACCGACCTCGCCGCCAAGCTTCGAATTGCGTTCCCACGCGACGCGGGTCGCCAGCGAGCGTGCCGCGACTCGTCGTGGTTGGAGAACGACGACCCGTTTCTCTCCGGCCATTCCGGAGTCCAGCATCATCTGTGGAACCTGGGTCGTCTTGCCCGATCCCGTGGGCGCGACAAGGACCAGTCGGCTCCGCTCGCGCGTCTGGCGCAGGATCGGTTCCGAAACCTTCCAGATCGGGAGCTCTGTCTGAGCGGGCACGGTCGATCAGCCCTTGAGGACAACGAGTCGGAGGACCAACGCCGCGATCGACAGGATGACCATCATTCCGGCCGGCATGAACTTCGCGCCCTTGGTCAGCTTCATCCCGAAGTAGACGAGCAGGATGCCGATCACGATGTCGGCCACCATCGAAGGCACGATGCCGAGCGCCGTCAGAATGAGGGGCAGGGCGAAGATTGAAGAGGCGATGAGAGAGGCCTTGCTCTTGCCCTTCAAGAAGCCGATGAGGCCGCCGAGTTCCAGCAGCACGATGTAGATCCAAAGGACGACGGTCGGTGTCATGTGGCCGCCAGTGTGCTGTGGATCGGCGATCCGCGTCCAGCGGCGGCTTAACGTTCGATCAGCCCGACATGACTTCGAGGCTGACGATCTCGCCGGGCTCGCATTCCGCGCAGACCTCGAACGGCCGGCAACAGACCTCGCAGTCGGTGATGAAACGCTGCGACGATACGCTGGTGTCGATGACGAGCGTCGATTCCTGGCCGCAGAACGGGCACGAAACCGATTCGGAGATTCCCATGGAGGTATGCTCGCTGTGCTCGGCAGAAAAGCAATCTGCCCAAGGGTCGGGCTACGGCTTCGGTGGACCGGACTTCATCTGGGGAACGGCGTCGCGCCGAATAAAGGAGCTGTTGGTCGACGAGAACCTTCCGTGGACCGAGCTGAACATCGCGCGAGCGTCGAACTCTCCGGCGATGTTCTTGTTGAACCAGATCCCGTCAACCGGATCCCGGGTCACGAGCATGTTGAAGCTTTTGATCTTCCCCAGCATGCCGCCCCAGAAGCCAATCTCTTCGCTCAGTTCCGCTTCAAGCCGGACGATCTGGAACGCAACGGTGTCGATGTAGATCTTTCCCCGGACTTTCTGGATCACCCGCTCGCTCATGTTTTTGGCCGGTTCCTGCTTGGCGGCCGGCCCAAAACGGATCGCGTGAACGATGTGTCCCGAGAGATTGGTCGTTCCCAGCAACTCGAATTCGAACCGCTTGATCATGTCGGCGGTAATCGTGAGGTTGTTGTCGCCACCCGTGCGTTCGGACCTCGCCTTGCGTTCCTCGCCGTCCTGTTTCCGTTGGGTGTCGGTTTCAGACTTCGGGATGATTTTGCCGTCTTCACGCACTTCGCGAAGGATCGCGGAACCGCGGATCGGCGAATGGTCGTAGATCTTGTCCCGGCGTTTCGTGACAGCGCCCTTCTTGTCGATCTCCTCCGACACATCCCACCGGACGAAATGGTAGTTCGTCAGGATGAGTTGATCGTTCGTCTTGCCGGACGACGCGATCATGCGGTCCATGATCGCCCTTGCCGTCAGGGCATTGGTCGTTGTTCCGGGAGCAGTCGCCCTTCCTTCAGCCGCGCTCGCCGCGTCCGACAGCACCGCCAAGCAAACCATGACCAGCGGGATCAGTCCGGGCAGGGAGATTGGAAGAAGGGACCGCATGGCTGGTGGCGATGGCACCAGAACCCGGCTTCAGTTCCAGCTAAAAACGGACAATCCTGTCAGGTCGCGCACGAAGAGCTGTTTGTCGGAAAGTCCCAGATGCGCCCAGCTTTCGCCGTCGGCCACCTTCCGTTTCTCGATCAGCTTGAAGGCCTTTGGATCCGCTTCAATCCGTAGAAGAGTTCCGTCCTCATCCAGAGCGAGGATCTCCTTTCCGTTGCTGATCATGCTCCAGTATTTACCGAACTTGCGATCCGTCTCCCAGGCAAGCTTGCCGGTCGAGAGATCCACGCAGGCGAACTTTTGGTTGCGAAGATGCAGGTAGGCATGGTCGCCGATCAGCAGCGGCGATGACATATAGCCTTCCAGTTTCAGGCTCCATGCGGTGGCGGCTTTGGGGTTGTCCGTGGCGCCCTGAACTGCGAGCAGTTGGGTCTTGCCGCCGTAGGCCGAGGTGAAAACCGAATCCTTCCAGACGGTCGGCGTGAGGATATTCATTCCGCGAAAGGCCTCGATGGCCTGCTCCCAGAGGATCTTTCCGTCAGATGGCGCCACGCCGGACAGCTTCTGGCGGCCCTGAACCAGCAGTTGTTCACGGCCTCCAACCATGCCGATGACCGGCGAACTGAAGGCGCTGCCGTTCATGCCGCCTTCATCCTTGAGCGAACGCCACAGGACTGCGCCGGTGGCTTTGTCGATTTTCACAAAGCTGGCGGCGGCTTGGACGTAGACGGCGTCGCCGATGATCAGGGGCGAGCAGACGAAGCCGAAGTCCGGAATGGGTGCCTTCATCTCTTTCACGAAATCCTTCTTCCAGATCTCAGGACCTGTCCTCACGTCCAGGCAGACGAGTGTGTCGCGCATTCCACCGACATACAGCCGCTCACCGTCGGTGGCCGGAGTTGATCGGATCCAATCACCGTTCGCCTTGGCGAAGAAGGGGACCTTGAGGAATCCCTCCCATTCCGCGCGCCAGAGGATTTTGCCGGACGCCCGATCCAACGCGATGGCGACCTCGTGGGTCTTGTTGCTGGACTCCGTCACGAAAACACGGTCGCCGCTGATAATCGGCCCCGAGTAGCTGGAGCCCAGCGGGACGCGCCACTGTTTCTTCAAGGTGGCGTCGGCGATGGAAGGAGGGAGAGCACCGGCGGGAACCATGCCGTCGCGCGTAGGGCCACGCCATTGGGCCCAATCCGACGCTCGCAGGCCGATACTGGAAAACAGACAGAGGCCCACAAAGGCCCACTTTATGAAGAGCATTACCTAATCTGCTCATCGAAACGGCCGATGCAAGCGGCAGTTACCGTTCGACCCGGGAAGCGATCAGGGTTTGGCGGAAGAGGCGTTCCTTCCGTCTCGAACGCAGCGGAATCCGACGTGGACGCTACCGGTGTCGATCGCGCCTTTGCCGCGCGTTCCGACCAGGTAGCGGGCGCAATATTGGTTGCTGCAGAGGAACGATCCACCGCGTTGGACCCGCTTGGGTATGCCGGGTTCATCGGGATCGAAACTGTCGCCGGGACCTTTCGGGTTGCGGGCGACCCCGGGGCCGAGCTTGCCGTAGGTATCCGGGCGGAACCAGTCGCTGCACCATTCCCACACGTTGCCGGAAACATCGTAGAGTCCATAGGCGTTCGGCGCGAACTGGCGCACGGGCGCGATGCCCTTGAAGCCGTCTTCCACGGCGTCTGCATTGGGGAACCGTCCTTGGAACGCATTGCACTGCCACTTGCCGTTGAGCAGAAGGTCGTCGCCCCAAGGATAGGCCTTCTTTTCGAGGCCGCCCCGGGCGGCTCGTTCCCATTCGGCCTCGGTCGGCAGGCGCTTGCCGGCCCACTTGGCGTAGGCTTCCGCATCCTCGAAAGCCACATGGACGACGGGGAAATTCATCCGCGAAGTGATCGAGCTCTGAGGGCCGTCTGGATGACGCCAGCCCGCCCCTGGAACGTAGCGCCACCATTGCAGCGGGTTGTCCAACATCACCGGCGAATCCGGGGCGGCGAAGACGACCGAACCGGGCACGAGCAATGCCGGATCGGCTCCGGGGAAATCCTCGGGACGCGGCTTCCGCTCGGCGACGGTCACATAGCCCGTGGCGCGGACGAATTTCTCGAACTGCTCGTTCGTCACTTCGGTAACGTCCATCCAGAAGCCGTCGACGTAAGTTTGATGGCCCGGCTCGCAGTCGGTGAATCCACCGCTGAGTCCGGTGCAGACGGGTTCACCGGGACGCAGCTTGCTTCGGAGTTCTGCGATCGGGCTTTCGGCCGGACCACCCATCCAGAACTCACCTGCTGGGATCCATGCCATGCCTTCCGGCGCGGTGGCGGCGGTAGGCGCTGCGGCACCCGCCGACGGAGCGGGTGCGCTTTCCGCGCCCTTTTCACTTCCGCCGCAAGCCGACAAGACGAGAGCTGCCGCAAGCGACAGGACGGCCTGCGCGAGACTTTGTCTTCTGGTCGGATCGATGGAAACGGGAACGGATCGGTTCATCTGGATGAGACTACGACGGGCTTTCATTCTGGAATCAAGGAGCGGGTGTTTTCCATTCGGGGATTCCGCCATCAGCGAGCTGCTTCTCATGGGCCACCCAATACGGTCTCGTCTTCGACATCGGCACGCCTTCATTGACCATCAACGGCCTCGCCTCCTTCCAGAAGCGGTCGTAGGCCGACTTCAGTTCCGTGACAACTTCTAGATGCGTTCCGGCGATGTCCGTCGTCTGTCCGGGATCTTCCTGCATGTTGAAGAGCGCTCCGTTCACAAGGCGGTATTGCTGATTGCGGACGCAGTAGTTGGTCCACTGATGCGCGTTGGGTTCCGCTCCGAGCGGCCAACGCCCCACGTGGTCGAACAGCATCCGATCCTTCCATGTCGCTGCTGCCTGGGTATCGCCGATGAGAGGAAGCAGGCTGCGACCCTCGACCTGGTTCGCGGGCAGCGCGGCTCCGGTCAACTCGGCGAGCGTGGGAAAGAGGTCGATGTGCGCGGCGATGCGATCGATGTCGCGGCCGGGCTTGAAATGCCCGTCCCAACGGACGAAGAAGGGCACACGGACGCCGCCCTCCTCGACCGAGTTCTTCGTTCCCTTCATGCCAGCGTTCCACGCCTTGAATTCGGTTCCGTCCGCCGAGCGGCCCACGACACCGTTGCCCAGACCGTCACCGGCGGATCCGTTGTCGGACATAAAGATGACGACCGTGTTGGTCATCAGTTTCCATTCGGCGAGCTTAGCCATGAGGCGGCCGACGTTCTCGTCGATGTTCTCGATCATTCCGTAGAATCCGGCGGGACCCGGCTTGAAGCCGAGATCGGTGAAACGCTTCTTGTTCGGCTGGGGTGCGTTGTAGGGCGAGTGGGGTGCGTTCGACGCGATGTAGGCGAAGAAGGGTTCGGACTTGGAGGAGCGTTCCTTTATCCAGCCGAGTGCGGCCGTGAAAAAGACGTCGGTGCAGAAGCCCCGGGTCTTCACGAACTTCCCGTTGTGCCGGATCACCGGATCGAAATAGGTGTTCTTCGGCGCGTCGGCGCACGAGTTGTCGTAGAACTGCCCAATGCCTCCCGCGCCATGGATGAACACTTCGTCGAATCCGCGCGCCCCCGGCTGGTAGGCGTCTTCGTCGCCGAGGTGCCACTTGCCGAAGATGCCCGATTGGTAGCCGGCTTTCTTGAGGGCTTGCGGCAGCGTCGAAGCGCCCAAAGCCATGCGTTCCCGTTCGTTGATCGTGTGCGTAATGCCGTTCTTGAATGGATGACGCCCGGTCATCAGCGCCGATCGCGTGGGCGCGCACGTGGGGCTGACGAGGAACCGGGTGAAGCGGACGCTAGAATCATGCAGCGCGTCCATGTGCGGAGTGCGAAGCCACGTGTTGCCGTGGCGTCCGACGGGACCGAATCCCTGGTCGTCGGTGATGACGAGGACGATGTTGGGTCGATCAGCCGCCTCGGTGACGCTCAATGCCAGGAGCAGAGCGGCGGCGGCGAACACGGCCCGTGACAAGAGGCGTCTAAGGGAGCTCAGAGGGGTGGGATTCATGAAAGAAAATCTCATGGGACGGTTTGCAGTTTCAGCGGGTAAATCAGCGGATTCCGGGTTTCTCAAAATCGGTTTCTCTGACCCATCCCGCCTTGACGGGTTCGCCAAGCATGAAGCGTTCGTAGAAACCGACGTTTGCGGGAGCGGCGTGGAGGTATTGGTCGAAGACCGCGCCCTGACCCGCCATGCGCGGATCGCCCTGGGCTTTCAGTTCAGTTTCCATCGCTGCCGCGAGCCGCTGGGCGACGGGCACGGAGGTGGCGTTTGCGGCGAGGTTGGTCAGGCAGTCGGGATCATTCCGGAGATTGTAGAGCTCGGCCTCCGGTCTTTTGCCGAAGCAAAAGTCCCAGAAACGGTCGGTGCCAGAATTCCGTCGGGCGTCGAGGATGAGCGACTTTGTTGCGCCGGCGTCGCAGTCGAGGTAGCCGGTCTCCGGATTGCCCGCCGGCCAGCGCGAAGACTCGTAGTTCTTCAGGTAGAGCCAGCCGTCTTTGACCAATCCCCGGATCGGATATCCCGCGTCGTTGGGACGACCGATGTCCGTGCGCTCCTTTCCGATCAGGACATGGTCGCGCGCGGGTTCGAGGAGGCCGGACTTTTCCGAACGAAAGATCCCGGTAAGACTCCGGCCTGCGGCGGGTGCCATTCCCGTTTCCTTCCAGCCGAGACCCGCCAGTTCGATAAGGGTCGGAGCGATGTCCACAAAGCTGATGAAGTCGTCGATCACCCGGCCAGGCTTCGAGATTCCGGCCGGCCACATCGCTGCGAATGGAATGTGGTTGGCGAACTCGTAGGCGTTCCCTTTCACGCGGGGGAACGGCATCGCGTGGTCGGATGTGACGATGACGAGGGTGTTCGACAGCAGGCCCCGCTGCGACAGGCTGTCGAGCATCCTTCCGAGGTGCGTGTCGAAATGCTCCACCTCGAGGGCGTAGTCGAGCATGTCGTTCCGCACCGTGTCATTGTCCGGCCAGTAACCGGGAACGCGGTCGATGTCCGAAAGCTTCTTGCCGCCCTTGGTCACCCCGGAACCGAACTCGTAGCCGCGATGGGGTTCGATGGCGCCATACCAGAAGCACCACGGCGAGTTGGTCGGCGCGGCGTTGAGGAATGTGTCGAAGTTGCCCGCGTAGTCGCTGGTCCCGATGGAGTCGGTCGGTGGCGTCAGCTTCCGGCTGTTGAAGGCCGTGCCGGTCATCTTGCGGGCCTGGCCGAGGGCATTGGTCGCGACGCCCGGTCCCCAGCCCTTGGTCGTGTGTCCGACAAACCAGCCCTTCTCGGCGAGGGCCTCGCCCCATCCCTTGAACTCGGGCGGGAAATAGCAGATGTGGTTGGCGGCATCCTTGAGCTGCCACGAATTGCGACCGGTAAGGATGCACGCGCGTGAAGGCGCGCACTTGGCGTTCGGCGTGTAGGCCTTGTTGAAGAGAAGTCCCCCACGGGCCACCCGATCAAACGCCGGAGTCTTCACCCAACGTGTGCCGTAGGCCCCGGCGTGAAGGCCCCAGTCGTCGGCGATGGCGAAAAGGATGTTGGGGCGTGAGGGAGCCGTCGCTGCGTTTGACCTGAGGAGGGTCACCAACAGGACAAGGGCAACGAGTGTGGGCAATCGTTTCATCGTTTGGCAGGGCTCGGGCCGCCGAGCCGCAGGTTGGCGCCGGACGCTCCGGTCAACGAGTCGCCGAGGTCGGCCCGGGCCGAATCGACGAGCTTGAGCAGCCGGCGGACGACTGCCGGATTCGCCGCCGCGAGGTCTGTGGTTTCACCCGGATCCTTCTCCAGGTCGAAGAGGCTCTGGGCAATCTTCTCGACGCGGTATCCATGGCGGCTCGCGATCCCCAACACGCCGGACTCCTCGATGGAATCGGGCTTCATGTTGGCGTAGTTCGCGGGCTTCCCGCCGGAACCGGGAGGGCCGTTCACCGTCAGGTAGTCGTGAGCGAGGTGGAGCTTCCAGCGTCCATCACGCACGGCGTGCAGGTCGCGACCGGAGTAGTAGAAGAATGTGTCGCGCTCCTTTGCACCGCGTTTCCCGAGGAGCACGCCGGAGAGGTCGCGGCCATCGATGCGTTCACGGGGGTTGTCGGTGCCCGCGATCTTTCCGAGCGACGGCAGGAGATCCAGGCCGGTGATAAACTGCCCGCTCGTGCGCTTCGCCGGGATCGTTCCGGGCCAGTAGGCGATGAAGGGCACACGGACGCCGCCTTCGAGCGCCGTCAACTTTCCCTCGCGGAACGGCCGAGCCGTGCCGGCGTGGTCGCCGTAGCTGAGGAAAGGGCCGTTGTCCGAAAGGAAGATGACGAGCGTCTCCCGCTCGACTCCGACTTCACGCAGCGTCGCCAAAATGGTCCCGATGGACGCGTCGAGTTCCTGCACGGTGTCGCCGTAGAGACCGGACTTCGATCCGCCGCGAAAGGCGGACGACGCGGCGATGGGCACGTGCGGCATGATGTGCGGAAGGTAGAGGAAGAAGGGCCGCGAACGGTTTTCCCGGATGAAACCAACGGCGCGCTCGGTCAGGCGCGAGGTGAACTTCGACTGGTCGGGGTCCAGCTCCGTGACGGTCTCGTTCTCATACCAAGGC
>JBBRDN010000045.1:0-24380 GCA_038203875.1 Verrucomicrobiota bacterium
ATACATCTTCAGTCCCACCGGATAGCCGACCATGCTGCGCATGTGCTCGCCTCCCGTCGACGTGGCGTAGAGCCCGCTGATCAAGGTCGTGCGCGCCGGCGCACACACCGGGGCGCACGACCAGGCCTTCGTATAGCGCAGGCCGCGTTTGGCGAGCGCGTCAAAGGCCGGCGTGGTCGCGAAGGCGTCGCCATAGCACCCGACGTGCGGACCGTGGTCCTCGTTGACCAGCCAGAGGATGTTGGGCTTGGCCCGCTCGGCGGCACTTGCCGGGATCGCGAAAAAAATTCCAGCCGCGAGGAGTGGAATCGCTGCGAAGAAGGGAGGAATGCGCATGGGAATGCCGGTGGAGTAGCACACCACTTCGCGGCCTGCCGATCCAATTCCGCTCAGCCGGGACGGAGAACCGTGACGGCCCCGTCGCTCATTGTCGCCACGATCGGCGCGCAGTCGCGATCAAGACAGATGGCCACGTCGGCGTGCAGTTCCGGGTGCGCCAGCAGCCGGCGGCCGTTGCGCGAATGCCGGATGGCCCCGGCGAGATCGGCTTTTGCTCCAAGCCAGATGTGCCGGGCGATGGCGACGGAATCGGCCATCGCCGACTCGCCGAAGTGGTCCCAGACAAGATCCGCCATTGCCCCGGCGGCGAGCGTGTCTTCGTAGGCGGCTTCCTCATACGTGCCCGCGCAGACGAGGAAGAGCTGCTTGGGTTCGCTCGCGAGGACGGCGGTCGCGGTGGCCGTGAGATTGGGAAACGAGCCGATGAACACCTGCTTGGCTCCGGCGCAGGCCCGCAAGGCGCGGGTGCCGTTGGTCGTGGTCATGATGATCTTCCGGCCAGCCACCTTCGCTGGAGTGAATTCACGCGGTGAATTGCCCAGATCGAACTCCACTCCGCCCGTCAGCTCCGCGCCGATGCGGAGGCCGTGGCGTTCGCCCGCCAGCAGCGCCTCGGGAAACGTCGCCCGCAACGCCAACGCGTCGGGGATGTCGTTCACCGGCAGGACCGCCGCCGCGCCGTTGGCCAGGGCAAAGGTCATCGATGTCGTGGCTCGCAGAATGTCGAACACGACGCACACAGCCCGTGAGAGATCACGCTTCTGCAGCGCCATGAACTCGGCCGGGCTGAACAACACTTCGCAGGACTTGGCTGTGGCCATGAGGAAAGCGTGGAGCGTGGCCGATGATTCGGAAAGGTAGGATCACCGATACCGGCCTCCGGCCTCCGGCGATCGGTTGATCCGCCACCTTCCCTTGAACTTGGCCGCATCGGGCCCATGGTTGACGCATGAAGTCCGCCTACGAACTCGCGATGGAACGGCTGAACAAGTCCCAGCCCATGGCCAAACTCACCGAACGCCAGAAGGCCGAGATCGCCGACCTCGATTCAAAATACGCCGCCAAGATCGCCGAGCGTGAGATCATGCTGAAAGGGAAGATCGGCGAGGCGGCGATGGCAGGTGACTTCGAGAAGCAGCAGGAACTCGAGGCCGAGCTGGCCCGCGAGCGCAAGGCGCTGCAGACCGAGTGGGAGGAGAAGAAGGAACGCGTCCACGACCGGAAGTAGTTTCGCGTCCAAGGCACTGGCGGTTCCCGTTTCGTCAGCCACCTTCCCCCACCAACGGCGCCGGCGCGTCGTGCTTCCATGAATACCCTTGGCGACAGCTTTGAGCGCGTTCACCACAGCCACCTTGGTGATCCTGGGGCCGCCAGTTTGAATCAGGTGGCCGTCCCGGACCTCTGGCAGCAGCAGGCCGTGGCCGCATTGCGCGACGGACAGGACGTCGTCGTCCATGCTCCGACCGGCGCGGGCAAGACGCTCGTGTTCGAGCTGTGGTCGAACCAGGGCAAGAACCGCGGCCAGGCCATCTACACCGTGCCGACACGCGCGTTGGCCAATGACAAACTGGCCGAATGGCGCGCACGCGGTTGGAACGTCGGCATCGCCACGGGTGACCTCGCGGAAAATCTCGAAGCGCCCGTCATCGTCGCCACGTTGGAGACGCAGAAGAACCGGCTCATCCGCGGCGATGGCCCGACCCTGCTCGTCGTTGACGAGTATCAGATGATCGGGGATGCCGACCGTGGCCTGAACTACGAGCTGGCCATCGCCCTGGCGCCGCCGCAGACGCAGCTGCTCCTGCTGAGCGGCAGCGTGGCCAATCCCGAACATATCGTGAAATGGCTCACGCGCCTTGGCCGGCGCGCCTTGCTCGTCCGCCATGAGGAGCGGCCCGTGCCGCTGGAGGAGATCGATGGCAACAGCCTGAACTACTTCGTCCCGTCCGAGATCAAGGGCTACTGGCCGCGTTTCGTGGCCAAGGCCCTTGCCGAGAATCTCGGCCCCGTCCTCGTCTTCGCCCCGCAGCGTCGCGCCACAGAAGCGCTCGCGGCCGAGCTTGCGCGCTATCTGCCAAACCCGAATCCGCTCCAGCTCACGGCCGAACAGAAGCAGGTCGTCGGCGAGAAGATGGCCCGGATGCTCAAGTCGCGTGTGACCTACCACCACAGCGGCCTGAGCTACACGACGCGGGCCGGCGTGATCGAGCCGCTGGCCAAGGCCGGCCAGCTCCGCGTCGTCGTCGCGACGATGGGCCTCGCCGCCGGCATCAACTTCTCCCTCCGCAGCGTCGTGCTCGCGGGCGACTCCTACCGGCGCGACAACGTCGAGCACGCCATCAAGGCCGACGAGATTCTCCAGATGTTCGGGCGCGCTGGGCGTCGCGGCTTGGATGAATGCGGCTACGTGCTTGTCTCGCAGAACGGTCTCCGCCTCGCCGACGGCCGGCCCGCGTGGCTGTCGCGCAGCGGCATGATCGACTGGAATGCGCTGCTTGGCCTCATGCACGCCGCGTCGGTCCTGGGGCGGCGGCCCTTCGAGGAAGCCGTGCGCGTGCAACAACGGCTTTACACCACCAAGCCGATCATCCTCGGGGTCGAGGAATCGCTGAAGCATCCGGACGTTCCCTGCGGCCTGCAAACCGACGCCGAACGCGCGCGCTATGTCCGCACAATGGTCCGCGAAATCTTCAACAGCCGGGGCGAATGGGAACGCCTCGGCCAGATGAAGGGCGTCCCCGTGCGGGACGTGAAGCTGATCCAAGATGACGCGCTTCTATCGGGCGACACCGCCCCGGCCTTGATCCCCGCGCTCACTTCGACGAAAGCGATCGAAAAGATCGGCCAGGGTTTGATCGTCGTGGTCGGTGAAGCCGATGGCCGACCGCTCTTCGGGCGATCCAGCACCGTGGCGGATCGTCTGGCCGATGGCCGGCTCGTGCTGGCCAAGTGGGTCCGCCGTGCCACCAACTGTCAGCGCCGCGAGCTGGAGCAGAAGGATTGGGAAGAAACCGTCCTGCCCGCTCTTCAGGCTCATCTCGCCGCCCAGCACACGCCCGTTGTGCGGGTCGTTGAAGAAGAGATGCGGCTTATGGTCCATCTCGACGTCGGCGGGCTCCCGCTCCGGGTCGCCATCGATCGGCATGGCGTCGCGTTGTGGCGCCCGCCCGAGCGCGAAACCGTTTCCGCCAACTGCGCCCGCTGTTCCCTCGTCGATACCTGCATGGGTCTTCCCGCCGCCAGCGGCGTGGCGCTCCTGTGGCGACGGCTCGGTCTCGTCAATGCCGGCGGCGTCCCGACGCGACGCGGCCAGGTCGTCAGCTTCTTCCACCAGGGCGACGGCCTCGCGCTGGCGGCGGCGTTGGAGGACGAGAAGTATCCGCTGGAGGAACTCGTCTACGACCTCGCCAATCTCGACGCCGGCTTCCGCTTCAGCGGTGGCGACGCGCGCTTCGATGGACGCCTCGCCTATGCGTGCCGGCGGCTCTTTGGCAGCCAGACGATTCCCGGCTACCTGGAGGACGGCATTCCGCCCAGCTATGGATCCGGCGCGGAGGAAGTGGTCCGCAGCGTCCACCGCAATCCCGAGGCCAAGCACGCCTTCGTGACCGAGTGGACCGGCCCAGGCGACATCGACCGCGTGATCATCGAATGGCGCAGCACCCTCCGCCAGGTCGTGCATTCGCCCGCGCTTGAGTGGCCGCGTTGGAACGAGCTGAAGGCTTTGGCGAAGACCATCCTGAACGAAACCGAATCCCCCACGCTCACCGACCTGCCGAAGCTCGAGTTCAGCCAAACCCGCCGCACGGACCACAAGCTGAACTTCCGGCGGCACTGAACTCTTAAATGGTATGAACTATCCCGATGGTTCCACGGTATGCGTTGGCGACTTGGTATGGTGGAACGAGGGAACTCGCGTAGGCCATATTCAGGGCATCATGGAAACCAAGGCCGAATACCAAAGCTGGGACATGACGGAACCGTTCGTCTTCATCACCAATGAGCATCCATTTAACCCGCAGATGACTATGGGCATCGCTTATCCGGCATCCAGTTTCAACGATGATGGAATCGGCCTGTTGAACTCCGAAGAGCGTGATGCATTCGCCCGGGCGATGACCCATGCGCAGGACCTTTTCTCCAAACCGCATGACACGGTTTCGGTTTCTATCAGCGTGGAGGAATGCCAAACGGTCGGTTGGGTCTTCAATTTTATTGAGGGAAGCGAGATTGTGGGTCAGGTGCGCGTCCCGGCCAAACGTCGTGGATAGGTGTGGGTTGGTCCATCCGCGTTGTCTCGGAGAGCGGCGCAGAGCACCGCGCTGCAAAGACCGGGCGTCCCGCCCCTCCGAGCCTTGATGCTCTTGGTGCGCTCTGTGGATGAACCTCAGCTCGAGGTCAACGCGGCGCGGGCGTCGTTGGCGGCGCCGGTCTTCTCGAGGAAGTAGTCGTAGGTGCCGGGATACGCGATCACGCGGCCGGCGTTCACGTGCAGGACTTTGGTCGCGAGCTGGCGGATGAAGTGCACGTCGTGCGAGATGAAGACCAGCGTGCCCTCGTAGCGCTCCAAGGCGATCGTGAGCGACTCGACGGTGGTGATGTCGAGGTGCGTCGTGGGCTCGTCCATGAACAGGAGGTTCGGCGGATCGACGAGGAACTTGACGAGGTTCAACCGCGTCTTCTCGCCGCCGCTCAGGACACTGGTCAGCTTGAAGATGTCCTCCTTGCGGAACATGAAGGAGCCGAGAATCCCGCGTGCGGCATCTTCCTGCAGGGCCGGGTTGCTGGCGAGGACCTCCTCCAGGACGTTCTTGTTCGGATCAAGCGTGGCCGAGCGGTGCTGGCTGAAGTAGCCGATCTTCGCGTTGTGCCCGAGCTGCCGCGTGCCCTGCTGGAACTCCACGACGCCCGCGAGGATCTTGAGCAGCGTGGACTTGCCCGCGCCGTTCGGGCCGACGAGCACGGTGCGTTCGCCGCGTTCCACGATGAGGTCGAGGTCGGAGTAGACCTTGTTGCTGCCGTAGGCCATGTGGATCCCCTCAAGGATGATGGACCGCTGGCCAAGCCGGGGCGGAACGGGGATCTGGAAACGGAAGGGCTTGCGCGGCGCGTTCGGCTTCTCGATGAGTTCGAGGCGTTCGATCTGCTTGAGCTTGCTCATGGCCTGCGAGGCCTTCGACGCGACGGAGCGGAAGCGGTCGGCGAATTCCTGCAGCGCCTGGATCTCCTTCTGCTGGTTCTTGTAGGCGGCGGAATGGCGTTCGTAGCGGGCTTCGCGTTCGACGAGGTATTCGGTGTAGTTGCCCTCGTAGGCGATGAGCTTCCGCTCGGAGATCTCGTGAACCTGAGTGACGACCTCGTCCATGAACTGCCGATCATGCGAGATCAGGAGCAACGCACCGGAATAGTTCTTCAGGTAGTTCTGCAGCCAGAGGAGCGAGAGCAGGTCGAGGTGGTTGGTCGGCTCGTCCAACAGGAGAAGGTCCGGCTCCATCACGAGCAGGCGGGCGAGGTGCGCGCGCATGACCCAGCCACCGCTCATCTCCTTGGCCGGACGGCTGAACTCCGTCTCCTTGTAGCCGAGGCCGACGAGCATCTTCTTGGCCTTGGCCTCGACATGCGGGTCGTTGAGGGCGTCGTGCTTCGCGTGTGCCTCCATGTATTCCGCGCCGGCCACGTCGCCGGCGGCCTCTAGTTCGTGAAGGCGTTTCTCGAGGCGGGGGAGTTCGCTGGCGCGGCCGGTGGCGACTTCAAGGACGGTCTCGTCGCCGACGACTTCGCCCTCCTGCGGGAGGAAGCCGACCATGGTCCACGGGTCGCGTTCCACCACGCCTTCGTCGGGCGTGTTCTTCTTCAGGATGATGGTGAACAGGGTGGTCTTGCCCGCGCCGTTCGGGCCGACGAGCGCCACGCGGTCGCCCTGGTTGACCTGCATCGAGGCGTTTTCAAACAGGGTGCGTCCACCCACCGACATCTTGAGATCGCGAATTGTAAGCATGTGAAACCGGCGGCCGAGACCGCAGACGGAAGGGGAGGATGCCCGTCGCTTGGTTCCGCTGCCATGAAAGACTGAGGTCTTGTGGGTAGGCATTGCCGCGGCGCCGAAGCCCCGGGGCTATGCCGCGGTTCCAACCGATCTGCACGATGAACAGGGTTTGACCGTGGCGGACGGGTTCTTAGTTTCGCCCGCATGTTCCTGCGCATGTTTGTCGCCCTCGTTCTGGCCGGCTTGTCGGTTGCCGCCGCCGACCTTTCGCCGCAACAGCAGCGCGGCCGCGTCCTCTATGGGATGGCCTGCGCGGCCTGCCACCAGTTCACCGGCCAGGGCGCGCGCGGCGTCTACCCGCCGCTCGCCGCGTCGGACTACCTCATGGCCGACCGCGAACGCAGCATCCATGTCACTCTTCAGGGCCACAGCGGACGCATCACGGTCAACGGCGTCGACTACAACGGCGTCATGCCCGTGCCGCCCATCGCCAACGACGACCAGAAGGTGGCCGACGTCCTCACCTACATCCGCAGCGCCTGGGGCAACAATGGCGACGCCGTAACGGTCGACGAAGTCAAAGTCGCCCGCGCCACGCTGGCCATCGCCGCCGCGAAGCAGCCCGATCCTTTCGCGCCGTTGCCGTCGCCGCCGGACGGTTTCCGCATCCGCGAAGTGGTCAAGCTCCCCGCCCACGGCGTCCGTCTCGCGGCGTTGCCGGGCACGGAATGGATCTTCGTCCTCAGCAACAACGGCGATCTCTACCGCCTGGAACCGGCCAGCGGCGATCTCGTCCGCGTCCTCACGGCCAAGGACTACGCCGACCTTTCGCCCGGCGGCATCGACGCGCTCGGTCTGACCATCGATTCGCGGAAACGCCTCTACATCGTCGCCAACCAGCGCGTCGCCGCGCAGCCCTTCCACACCAACCACGTCGCCATCTTCCGCAGCGCGCCGCTCGGGACGAACGGCCTGCCGACCGGGGTGAAGCCGTGGTTCAAGACGACTTATCCATGGGGCGTCGGCCCCTACAACCACGGCGTCGGCCACATCGCGGAAGGTCCGGATGGAATGCTCTACGTCACCAGCGGCTCACGCACCGACGGCGGCGAAACCGGCACGGATCCGAACCTCTGGAAAGGCGGCGAGACCGATTTCACCGCCGGCATCTGGCGATTCGATCCGCGCAAGGAATCGCCCACGATCGAAATGTTCGCCCGCGGCATCCGCAACGCGTGGAGCTTCGCGTGGAACGACCGCGGCGAACTTTTCAGCGCCAGCAACGGCCCCGACGCCGACATGGCCGAAGAGATGGATTTCGTGCAGCAGGGCAGGCACTACGGCTTCCCGTATCAATTCGCGGACAAGACGGAGAAGGCCTATCCGCACACGCCCGATGCGCCGCCGGGCGTGAAGTTCACCCACGCCATCCGCAGCGTCGGTCCGGCGGCGGGCGGTTCACCGGACAAACCCATGGCCACCTTCGACCCGCATTCGTCGCCCGCCGGAATGGTCTACTGCGGGAGGGACTGGCCCGAGGCTCTGCGCGGGAAGTTCCTCGTCGGCCGCTTCGGCAATCTGATCAAGGAAGCCAACGTGGGTTACGACTTGCTCACCGTGGGGTTGAAGAAGAACGCCGCCGGCGTATACGAAGCGCGCGTGGAGACCTTCCTCGCGCCCGTGGCCCGGCCGATGGACCTGCTCCAGATCGGAAAGAAGCTCTACGTCCTCGAATACACCCGCCCCACCGCCAACACGCCCGGCCGTCCCATGAACCCGGGAAGGATCCTGGAGCTGGCTTGGTGAGGGGGTGAGTGGCTAAATGCAAACGATGTTTGCTCGGGCGACGACGGCGATCAAAGGTCAGCTTGTCGCTGTTGGTTGAGCCTCCGGATCGACTAAAGGCAATTTGCTGGGTGGCGCAGGCCTCCGGCCTGCACTTTCCGGCGTCGCGCCGGAAAGGGTGGAGCGGGTTGAATGCGCAGCTGAGGTTTGTATCCAGCAAGTGCGTCGGACGCGCCGGGAGGCATGCGATCTGGTTCCAATCGAAAGCCCCGAATTGTGCCGGTGGGACACCCGGCTCGGCAGGCCAGAGGCCTGCGCTACCCGGACATGGGTTCGAGGGGCGACCTAGATCTGCGAATACGCCGTGGGCCGGAGGAAGACGCTGTTGATGTTGGTCAGGATCTCCGGGTCGGTGAAGCCGGGCGTGGAACTCATCTTCTTCCACTCCGGGTCGGCGATGAATCCGGCCCAGTTCTTCTCCCGTTCCACCATGTCGGCGAACGACAGCATGTAGGTCAGCTGCGGCAGCTTCGTCCCGATGATCGTCTCGCCGAAGAAGACCGGGCGCAGTCCCTTGCGGCGGAAAAGCGCGATCTCGCCCGTGTCGAACATCTCCACCTTCTTGCGGTTGGCCTTGCGGCTGTGCGCCTCGTAGGTCCGCACCTCGAAGATGCGCGGCTTCTTCTCCGCCGTCTGCGGCGGCACTTCCAGCTTCGGCAGGCCGGCGAAGGCGCGCATGAGCGAACTCTGCTTTCGGGTGTAGGCCGGATCGGTCGCCGGCGTGTTGGTGAACTCCGCCTTCTGCACCTCGGGATCGGCCTCGAACCGTTCGTGCGCCGCCGTCATGGCATCGAGCGACGGGAAGGTCAGCAGGACATACTTTGTCGGGTTGTCCGGCCCGATGAACACGTCGAACACGCCCACGGTGCCGACGCCCGCGCGGTTCCAAGCCGGCACGGCCACATCCTTGTAGAAGTCGTCGAAGCGTTTCACCAGCGGTCCGCGTCGGAGATGATAGAGGCGGAGTTCGTAGAACTCGCGGGATTTCATGGCCGCGATTCAGCCGCAGCGCCGAGGGGAACGCACCTGCAAAGAACTGGCTTATCCCTTGGCAGTCGGACATGCGGTGGGCATTGATCGACGGCGGTGTTTTGCGACGCCCACAACCATCTCCAAGACGAACGCTTCGCGGGACGCCGCGAGGAGATCCTCGCCGACTGCCGCGCTGCTGGTGTCGCGAAGATGGTGGTGAACGGATCCAGCGAATCCGACTGGCCGCTCGTGGCCCGGCTGGCGGCCGAGTTTCCCGAGGTGGTCATCCCGAGTTTCGGCTGCCATCCATGGCATCTCGACGAACTGACGCCGGATTGGAAGGAGACGCTGGTTCGTTGGCTCGATCAAACGCCGGGCGCGGTCATCGGCGAGATCGGGATCGACCGTTGGATGCTGGAGAATCCGGATCGCTGGCGAGCCTATCTCGGCACGGCCGCTGGATCTGTCGGCCCAGAACGCGAACCCACGCCGATGCCGGATCAAGAAGCGGTCTTCATATGGCAACTCAAGCTGGCGGTGGAACGGGGTTTGCCGGTCAGCATTCACTGTCTTGAGGCGTTCGGCCGTCTGCTGGAGCTGCTGCAGGAGCATTGGCGGCCGGGTCAGGGATTCCTCCTGCACAGCTATGGTGGACCAGCGGAAATGGTTCCCGCCTTCGCCAAGCTCGGCGGCTACTTCGGCTTTCCCGGCGCACATCTTGCTCCGCGAAAGCTGAAGCGCCGCGAAGCGTTCCACGTTGTGCCGAGAGATCGTCTGCTGGTGGAAACGGACGCTCCCGACCAACCGCTGCCCGAGCCGGCATTTCTATTCAGCGATTCTGCCGGACGCTCCTGGAACCATCCGGCGAACTTGGCGGTCGTGTATCGCGGCTTGGCGGAGTTTCTCGAAGACGACCCGGCCGCGTTGGCCGCGGAAGTGGGAGCGAACTTCAAGCGGCTGTTCTGCTCATAGGCCAAGCGTCCGCGCCCGGGCGGAGCGATCAGGGCGACAAGCCCTTGGAACCGGAGCGGTAAAGGTAGGGCGGGCTTCCAGCCTGCCCAACGAAGTCTTACGGCGGACGCTTTCTAAAATGACCGGACAGCTTTGCCGTCGCAATCCGATGCCCGTGCCGACCTGGGCAGGCAAGATGCCTGCCCTACCTTGGAGCGGACGACCTCATCCCGAGGTTCTCGTAAAGGAAGGCCCACTTGTCGGCGGACTCCTCGATGAGCTTGGCGGTCGGTTTTCCTGCGCCGTGTCCGGCCTTGGTCTCGATGCGGATGAGCACGGGCGCGTCGCCCGCGTGGACCTCCTGCAAGCGCGCCGCATACTTGAAGCTGTGCGCGGGCACCACGCGGTCGTCGTGGTCGCCGGTGGTCACCATGATAGCAGGATACTTCGTGCCGGGCTTCAGGTTGTGCAGCGGGGAATAGCCCTTGAGATAGGCGAACTCGGCCGCGTCATCCGGCGTGCCGTAGTCGCTCGTCCACGCCCAGCCGATGGTGAACTTGTGGAAGCGCAGCATGTCCATCACGCCCACGGCAGGAAGTCCGGCACCGAAGAGGTCGGGCCGCTGGTTGATGACCGCGCCGACGAGCAGGCCGCCGTTGCTGCCGCCCATGAGCGCGAGCTTCTTGGGCGCGGTGTATTTCTGGGCGACGAGGTATTCGGCGGCGGCGATGCAGTCGTCGAAGACGTTCTGCTTTTGCAGCTTCGTTCCCGCCTTGTGCCAGGCCTCGCCGTATTCGCCACCACCGCGCAGGTTGGCCACGGCGTAGACGCCGCCAAGTTCCAGCCATCCGGCCACGCTGGTGGAGAAGGCGGGCGTGATGCTGATGTTGAAGCCGCCGTAGCCGTAGAGGATCGCGGGGTTGGAACCGTCGAGCTTCAGGCCCTTCTTGTGCGTGATGAACATCGGCACGCGCGTGCCGTCCTTGCTCGTGTAGAGGACCTGCTTCGTCTCGAAGTCGTCCGACTTGAAGTCGACCTTCGGCTGGCGGAACACGGTCGCCGTGCCGCTGGTGAAATCGTAGCGGTAGATCGAGGCGGGCACGGTGAAGCCGGTGAAGCTGAAGAACGTCTCCTTGTCGCCGCGTTCACCGCCAAAACCGCCCGCCGATCCGATGCCCGGCAACGGCAACTCCTTGTCGAACGTGCCGTCGAGCTTGAAGAGCTTCACGACGGAGCGGGCGTCCTTGAGATAGTCCACGACAAAGCGTTCCCCCACGACGGACGCGCCGGTCAGGTTGTCCTCGTTCTGCGCGATCAGCTCCTTCCAGTTGGCGCGGTCGGGCTTCGCGATGTCGATGGCGATGATACGGCTGCGCGGCGCGTTGAGGTCCGTGCGGAACCAGAACGTGGAGCCGTCATTGTCGAGCGGCGTGTAGTCGGCATCGAAGTCGTTGAGCAACGGCACCACGTCCCAAGCTGGCTTCGAGAGATCGACGAGGAAGACGCGGTTCTTCCGGTCCGTGCCCTGGTTCTGGGAGATGACGAGATACTTCCCGTCGTCCGTCACGCTGCCGCCGAAGTTCCACTCCTTCTGGTCGGGACGATGGAACACCAGCCGGTCCTCCGACTGCGGCGAGCCGACCCTGTGGAAGTAGAGTTTGTGGAAGTAGTTCGCCTTCGAAAGTTTCGTCGCCTCCGTCGGCGCGTCGTAGCGGCTGTAGAAGAAGCCGCTGCCGTCCTTCAGCCAGGACGCACCGGAGAACTTCACCCACTCGACGGTGTCCGCCAGATCCTTGCCCGTCCGCACGTCGCGCACATGCCATTCCTGCCAGTCCGATCCCGAAAGCGACACCCCGTAGGCCAGCAGGTTGCCGTCCTTCGACAGGGCCATGCCGGACAAGGCCACCGTGCCGTCGGCCGAGAGCGTGTTCGGATCGAGCAACACCTTCGGCTCCGACGAAAGCGTCTCCATCGTGTAGAGCACGGCCTGGTTCTGGAGGCCGGAATTGCGGCTGATGAAGTAGCGCGAGCCGCGTTTCGACGGCAGGCCGAAGCGTTCGTAGTTCCACAGCTCGGTCAGCCGTTTGCGGATCTTCTCCCGCTCGGGAATGCCGGCGAGATAACCGAAGGTCACCTTGTTCTGCGCCTCGACCCATGCCTTCGTATCGGGCGCGTTGTCGTCCTCCAGCCAGCGATACGGATCGGCGACCTGGGTGCCGTGCAGGGTTTCGACAAAGTCAGTCTTGCGGGTTTCTGGATACTTCACGGGAGAGGCGGCAGAGGCGGATGTGACGATGAAGGTGAGCGCGGCCAGCGCGGCGCGGCCGGCGATTCGATTCAAGGCGGAACTCATTGGCCTGGAAGCTAGCCATCGTTGGCGGACACGCAACATGGTGAAGAAGGGAAGCTCCTCTGGCGGCCTACGCGAAGATCCCCAGCTCCCGCAGCGAGGTGTAGCCGCGCGGGTTCTTGTCCGACTTGCGGCCGAGGATGATGTGGTCAAGCAGTTCGATCTTCATCAGCTGGCTGGCGCGGACGAGATCGCGGGTGACGCGGATGTCTGCGTCGGACGGCGTGGAATCGCCGCTGGGATGGTTGTGCACGAGGATGAACGCGTGCGCGTTGGCGAGGATGGCCGCCCGGAAAACCTCGCGCGGATGCACGAGGATCGTGTCGAGCGTGCCCTGCGAAATACGTTCGGTGCGGATGAGGCGGCGGCGCGTGTTCAGGAGCACGGAGTGGAATTCCTCCACCTCGGCCAGCCGCAGTTCCTCCGCCATCAGTTCGGCGATGCTCTCGGGCGTATCGAGCAGAGGCGGTTCGATGCGGATCTCCAGCGCCATGCGCTTGGCCAGGGTGAACGCGGCCTTCAACGCCACCGCCTTGTCGCGTCCGACGCCTTTGACGCGCAGATCGTCCAAGGCCGCCTTGGCCAGCGCGTCCAGCGTGCCGAACTTCCGCAGCAACTGCTCGGCGACGTGGATGGCCGAGAGGCCCTTCATGCCGGTGCGGAGGAGGATGGCGATGAGTTCGGCGTTGGAGAGCGCGTCGGCGCCGTGGGCGACGAGCCGTTCGCGGGGACGCTCCTGTTCCGGCAAGTCATGGATGCGTGCGGGCTGCTGGGACATGCGGGGATTTCTCCGTCAAGGCGCGGATGCTGTCGAGCGCGGCGGTGCCGTTGACACGGGAGGCCTGAACCCGGCTACTCGGTCAATGACTCGGTTGCTTCTACTCCTCATCGCTCTGGCGCTCGGAGCCTTTGGTTGTGGGAAACGTGGCTCGCGCGAGCAGGAGCTGGCCTACCTCCGGACCATTCTTCCCGATCCTCTCCTCGAATACGCCCACGTGGACGTCCCTTCCCGGGACAACGTCACCATCATCGGAGAGGGACCGGACGCGCATCTGGCCCTTGGCATTCGGCCCGGACAGGCCAAGCACCGTGGTGGCATCCGCGCGGAAGTGAGCGTCGATTTCCCGCATCATGAGGGAGACACGGTGGGATACGAATGGCGCTTCATGGTTCCCACCAACTTCGTTTCGGACACGCCGAAGAATCGCTGGTGGGTGATCGGTCAATGGCATGACCAGCCGGACCGCTCGAAGAAGGAATCGTGGGGCGGCTTTCCCTCGCGCAGTCCGCCGGTGCTCATCGGTCTGGGCGAGACGAACGGTTCTCTCGCCATCGGATTCGCCTACGGGCCGAAGCAATCGACGAACCTCGGGCCGTTGCCCATCCGGCGGGGCGAATGGCATCGGATCGCGATGGTCATCCATTGGTCGCAAGGTCCGTCAGGAACCGCCCAGCTCTTCCTCGACGACATGGCGAAACCCGCGCTCGTGGCCAAGGGTCCGAACATGCACAACGGGTTTCAGCACTACCTGAAGTTCGGCATGTATCGGCACCCGGAAATCGCGACGGAGAATTGGATCCACGTCGACGACGTGAAGATCGAGAAGCGCGCCTCGCCGTGATCTGACGGAAACCTACTTCCCGTTCGGCCGGGCCTTGTAGCGGTCGTAGAGCAGCGTGTGCTTCGACTCCGTGCTGACTTCGCGGCCGGCGATCCAGACACGGAGCACCTTCGCGCGTGCGTCGAGGATGTCGCCATCGACCGCGATGAAGGTGGCTTCCTTGCCCGTTTCGATGGAGCCCAACCTATCCGCGAAACCGTAGGCCTTGGCCGGGTTCAAGGTGATTGATCGGATGGCCTCGTCATGCGGCAGGCCGAACGCCATCGCCTGGGCGGCGGCGTAGGGCGTATTGCGGACGAAGCTGGCCTCGTCGGTGAAGGTCGGGTCCTTGAAGGCGATGGTCACTGAGACGCCCGCCTTGTGCAGTTGTCCCGCCGTGCTGAAGAACGTGTCGTAGGACTGGCCATCTTCGGGCCTGACGAACGTCGCCTGGAAGATGACGGGTATGCGCCGCTTCGCGAGTTCATCGGCGGCGAGGGCGGCGTCGCGCGCTTCTGCGAGGACGACTCGGAAGGATTTCTCCGCGGTCCACTTCAAGGCGGCCCGGATCTCGCGCAGATCGTTCGCATGGATCACGAGCGGCACTTCGCCGCGGAGGACCGGAAGCATGGCTTCCCATGATGGAACGACGGACGCGCCGTTCGTCCGGCCTTTCTGATAGGCGGCGGTTTCGGCGAAGAACGTGTCGATCTCCTGGAGTTTTTTCCGGCGTTCCTTGGCTTGATCGTCGAGCGATTTCCACGCCTTCGGGTCGCCGACGAGTCCCTTCGGTGTCGTGTCGAGGGCGGCCGACGGCCAGTAAAGATGCATCGCGAGCGAACGCCGCTGCGTCATCTGCTCCACCGTCCAGCCTTTCAATGCAACGAGCGCCGACTGGCCGGCGACAATTCCGCCCTGCGGGACGGGAATGGCGTGCGTGACGCCGTTGGCGCGGGCCACGGGGATCAAGGCCGAGTCCGGATTCACGGCGACCCATGACTGGACTTCGGGATGAAACGAACCGGACTCCTTCGTGTCGATGGACGCGCGGATGGAATCGATCTCCATCAAACCCAGCGTCGTCAAAGGAGCGATCAATCCGGGAAACAACTGCTGGCCGGGAAGCTCGACCACCTTGGCTCCATCCGCTGGAACCGTGGCGCCGACGGCGATGATCTTGTCGCCTTCGACTAGAACGGAGCCGTTGGTGATGGAGGCGCCGCTGACGGTGTGGACGACCGCGGGCCTGAGAAGAAGACGCTCCGCTGCGGAAGCGTGAAAGGCGGACAAGGTCGCCGCGAACACAGCCAGCCAGGTCTTCAGGCCCGGCGCTGGTAGGGCGAAGGCTCCCGCCGAGCCGCCTTGAAGTGGGCGACCTTTCAATCGGCCAATCGCGGGAAGCCCAGGGTGGTCGCTCATCGAACGGGTTGCCGCTGAAGCGTTCGGTAGTCCTTCAGCCATGAGGCGGCTCGGCGGGAGCCATCGCCCTACCTTCATCGGGACTTCGTGGCCCTTCGTGCTCTTCGTGGATGAAATCATCTTCCGCGCGGCATCCGGTTACTTCGCGTCGGCGCGCGGGCGGTTGCGGAACTTGTCGTGGAGCTGGGTGTTCCGGTTCTTCAGCGACTGTTCCTCGCCCGCGATCCAGACGTGTTTCACCTGCGAGCGGATGTCCAGGATATCGCCGGTGGCGGCGAAGAGCGACGCGTCCTTGCCGACCTCGATGCTGCCGAGCCTGTCGGCCACGCCATAGATCTGCGCGGGCACGAGCGTGATCGCCTTGAGCGCGGCGTCGTGCGGCAGGCCGAAGGCCATCGCATGGGCGGCGGCGTAGGGAAGGTTGCGGGCGTTGTTCGAGGTGAACCGCCCAAGGCTGTCGGTCAATGCCACGGTCACGCCGGCTTTATGGAGAAGGCCGGGAGCGCCGTAGTTCGCGTCGTAGCCTTCACCGTCGCGCGACGGGAGCGTGAAGACGTGGTTGTAGATGACGGGCACCTTCTGCTTGGCCAACTGTTCGGCGACCAATCCGGCGTCGCGTCCGCCAAGGATGACGATCTTGAGCTTCCGTTTCTCCGCCCAGGCCAGCGCCGACTTGATCTCGCGCAGATCGTCCGCACCAATGACGAGCGGGAGTTCCCCCCGGAGCAAGGGCAACGCGGCTTCGTAGGCGGGGATCACCGGCGAACCATTCGTCCGGCCTTTGGCGTAGGCATCGACGTCGTTGAACCAGTTTTCAATGACCTGGACTTTTTCACGCCGGGCCTTGGCTTGTTCGTCCATCGGACCGGCTCCGCCACCACGACGCCCACCAGCGGCGAGCGACATCGTCGGCCAGTCGAGATGGTAGGCGGCGCGCTTCTTCAGGGCCATGTCCTCGACTGTCCAACCGCCGGCAGCGATCACGCCGGAGACACCGCTGAGGATGGAGCCCTGCGGCACAGGGACGAAGTGGGTGATGCCGTTCGCGCGGGCCACGGGGATGAGTTCGGAATCGGGGTTCACCGCCTTCCAGGATTCGACGTCGGGGTTGAAGTCGCCGACTTCGCGGCGGTCCAACGACGCGCGGACTGACGGGATTTCGACGAGGCCCAGTTCGGTCGAAGGGCTGATCAATCCGGGAAACAGATGCAGACCAGTGAGGTTGTTGGTGCGGTCGGCCTTGTCAGAGATCGACGTGGCGATGGCGGCGATCTTGCCGTCCTTCACCAGCACGTCGGTCGACGGGAGCGTCGCTCCGGAAACAGTGTGGACGGTGGCGCCTTTGAGCAGGAGCGAATCGGCGTGGGAGGACGCCGCGAAGGCGAATGCGAGCAGGCAGATAAGGGATCGCCCAACATTCAAGATCGAACATCCAACGTCGAAATTGTTGGCCGCGCCGGAGGCATGGTCGGGTTTCCAGCGTGAGCCGAAACGAAGATGGTTAACGGGCGAGATCTTCATGCTCAGTTCCTCATCGGGAGTTCGCAGTCCTGGCATTGTTCGACGCCGAGATGGCGGCTGGTTTCGAGGGCGCGAAGGAAGAAGGCGGCCCGGGCGGCTTCGGATCCCTTGTCGGTTGCCGCGCCATCGCCTGATAATTTTTTGACCTTGTCGAGCAGCGCGAGGCGTTCGGCCTTGAGGGCGTCGCCGCGAAGTTTGGCGGCGTCGCGGTCGAAGTATTTCTTCCCCTCGATCCACGTCTGCAAACAGACGCTGGCCGAGCTGAGCGGATGGCCGCTCCAGACGACGAAGTCGCCGTCCTTGCCGTTCTCCAGCGAACCGACCCATTGGTCGATGCGGAGCTGCTTGGCCGGGTTGAGCGTGACGAACTTCAGCGCCTCGGCTTCGGGCGTGTTGCCGTATTTCACGGCCTTGGCGGCTTCCAGGTTCAGGCGGCGGGCGAGGTCGGAGGAATCGCTGTTGAAGCTGACGAGCACGCCGCGGTCACGCATGAGGCTGCCGGCATACGGAACGGCGTCGATGACCTCGAACTTGTAGGCCCACCAGTCGGAAAAGGCGGACGCGCCGGCGCCGTGTTTGGCGATCTCGTCGGCCACCTTGTAGCCTTCGAGGATGTGCTGGAGCGTGCCGACCTTGACGCCGAACTGCTCCATCGTGCGGAGGAAGACGAGGATCTCGTCCTGCCGGTAGCTGTGGCAGTGGATGAGCCGCGTGCCCGCGATAATCTCGCCGATGGCTTCGAGCTCCAGGTTGCGGCGGGGCGGAACGGCGGTCTTGCCGGCGCGGAAGTCGGTCCACTCCTTCTCATACTGCTGCGCGGCGGTGAAACGGTTGATGTAAAAGGTCGGCACGCCCATGCGGGACTGGGGGAAACGGGTCGTGAACCTGTCCCCGGCATTGGACTGCTTCACGTTTTCACCGAGGGCGAATTTGATGCCCTGCGGCGCGCCCTTGAACTTCAGGTCCTCCGGTCCTTCGCCTTCACGGAGCTTGATGACCTGGTTCTGGCCGCCGATGGGATTGGCCGAACCGTGGAGCAGATTCGCGACGGTCAATCCGCCGGCGAGCTGCTGGTGGATGGTGTCGGCCTCGGAGTTCACCACGTCGCCGATGCGGACCATCGACGTGCTGGGAAGCGTGCCTTCGTTGACGCCGCCGAGGATCATCGAATGGCTGTGGCAATCGATCAGGCCGGCGGTGACGTGGATGTCCGGCAGGTCGATCGTGACCGTGCCGGGCGGCAGCGCGATCCGCGGAATGGCGCCGACGCCCATGATCTTTCCGTTCATCACGAGCAACGGGGCGTTGGTGAGAATGCCCTTCTCGCCGCTGGTCCAGATGGTGGCGGACTTGATGTAGACGGCGGGCGGGTTGGTGAGGACGCCCTTGAGTTCAAGCGGATGGTGGGCGAGGCGTTTGGCTTGAAGCGCCTTCGTCTCGGCCTTCTTGGCTTCGGCTTTCGCGTCGGGTTTTGCTTCGGCCTTGGCGACGGTGTTGGTGCCGGATGAAGCTTTCTTCGGAGCTGCGGGGGCGGGTTGGAAGACGCGGCCGTCGATCCAGACTTCGCGGACCTTGGCGTCGTCGGCGAAGTAGCTGGCGCCCTCGATGATCGTCAAGTTTGCAAGCTTGCCGGCTTCGATGGAACCGAGCTGCTTGTCCACGCCGCAGAGTTTCGCGGGCACGGTGGTCAACGCAGCCAGAGCATCGTCCTCGGAGAGGCCTCGCGTGACGGCGGACTGGAGGTTCTTGCGGAAGGTTTTTTTGTCGCCGAGACCGTAGGTTGTGACGGCGACTTCGAGGCCGTTGGACCGGAGCAGCGACGGATTGCTCGGAGCCCAGTCGAGCGCACGGAGTTGGTCGAGGGAGACGCCGTGCCAGTCGTCTTCCTCGGGGAACTTGGGCGCTTCCGGGAAATTCAGCGGGACGATGAAGGCCGCGCCGGAGGCTTTGGCGAGATCGGGCCGACGCCATTCCTGGCCGCTGGAAAGGATGAGCGGCCGGAGGCCAAGCTCCTTTGAGAGCTGCGTGGCGCGGTCCACCATGACGGCGCTGCCGGGCTCGAAGACGAACTGGATCCTCTTCTCCGTGGCCGAGCGGAGCGCGTCGAGCGCGGGATTGAAGGGCGGGCGTTTCCGCGCGGTGGAGTTGGTGGCGTAGTCGGCCTGGTCGAGCGTGTAGTGCTGGGCGTCGAAGAAGGTCTGCCGCACGGCGGCGATGACGCCCATGAGCGATCCGGGGAAGACATCCGCGCGGCCGGCGCCGCTGCTCACCTCGAAGGCGATGTGATGGAAGACGTCGGGCTTGATGACGGCGTCGTTCGGGTTGTCGCCGCTGAGCGAAACGAAGGCGCTGGTGCCGCGCAGGATTCCGCGGTCGGGCACGACGTTGCCGGCGGTGAAGCCGATCTCGCGCAGATCTTGGAGAGCCTTGGCCGACGGCGCGAAGGTCGCGGCCACGCGGCGCTCGGGCGAAATGGTGGCCAGTTCCGCGCCTGGACTGGACTGGGGCGTGGCGTTGGGCGTGCCGTAGAACTGGTAGTTGCCCGCGCCGGAAGTCAGGGCGGCGTCGCGGTCAATCGGCTCAAAGCTCGCAGTGGAGACGGGCGCGTTCGAGCCGCCGAGGACGAGGTGGGCGTCGATGAACCCGGCGTAGACGACGTTGCTCTTCAGGTCCCAGACGCGTGCGTCGGGCGGCACGGCGACATTCGCGCCGACGGCTTCGATCAGGCCGTTGCGGATGATGATGGTGCCGGAGTCGATGACCGTGCCGGGCTTCACGACGATCTTCGCGCCGGTGAGCGCGTGGACCGATGGAGCCGCGGGCCGATGACCGGGCGGAAGGATCTCGGCAAAGGCGCCGGTGATGGAAAAAGCGGCCAACGCGGCGAGGGAAAGATTGCGGGCGTTCACAGTTGTTCGGGCTTGCGGCCCGGGAAGAAGTTGCAGATCGGCCTGCTCCGGGCAAGCGCAGTGGCAGGATCCAGTCGAGTTTCCTGTTTTGATCCGGCGCCTTCCCGGCCTAGCTTCGGCCCATGGAACTTCGCGGCAAAAAGCTTGGTCTGCTGATCTCCTGCAAGCCGGACCAGGCTAACTTCAACCACGGCCTCCGCACGGCGCAGGCCGCACTCGAGGCCGGCGTCGACGTCTATCTCTACTGCGTGGACGACGCGGTGCCCGGCGTGGCGGATGAACGGCTGCAGGCGTTGAAGGGTCGGGGACTGAAGCTTTATGGCTGCGCCTACGGTGCGCATAAGCGCCACTTTCCTCTCAGCGATGCCGCGACGTTTGCCGGGCTGACAATCGTCAGCGACATCATCTCGAGCACCGACCGTTTCCTCGCCTTCAACTGATCGCGCCCATGAACCCAAGAGTGCTTTTCATCGTCACGGGCGATCCGCGCGCGAGCCATCGCCCGGCCGAAGCCATCCGCGTCGCCGCTGGCGTGGGCACGTGGAAGAAGGTGGACATCACCGTCTACCTCCGCGGGCCGGCGGTGCTGGCCTTGAGCGAGTGGGTCGACGAGTTCATCGACGAGGACAACTACACCCGCTACTTCCCGATCGTGGCCGAGTGGCCCCGCCCGATCTACGTGCAGAAGGGTGCGGGTGAACTGGCCGACCTCGGTGAAGCCTCCCTGAAGTATCAGGAGATCGATGATGCCCGCCTTGCGGCCCTCGCGGCCGAGAGCAGCTACGTCGTTCGCCTATGAGTTCTCCTGCCATGAAGACCATTCTCAATGTCCTGACCCGCCCGGAAGATCCGTTGGCCGATGGCGTCATTGCCGCCCAGTCGGCGCTGCCCGAGACGCGCCTTGAATCAATCCGGCTGACCGAGCCCGGCTCGCCCGAGCAGTATCGCGAGCTGGTCGCGAAGGTGTTCGAGGCCGACTGCGTGCAGGTCTGGTGACAAGCCGGCCCGAATGTCGGCTGAACGGACCGATGTCCGGCGTGGTCCATTTGGCGTGCCGCAGGATTCAAAGCCTTTTCCCAAGCCGCCGCTGGACCTTGCACGGCGGAGCGGCTACCTGTCTCCCGTCGCCATGCGAATCTTGAAGACGCCCAAAAACCTTCTGCCGCAGTTCGCGGCCCTCTGTCTCCTCTCCATCCTCGGCGTCGCCATCGCGCCTCTCGCCACCTCGCTGGTGGCACAGGAGAACATGCGCGGGATGGACAAGCTCGATTTCCGCGAGGTGGTGCGGTCCGCGAAGGAGAAGGTCTTCCCCACCGTCGTCTTCATCAAGGTGGTCCGCGAAGATCTGGCCGGCGGCAAGAAGACGTCGCAGGAAGTGTCCGGCAGCGGCGTGCTGGTTTCCGCCGACGGCGAAATCCTTTCCAACTGGCACGTGGTCGACAAGGCGGTCGAAGTCCGCTGCCTGCTGGCCGACGGGCGCGCGTATGAGGCGAAGATCGTCGGGTCGGACAAGGACGTCGACGTGTGCCTGCTGAAGCTGAAGCTGCCCGAAGGAAGCGCGCCGTTGCCGTTCGCGCCGCTGGGCCGGTCGGCCGAGTTGACCGAAGGCTCCTTCGTCATGGCCATGGGCGCGCCTTGGGGCATGTCGCGGTCCGTCTCCATCGGGATCGTCTCCTGCACGAAACGTTTCCTGCCGGGCACGAGCGAATACAGTTTCTGGCTGCAGACCGATGCAGCGATCAGCCCCGGCAATTCCGGAGGCCCTCTGGTGAACACCGCCGGTGAAGTCATCGGCATCAACACCCGCGGCATGATGGCCGGCGGCGACACGGGGTTCGCGACGCCGATCGAAGTGGTCAAGGCGGTGGTCGACCGTATCCGCGTGGGTGGCAAGGTGGACTGGAGCTGGACCGGCCTGCAGCTGCAGCCGCTGAAGGATTTCAACCGCAACATCTACTTCGATGCGACCAACGGCGTCATGGTGGCCGAGACCGACAACGGCAGTCCCGCGCGCCGTGCGGGAATCCTCGCGGGCGACCGCCTCGTCAGCGTGAACGGCGAACCTGTCACCGCGTTGACCGATGAAGACCTCCCGGTTGTTCGGCGTCTGCTGGGGTTCCTCGCGAAGAACGCTCCGGCGAAGCTCGACCTCATTCGCAAGGGCGAGACGGTGAAGGTCGAAGTGAAGCCGACGGCTAAGGGCCAGGTCGAGGGCGACGAACTGGACTGCCCGCGCTGGGATTTCACGGTCAAGGCGATCAACCAGTTCGACAATCCCGACCTCCACTTCCAGCGCGAGAAGGGCGTGTTCGTCTACGGGGTGAAGTATCCCGGCAACGCCGCCGCCGTGTTTCAGCAGAAGGATATCCTCCTCAAGGTCGACGGCAAGGACATCGCCACGCTCGACGACGTGAAGGGCTATCATAAGGACGCCGTCGCCAACCTGGCCGCGAAGTCCCGCGCCGTGTTCACGATCCTGCGCAACGGGCTCATGAGGCAGGTCGTGCTCGACTTCTCCCGCAACTACGAAAAGGAATAGAGCCCGAGGGCCCCAACCAATTTCATGAAACTGTCCATCACCGTTGCCTCGTGCCTTGCGGCCGCGGCGCTTCTTTCCACTGCTGGCACCATGTCCGCCGCTCCGGCTGCGGCCGATTCATCAGCCCAGCAGACGATCCTCAAGGCCGTCACACCGGCGCTTGTGCGGGTGGAGTTCCATCTACAGTTCGACAAGGGCGAAGGCCCGCAACGTCGGCTGCCTGGCCAGGGTCGCCGAGGGGTTGCGGCCGGTGGCGAACTCACCGATCTCGACCAGCTCATAGACGATGAGCGTCCGTGGGAAGTGGGCGCGTTCCTCATCGCGCCGCGGCGTGTCGTGCTGACGGATCCGATGATCCATCCGCGCTTCATCCAGAAGATCCTCGTGCGTTCCGGCGACAAGACGGTCGCGGCGAAACCCGTTGCCTACGTCACCGACCGCGACGCGCTCATCCTTGAACTGGAAGGCGATCTTCCCGGAGCCGAGCCGGTGAAATTCAAGGGCTCGGGCAAGGGGCCGTTCTTCGGCGTGACCTACAGCCAATACACCGGCGAATGGGGCACCGGCATCGCGCCCTTCAGCGAAGCCGTCTGGCGCTGGGACGGCCATCCGGCGGTCTCCACGATCCAGCACGACATGCTCATCGTGGACGCCAAGGGCGACGGCGTCGGCGTCGGGATCAAGCCTTTCACGCAGATCGGCGAAGGCTGGAAGACCGCTCCGGAGAAATGGCCTTCGATCTCGCCGGCCGAAATGGCTTCCAAGCTCAAGCAGCTCCAGACCGTCGCGGATCCGGCGATTGTCCGCGTGACGCTCGGATTGCGCAGTCCCAAGGCCTCCAATCCCGCCGTCATGCGCCGCCAGATGCAGATGGAGGACGAGGACGGAAGCGGCGACAGCGGCACCGAGCGGACGGTCAGCGGACTTCTGGTCGGAAAAGACCGCGTCGTCGTCCTTGCGGCGCTTTCACCGAAGATCACGGCCCGCCTGGAACGCATCCGCGTTTATGCCGGCAAGGAAGTGATCGATGCGAAGTTCAACGCGTCTCTCAAGGACTACGGCGCGTTCGTCGCCACGTTGTCCAAGCCCGCACCCAGTTCGGTCACGCTGTCCACCGCGCCGCTGACCGACAACCGCATGACCCTGCTGCTCCGCGCCGATGTCACGATCCGTGGCGAGCAGCGATCCTCCTACTTCGACCATGAACGCCTGCTGTGGTTCGAGACCGGTCCGAAACGCCGCACCTACGCGCGGCTCTACTCCAGCCAGGAAGGCATCTTCCTTTTCGACCTGAAGAACCAGCTCGTAACGCTCCCGATGAGCCTGCGTGAGGGTCCCACACTCGAACGCGGCGGCCGTTCGTTGCGCAACGAAGTGATGGTTCCCTCCACGTATCTCGCCGAAGCCCTGGCCGATCTCGGCAGCAGCTCGGATCTTGCGAACGTTCCCCTCTCCGAAGCGGAAGAAACCCGCGTGGGCTGGCTCGGTGTGGAGCTTCAACCACTCGACAAGGACCTCGCCCGCGCGAACAACGTCGCCGACCAGACGCAGGACGGACAGAGCGGCGCGTTGGTGACCTACGTGTATCCCGGCTCGCCTGCGGCCAAGGCCGGAGTCGAAGGAGGTATGATCCTGCTCCGCATCAAGACTCCCTCGAAGCCCGCGCCCATCGACGTGCGCGTCGACGACGACCGCAACCGCCAGTCGTTCCCGTGGGAGCAGCTCGACCAGGTGACCGACCGGTTCTTCGACCGCGTGCCCGTTCCCTGGCCGGCCGTCGACAATTCGATCAACCGCCTTATCACCGACCTCGGCTTCGGCACGAAGTTCACCCTCGAATACGTGGCCAACGGCCAGTTGAAGAACGCGGCCTTCACCGTCGAAGGCAGCCCGAAGCACTATGAGTCCGCCGACCGCTACAAGTCCGAGACGCTTGGCTTGACCGTGC
>JBBRDN010000046.1:0-23877 GCA_038203875.1 Verrucomicrobiota bacterium
GGAGCCTGAAGGTTTTCAGAAAGCGTAAAGGCGGCTCGGCGGGAGGTGTTGCCACGCGGGCGTCGCCCTACCCGCAGCAAAGCCTTCTGCAGTTCCCTTTTCGTGCCCTTTGCGGATCGAATCCCCACCGGCCCGGCGCGGACGCCCGGCCCATGGCAGCACCGGGGGGAAGTCCGACCAAAAAAACCATCCAAGAACCCGGAGCCCTGTTACTTCAGATTGTTCGGGTTGAGCCCCACGAGGTCCTTGGCGAGGAAGAGGCCGTCTTTGCGGATCAGTTCGCCGTCGAACCACACCTCGCCGCCGCCCCATTCCGGACGCTGGATGAGCACCATGTCCCAGTGGACGGCCGACTTGTTGCCGTTGCCGACGTCCTCGTAGGCCTGGCCGGGCGTGTAGTGGAGCGAGCCGGCGATCTTCTCGTCGAAGAGGATGTCGCACATCGGGCTCTGGATGTGCGGATTTAAGCCGAGGGAAAACTCGCCGATGAAGCGCGCGCCTGGATCAGTGTCGAGGATCTCGTTGAGCTTCTTCTCCGCGCCGCCCGAGCAGGTGGCCCTGGTGATCCTGCCGTCCTTCAGCTCCAGTCGGATGCCCTCGAACTTGGTTCCGGCGTAGAGCGTCGGTGTGTTGAACTGGATGACGCCGTTGGAAGACTTGAGCGTCGGACAGCTGAAGCATTCGCCGTCGGGGATGTTGCGCGAGCCCTCGCACTTCTTCGCGCCGATGCCCTTGATCGAGAAGGACAGGTCGGTGCCGGGGCCCTTGATGTGGACCTTGTCGGCCTTCTTCATGCGCTTCTCCAGCGGGTTCATCGCCTTCGACATCTTCGCGTAGTCCATCGTGCAGACGTCGAAGTAGAAGTTCTCGAAAGCCTCGGTGCTCATGTTGGCCGCCTGGGCCATGCTCGGAGAAGGCCAGCGGAGGACGACCCACTTGGTCTTGTCGACGCGGTAGTTGAGGAAGGGCCGCAGCGTCTTCGAATACATCTGCATCGTCTTGCTCGGGATGTCGGAGGATTCGGAGGCGTTGGCGGAGCCACGGATGGCCACGTAGGCCTGGCTCTTCTTGATGCGCGCCATCTCGACGGCGCAAACGGTCCTGGCGTGCTTCGCGTCGCTGCCGATCATGACTTCGCGCATGACACGGCTGTGGCGGGCCTCGACCAGCGGGATGCCGCCCACGGCGCGGGCGGCGCGCATGAGCTCGATGGTCATCGCGTCCGGCACGTCGATCATGTCGAGGAAGATGGTCTCCCCCTTCTTGAGTTCGGTGGAGTATTCGACGAGCAGCTTGGCCAACTTGGTAAGGCGGGGGTCTGTCATAGGATTTGGGGAAAGGCTATTCAGCAACGCGGGTTTGTCGAGAGGACGCTGCCGGGCACGTTTACACCGCGGACTTCTCCGACTTCCGCAGCCTGTTCTCGCGCCGCTTGGTTTCCGCGCGGAGCAATGCCTCCGCGGAAACGCCGGCGGACTGGGCGGCGGCGGCGAGCTCGAAGAGCTGCTTGGCTAGGTCTGCCTTGTTAAGCTTCGCCTTCGAAGGCTTCGGCAGCAGGCCAGCCTTGCGGGCCTTCTTCACCAGCTTCTCGGCCCGGAGCAGCGCGGGGAGGTGCTTGGGAATGCCGTCGAGCGCCGAAGGCCGTTCGTGTTTTGTGCCCTGCTTCTCGGCCCGCTTGATCGTCTCCCAGTTGGCGAGCACTTCGTCGACCCCGTCGGCTTTGAGATCACCGAAGACGTGCGGGTGACGGCGGAGAAGTTTCTCGACCAACGTGCGGCAGACTTGGTCGAAGTCGAACACGCTGCGCTCCTTCCCGAGTTGGGCGTGGAACACGACCTGGAGGAGAAGGTCGCCGAGTTCCTCGACCATCTCGTGGTCGTCGCCGGCTTCGATCGAGTCGACCAACTCGTAGACCTCCTCGATCGCGTGCAGTCGAAGGGTCATGTGGTCCTGCTCGCGGTCCCAAGGGCAGCCTTCGGGGGCGCGGAGCTTGGCCATGAGCCAGACAAGCTGCTCGATGCCGGTTCCCTTGGGTGGGAGTTTGGCGCGGATGGGCGGTTGGTTGGGGGGGATCACAGGATGACCAGATTGTCCCGATGGACGACCTCGGTGCGGGTGAGCTTGCCGCTGCGGAGGGCTTTGGAATCGAAGTGGGAGATGCCGCGGGCGAACTCGGTCCCGTTCGGATCGACGATGCGGATGATGTCGCCGGAACCGAACTCGCCCTCCACGCACGTGACGCCGGGAGGCAGAAGACTCTTGCCGTCTTCGCGCAGCGCGATCTTCGCGCCTTCGTCGACAATGACGGTGCCCTTGGGATGGTGGAAGAAGGCGATCCATCGCTTGCGCCCCGTGAGTTTCTTCGACTCGGGCACAAAGAGCGTGCCCTCTTCCTTGCCGGCGAGGATGCGGTTGAGCGCGGTCTTCTTGCGACCCGAAGCGATCACCAGCGGGATGCCAGAGCGGATGACGATCTTTGCGGCCTGCAGCTTGGACGCCATGCCGCCAACGGCCGTCTCGCTGGTCGTGCCACCGGCCATTTTCTCCAGGGCGGCGTCCATCTTCTCCACCACGTCGATCGTCTTCGCGGTGGGCTTTCCGAAGTCTTCGATGAGGCCGTCAACCGTCGTGAGAATGACGAGCAGGTCGGCGGGCAACAGAGCGGCGACGAGGGCGGAGAGCTTGTCGTTGTCGCCGAACTTGATCTCGGTGAAGGAGACAGCGTCGTTCTCGTTGATGATGGGGACGACGCCGTGGGTCAGCAGGGTGACGAGGGTGTTGCGGGCGTTGAGATGGCGGTCGTGGTGTTCCAGGTCGTCGTGGGTAAGCAGCACTTGGGCGACGGCCAACTTGTGTTCCGCGAAAAGCTTCTCGTAGGTGGCCATCAATCGCGACTGGCCGACGGCGGCGCAGGCCTGGAGTTCGGCGAGTTCCGTGGGGCGCTTGGCGTGGCCGAGAACGCCCATGCCGGCTCCGACCGCGCCTGAAGAAACCAGGACGACCTCGCGGCCGGCTTTGCGCTGGGCGGCAACCTGCGCCACCAATTGTTTCATCTGGGCCAGATCAGGCTGCTTCTTGGCATCGGTCAGCACGCCGGTGCCCAGCTTGACGACAAGACGGCCGATGTTCTCCAGCACTTTGGTTCGCACGCGGGAGTTCGTAACACGGGCCGCAAGCAAGGCGGAAGCTTCAAGCGTGGATTTGCTAATGCTCGCCTGGTCGCAAAGCGAAGTAGGGCAACAGCGTTTCCTGACCTCGATTCTGAATCTTTCTCCTGCTCGTCCTCGTTCTCCTTCTCGGCTTAAACTTGCGAGAAGGAGAACGAGAGCGAGAAAGAGGATGACCAAGACCCAAGCACCGTCCGGGTTGCGCTCCCGTCGCCCACCCATCTACCTTCCCGCAATGCGCGACAAGTCCCTCGATTTCCTCAAGACCCTCGTCAACACCCCCAGCCCCACCGCCTACGAGTCCCGAGGCCAACGCGTCTGGCTCGACTACGTGGACAAGCACGCCGACGAAACCTTCTCCGACGCCTATGGCAACTGCGTGGCCGTCCTGAACAAGGGTGGTGGCCCCCGCATCATGCTCGCGGGCCACGCCGACGAGATCGCGATGACGATCAACTTCATCGACGACAACGGCTTCATCTACGTGAAGAAGGTCGGCGGCATCGACGCCGCCATCACCAAGGCCCAGCGCGTGACCATCCACGCCAAAGGCGGCCCCGTGCGCGGCGTCGTCGGCAACGTGGCCCCCCATCTCTCCAAGGTGGAAGGCGACCGCAAGCTGCCGCAGATGCACGATCTCTTCATCGACATCGGCGTCGGCTCGAAGAAGGAGGCCGACAAGTTCGTCCGCGTGGGCGACATGATCACGCTGGTGGACGAGTTCGAGATGCTCCGCGGCGACCTCGCCATCGCCCGCGCCTTCGACAACCGCATCGGCACCTGGGCCGTGGCCGAAACGCTGCGCATCCTTTCGGCCGACAAGAAGAAGCTCAACGTCGAGATCTGCGCCGTCTCCAACATCATGGAGGAGACCGGCCTCTTCGGCGCCCGCCAGATCGCCTACTCCCTCAAGCCCGACGTCGCCCTCGTCGTCGATGTCACCCACGCCACCGACTATCCGACCGTGAGCAAGATCATGCACGGCGACGTGAAGGTCGGGCGCGGCCCGACGATCACCCATGGCGGACCGAACCACCGCGAAGTCGTCGCCCGCCTCGAAGCCGTGGCCGCCAAGTCGAAGATCGCGCTGCAGCACGAGACCACCTCCGCGACCAGCGGCACGGACACCGACGTCATCTTTTGGACGCGCGGCGGCATCCCCAGCGCGCTCATCAGCCTTCCGAACCGCTATATGCACTCACCCGTCGAGGTTGTCAGTCTGAAGGACCTCCGGCAGATCCCCGAACTCATGGCCGCCTTCTGCCTCTCGGTGAAGGCCGGCGAGGAATTCCGGGTGAAGATCTGATCGATCCCAGAATGCGGCGGCGCAAAGTTCGCGATTCCAAGTCAGCCGCATCGATCAATCCCCGTCCGCATCCTTCAGCGGCGTGGCGAAGACAAAAGCGGCCCGCGTCGGAGCGGGCATGGGCTGATCGGCGCCCCTGATCGAACGCCAGATCATCTCGTTCAGCAGAAGATCGTCGGCGGCGTCTTCCTTGCTGAAGTCCATCGAGCGTGCCTTGTCCGCGCCCCAGGCGGTGCGGCCGTTTTTCTCGGTGAGATCAACGGTCGCCGGACGGGCGAAGTAGGGCGAGAGGTCGGGCTTGGGTTGGAAGGAGCGGAACATTGGGAGCGCCGCCGCGTCGAACTGCGACATCGGTTTCAATCCGAGGATCAGCTCCATCGTCCGCAGCATGCTGCTGGTGGAATACATCGTCGAATCGACGGAACCCCGCTTCACATAGGGGCTGATGACGTAGGCGATGGTGCGGTGCGCATCGACGTGGTCCGGCCCGTTCTGCGCGTCGTCCTCGACCACGAAGACCGCCGTCTGGCTCCAGAACTTCGACTTGCTCAAGGCCTCGATCACCATGCCGAAGGCGAGGTCGTTGTCCGCGACGTGCGCCCGGGGCGTGAGCTGTCCGACGGACGCGCCGGAGGTGTGGTCGTTCGGCAGGCGGACCATCTGGAGCCGGGGCATGTCGCCTTCGGCCTCAAAACGCTTCAGCTCGCCGATGAAACGTTCCGCGCGTTTCTTGTCCGGATAGGTCATGTCGAAGCTGCGGTAGCCGGGATCGAAATGGCCTTCGAGCGCGGCGACCTTGGCCTTGGCGGGATCCTTCGCGGTCTTGCCGTTGGCGACCCATTCGCCGTAGCTGCGATAGCTCACGCCCGCTTCGCGTGCACGGTCCCAAAGGTAGCCGCCGGCCGGCACGGCGATGGGGAAATTACCCTCGGCCGGATAGGGATACTTGCCGTGTTTATTGTGCCCGTAGCTCATCGGCCAGAACTTCTCCACGAAGTCGGTGGCATAGGCGCCCATGGTCCACTCGTGGCCGTCGGCGCTGACCTCGCTCTCGACGTAGAAGTTGTCCAGCAGCACGAACTCCTCGGCCAGGGCGTGGTGGTTCGGCGTGATGGCTCGGGGGAACAGGCAGAGCTTCGCGTCGCCGTTGCCCTGCGGCAGGTCGCCGAGGACCTGGTCGTAGGTGCGGTTCTCCTTGATGACATAGACGACGTATTTGATCGGACTGATGTCGCCCGGCTTGCGGGGGATCGGGTGGTCGGCCGGCAACGAGGCGATGAGCGCGTCGTTCGTGACGGGCAGGCATTGGAAAGCCCGCGCCGTCCAGTCGGAGAGTTGCCGATCGCGGGCGGAACGCTTCGGAAGATCGATGACCTCCAGGGTCCCGTGGAAGAGTCCGCCGATGTATTCGTCGAGTGTTCCGGCCGCTTTCTTTACGCCAGGCTGCGGGCCATGCGGATTGGCTTTCGAAATGACGCCCTTGCCATTCGCGACGAGGAGCTTCGTCCCGTCGGGCGTGACGCGCACCGACGTCGGATACCAGCCGACGGGAATGAAGCCCAGTGAACGGCTTTTGCCCGGCAGCGTCACGTCGATCACCGCGACCATGTTGTTGGCGGCGTTTGCGATGTAGAGCGTCTTTTCGTCGGGCGAAAGCGCGAGGCTGTTGGGCGTCGATCCTGGCGGCGAATCCGCCTGAAAGCTGGCGAAGATCTGCTCCAATGCGCGGCCCGTGTCGGTGTCGATGAGCGTGACCGTGTTGCGGTTGGCGTTGGCGACGAAGAGCAGCTTGCCGCCACGCGAGAGCAGCATCTCGTTCGGATGCTCCTCCGTCGGCCAATGCGCCACGACCTCGTTGCGCTTCAGGTCGATGACCGCGACCTCGGCCCGCGCCCAAAGGCTCACATAGAGCCGCTGGCGGCGTTCATCCAACCGGCAACTGTAGGGGAAAGGGTCCGCCAGACGCGTCGACTCGGCTTCGGCTTCGGCGCGTTTCGTGATCGCTGCGAGGTCCGGATTCGACGGTGGGACAACGAGCGTCGCGCGGTTGGTCCGGCCCAAGGCGGTCTGGGCGGAGACCTTGCCGGCATCGACATCGACCTGCGAAATCTGATGGCCCCAGACATTCGCGACGAAGAGGTGTTTGGCCGAGGCGTCGAGCGCGAGACCGGCGGGAATGCCGCGCTCCTTCACATCGCGAAGGGGAATCGGGGGACGCGCGGCCAGTTGTCCTTCAGTGAAATCAAAGCTGAAGATCGCCTCCTCACCCGCCCCGCTGCTGAAGATCCGGCGGCCATCGGCGGAGAACTCGATGCCGTAGAACGCCTCCTTGAGCTTCGTGCGCGACGCGATCGCCTCGGTCGCGAGATTGACGACGATGATCTCGTGCTGGCCATAGCCCGAATGCAGCACGGCGGCCCATTTACCCGAGGGATGCACTGCAATGTTCACCGGGAAGTCGCCGAGATCGATCTGACGGCCGACCGGCCGCAGGAACCACTGGTTTGGCAGCCGCACGGAGCCGTCTGCCCGTTGCCCGGGCAGGTCGCGGCCATTCGCATCGGCCGTCAAGGCGGCGAACGGAGCGAGCGGCTGCGAGGCGCAGGAGGCCAGCAGAAGGACGCCGGCAATGGCGGAAAACGTGGGGGGATTGGACATAGGTGATGCCCGTTTATCCATCGGAACCGTGGCTGGGTAAAGCCGTCCTTGTCCGACAATCCGGCGAGGCGGACCGTCAGCCTTCGATCAGGCGCACGCGGTTCGTGTGGCGTCCGCCGCTGAAGGGCGTGTCGAGCCAGATGCGCACGATCTCCAGCGCGAGTTCGATTGGGATCGTCCGTTGGCCGAGCGCGAGGACGTTGGCGTCGTTGTGCTCGCGGCCCCACCGCGCCGTGTCATGGCTCCAGCATAGCGCGCAGCGGACGCCGCGGACCTTGTTGGCGACGATGGCTTCACCGTTGCCGGAACCGCCGAGGACAATCCCCCGATCGCACTCGCCGTTCGCGACGGATTCCGCGACCGGGCGGATGTAGACCGGGTAATCGACGGGAGTCTCGTCATCCGGACCGAAGTCGCGGACCTCATGCCCAAGACCCCGGAGCATCGCCTTGATCTGTTCCTTGTAGGCAAACCCGGCGTGGTCCGAGGCGATGGCGATCTTCATGGTCTGCTTCCTTCCTCCTACCCGGACATCCGAGCCGCCTGATCCGGCGTCGCGAAGCCACACCGGTAAACTGCGCCGCGTCTCTCCCGGTTCGGAAACCGGGAGAGACGGCGGCGCCCGAACGACTACTTCTTTTTGGCGGCAGCCGACTTGGAGGCGGCGGCCTGCTGCTTCTTCTTGTCGGCCGAGCTGGCGGCGGCCTGCTTCTGGCCGGTCTTCTTCTGGTTATCTTTAGGTGATCTGTCGCCCATAATGGTTCGTTTCTTCTGCTGGTTGACCTTCCTGCGGCATGAATAGTTTCTCCGCTGGAGCGGGCACAGTGTGGTTCCCCGGGGCCAATGTAAATTGCGGACCACGCCCGAGTGCAGACGCCAAAGATTGGATTGCACCGCCCGTTCCGGGATTCGACGGTCCCGCCCATCGCAATGCCCGAGTTTCTCTTCATCGCACTCGACAAGCACCGGCAGGAGGTGGCCGAACGGTTCGCCGCCGACACGCTCGTGCAGGCCGACGTCGCATTGCGGGAACTCGGTCATTCCCGAATTCGTTTCTACACCGACGACATAGGCGCAGTGAGCCAAGCCCTGTTTGAAAGCCCCGTAAAACTGCCGGCATTGAAGGCGATCGCTTACACGACACAGCCGATGCCGGGTCCGCTCCGGTCGATCTGGACGATGTCCAAACAGCTCGGACCCACTCTCATCGTCATCCCGATGCTGACCGTCTATCTCGTCGTCAGCGGCCATTGGCTCTGGGCATGTGTTCCGGGTTCGCTGCTCGCCTTTTTCATGGTGATGCCGCTCTGGATCACCCGCGCGACCCGGCTGTTCACCCGGTTGAACCGTGCGAAGGTCTGGCAGCGTTGGGACCAAGTGCTCGCCATCGCGGTCAAGCTGGGCGGGATCAAAAGGGGCGAACGGCCGAGCGTTCCCGCACCGTGGGTCGCCCAGATGCGGGCGGAGGCGCTGGCCGGCCTCGGCCGCATGGATGAGGCTCTGGTCATGTTCCGGGGACTCGAGGACCATCCCAAGGTTCCCCGCTGGTATTCGCTCACGATGCTCGCCGCCGTCCATTCAATCGCGCGGAACCGGGACCGAGCACTGGAACTGATGCGTCAGGCTGCGGCCTTGAAACCGGACAGCGCCATGATCGCGATCGATCTCGCCAGCCTGGTCGCGGAATGGTTGCAGGACGGCCCGCAGGCTGGCGAAATCCTGGAGAAAGTCGTCCGCCTTCCGATGCACGAACTCTGCCGCCCGCACATCTCCCAGCTCCGGGGCTTGATCGCGATGGCCGACGGCCAGTGGCCACAAGCCGTCGAACACCTGCGCCGCGCCATCGAGGAGTTCGCGATCTGGCGGTCCAATACGCTCGTGGAAGGATCAATCTTCCGGGCAACAGTTCTCTTGTGCATCGCCGAGGGACGTAACGGAAAACGGCCGGAAGCCAGGAAACTGTTGGGGAAGGTGCGGAAATTCCTCCGGGCCCTGGATGACCGGGAACTGACCCAACGGTGCATGGACGCCGCGGGCCCGTAGCTCGATGCGCTCGCCAATGCCCGCTTTTGGGTCCGTTGACGGTGGGGCCACCCGCCAATAGCTTCCGCCTCCGATGTTCCGGCTTGTCTCCAATTACTCACCCGCAGGCGACCAGCCCCAGGCCATCGCGCAGTTGACCGAGGGCCTTGTCTCCGGCGCCAAACACCAGGTGCTCCTCGGCGTCACCGGTTCCGGCAAGACGTTCACCATGGCGAACGTCATCAGGAACGTGGACCGGCCCACGCTGGTCATCTCCCACAACAAGACGCTCGCCGCCCAACTCTACGCCGAGTTCAAGGGCTTCTTCCCGGACAACGCCGTCGAATACTTCGTCAGCTATTTCGACTACTACCAACCCGAGGCCTACATCCCGCGCACGGACACGTTCATCGAGAAGGATTCGAGCGTGAACGAGGAGATCGAACGCATGCGCCTCTCGACCATGGCGTCGCTCTTCACCCGGCGCGACGTGGTCGTCATCGCCAGCGTCTCGTGCATCTACGGCATCGGCAGCCGCGAGGACTACGAGCAGCTCATCATCCCCGTGCGCGTCGGCCAGGAACTGGGCCGCGACGCCTTCCTCTCGCGCCTCGTCGACCTGCAATACACCCGGAACGACATCGCTTTCGAACGCGGCCAGTTCCGCGTGCGCGGCGACACGGTGGAGCTGCGGCCCGCCGCGACGGAGGACGGCCTGCGCTTCGAATTCTTCGGCGACCAGATCGACCGCATCACGCGCTTCGAGCCGTTGACCGGCGACAAGCTGGCGGAACTCGCGAGCGCCATGGTTTTCCCGGCGAAGCAGTTCGCCACCGTGGCCGACAAGATGAAGCGCGCCATCCTTTCCATCCGCGAGGAGCTTGGGAAACGCGTCTTCGAGTTCGAGAGCACCGGCCGCCTGCTGGAGGCGCAGCGCATCAAGATGCGGACGGAATACGACCTGGAGATGATGGAGGAACTCGGCTTCTGCTCCGGCATCGAGAACTACTCGCGCCACATCACCCAGCGTCCGCCGAACTCGCGGCCGAACACGTTGATGAATTTTTTCCCCGACGACTACCTCCTCGTCATCGATGAGTCGCACGTCACCGTGCCGCAGATCGGCGGCATGTTCGCCGGCGACCGTTCGCGGAAGACGGTTCTGGTCGAGCACGGTTTCCGCCTGCCCAGCGCGCTCGACAACCGCCCGCTCAACACCGAGGAGTTCAACGGCCACATCCACCGGGCCGTCTACGTCAGCGCCACGCCCGCGCCCGAGGAGATGCAGCGCGCCGGCAAACACGTCGCCGAACAGATCGTCCGCCCCACCGGCCTGATCGATCCCGAGATCGTCATCAAGCCGCTCAAGGGCCAGATCGACGACCTGCTCAACGAATGCCGCGAACGCGTGGACAAGAAGGAGCGCGTGCTCGTCACCGTGCTCACCAAGCGCACGGCCGAGGAACTCACGGACTACCTCCGCGACCTCGGCGTCAACGTCCGCTACCTCCACAGCGAGATCGACGCCATCGAACGCGTCGAGATCCTGCGCGCGCTGCGCAAGGGCGAGTTCGATGTGCTCGTCGGCATCAACCTCCTCCGCGAAGGCCTGGACCTTCCGGAGGTTTCGCTCGTCGCCATCCTCGACGCCGACAAGGAAGGCTACCTCCGCAGCGCCACCAGCCTCATCCAGACGTCCGGCCGCGCCGCGCGACATCTCCACGGCAAGGTCATCCTCTACGCCGACGTGATGACCCAGAGCATCCAGAAGCTCCTGGCCACCTCGGACTACCGCCGGAAGAAGCAGCTCGCCTACAACGCCGAGCACGGCATCACACCCCGCAGCGTCGTCCGCGCCGTCGAGGAAAGCCTCAGCACGCGCGCACACGAATTCGACAGCAAGGCGGTCATCAACGACGCCGGCGGCAACTTCGATCTCACTGAAACCGTCCGCGAACTGGAGGGCGAAATGATCGAAGCCTCGAACAACCTGGAGTTCGAGAAAGCCGCCATGCTCCGCGACCAGATCAAGGAGCTGAAGAACCGGATGGGTGGAGCCTCGAGCGGCGCAAGTGCATCACCCGCCAAGTCGACGAGCTACGGAAAGGGCGGGCGGAAGAAGTTCGGGAAGCGGTGACTACAGGCCCGCAGGGCCGACCGGCCTGTAGGACAGCCGGTGTTTCCGATCGCCAAGCTCCGTAGCAGCGACCTCAACGCCCCCCCCGCGGAGCATGGGATTTCGGTCTCGCGGCGTGTCGATAAGCAGGCGAATCCTCCAGAGAGGAACCGAGGCCTCATGCAAGGATTCGTTTCATCCCTTTCATCCCCTTCCTCGCCGATGCAGGGTTGCATTCCGGCTTCAGACTCAGCGAAGTTGCCGCGACTCACCAATCCATGAAAGCGCTCACACTCTTCTCCTGTGCCTCGCTCTGCACGCTCGGTGGCCTGCACGCCGCCGAAACCATCGTGCCGACGACCATGCTCAAGACCGCGGACCCCAAACTCGAAGTCACCGTCTTCGCCTCGTCGCCGATGCTGAAGAACCCGACGAACTTCGACTTCGACAAGGACGGCCGCCTCTGGGTCGCCGAGGGCGTCAACTACCGCGGCCATTCCAAACGCCAGCCCGAGGGCGACCGCATCATCGTGATGGAGGACACCGACGGCGACGGCAAGGCCGACAAGTCCTGGACGTTCGTGCAGGAGCCGTTCCTCCTCGCCCCGATGGGCGTGGCCGTGATCGACAACAAGGTCATCGTTTCGATGGCCCCGGACGTCATCGTCTACACGGACGTGAACCGTGACATGAAGTTCGATCCCGCCGTCGACAAGCGCGAGGTGCTGCTGCACGGGTTCAACGCCCGCATCCACGACCACACGATCCACAGCATCACCGTGGGACCGGACGGCCAGTATTACTTCAACAGCGGCAACTGCGGCGCGATGTTCACCGACAAGTCGGGCAAGACCTTCCGCATCGGCAGCGCCTACGATCCCGGCCAGGCGGACCTCGGCTGGAACCCCCGCAACATCGCCGGCCAGAAGAGCGACGACGGCCATGTCTGGATCGGTGGTTTCGCGGCGCGCATGAATCCCGACGGCTCGGCCGTCAACATCATCGGTCACAATTTCCGCAACAGCTACGAGCAGACCGTCACCGCCTACGGCGACGTCTTCCAGAACGACAACGACGATCCTCCGGCGTGCCGCACGGCGTTCCTGCTGGAATACGGCAACGCCGGCTTCTGCTCGACCGACGGCAAACGTTCCTGGGGCGCCGACCGCCGTCCCGGCCAGAGCACGCCCATCGCCGAATGGCGTCAGGAAGATCCCGGCACCATGCCCTCGGGCGACGTCTATGGCGGCGGTTCCCCGACAGGCATCGCCTTCTACGAGGATGGCGCTTTCGGTAAGGACTTCCGGGGAACGCTCCTCAGCTGCGAACCCGGCCGCAACGTCGTCTTCGGCTACAAGCCCGTTCCCGACGGCGCCGGCTTCAAGCTGGAGCGCTTCGACTTCATCACCTCGAACAAGGAAGGCGAATACGCCGGCACCGATTTCAAGGGCGGACGCCGCCTGCCCGATCCGGAACTGAAGACCATGTTCCGTCCCTCGGACGTGACGGTCGGAACCGACGGCGCGATCTACGTTGCGGACTGGTTTGACGCGCGCGTCGGCGGCCATGCCGACTGGGATGACACCATGTCCGGCACGATCTACCGCATCGCTCCGAAGGGCTTCAAGTCGAAGGTCGCCAAGGTGGATTTCGGCACCGTCGAAGGCGCGATCGCCGGCCTGAAGAGCCCCGCGGTCAACGTCCGTGGAACCGCCGGACTCGCGCTCGTCGCCATGGGCGACAAGGCCCTCAAGCCGGTCACCAAACTGTTGAAGGACGAGAACCCCTACGTCCGCGCCCGCGCCGTCTGGATCCTCTCGCAGCTCGGAGCCGAGGGCATCAAGCAGGTCGAAGGCGAACTGAAAAACAAGGACGCCCAGGCCCGCGTCGTCGCGTTCCGCGCGCTGCGCCGCCAGAACCACAACCTCCTCGCCACCGCGTCGAAACTCGCCGTCGATCCTTCGCCCGCCGTCCGCCGCGAAGTCGCCCTCGCCATGCGCGACATGACGTTCGACCAGTCGAAGGACATCCTCCTCGCAGTCGCGAAAGGCTACGACGGCAAGGACCGCACCTATCTCGAAGCCTGGGGCACCGGCGCCAAGGGCAAGGAATCGCAGGTCTACGACCTCGTGAAACCCGTCCTGAACAATCCCGACTCGCTGCAGTGGTCCGCGCAGTTCGCCGGCCTGGCCTGGCGTTTGCACACGCCGCAGAGCGTCTCCGACTTCAAGGCCCGCGCCATCGCGAAGACCCTGACCAGCGTTGAACGCAAGGCGGCCGTGACGGTCATCGGCTTCAACAACTCGAAGGAAGCTGCCGACGCGATGCTCGAAATCGCCGCCAAGGCCGACGGCCCCGCCAAGGCCGACGCCTTTTGGTGGCTGATGAATCTCAAGGACAGCACCTGGAAGGAGCACCAGCTCGGCGGCGAATTGAAGAAACGCGGCATCTACGATCCCGAAAGCATCGAGCTGACCCCTGCTTCCATGCCCGCGCCCGAAGCACCGAAGTATGCCGTGGCCGATGTCATCAAGCTCAAGGGCGACGCCAAGGCCGGCGCCACCAAGGCCGCCGCCTGCTACGCCTGCCACCGCGTCGGCGAGAACGGCGTCGACTACGCGCCCAACCTGACAGGCTGGGCTTCCCGCCAGACGACCGAGGTGTTGATCAACTCGATCATCAATCCCTCCGCCGACATCGCCTCCGGCTTCACCGGCTACGAGCTCGGCCTCAAGAACAACGAAGTGATCCAGGGCCTCATCCTTTCCGAAGGCGACCCGACGATCATCCAGTCTGCCGGCGGCCTGACGCAGATGGTTCCCAAGAACCGGATCGCGGGTAAGAAGAACCTCGGCCGCTCACTCATGATGAGCGCGGACCAGATGGGCCTCATGCCCCAGGACCTTGCCGACATCGCCGCCTACCTCAAGACGGTGAAGTAATCGAAGGTCCAATCTCGGATCACCAAGCCGGCAGGTTTACAGCCTGCCGGCTTTTCATTTTCACGCTGGACCCGCCAGCAAACCGCCGCAATCCGCCCGCTTGACCCTTTCCGCAGTGCGGTCAGAACTTCCCTCCATGCGCCTTCCCCTTGCCGCCTTCGCCCTGGGCCTGCTTTTCACCGCGTCCTCACACGCCGCAGAACCCGCCGTGACCGCCGTGCGCGACGGCAAACAAATCGTCTTCAAGGCGGGCGCGAAGGAGATGTTCCGCTATCAGGCCGAGCCCGGCGAACTGCCGCACGCCGACATCAAGGAAACCTTCGTGCGCGGCGGCTACATTCATCCCGTCTACACGCCGGGCGGCCGTCTCGTGACCGATGATTTCCCGCGCAACCACATCCACCACCACGGCATCTGGGCGCCGTGGACTCATACCGAGTTCGAGGGCCGCACGCCGGATTTCTGGAACATGGGCGACAAGAAGGGCCTCGTGGAATTCGTCGCTGTCGACAAGGTTTGGAACGACGCTTCTGGCGCCGGGTTGATCGCGCGCCATCGGTTCGTCGACCTGCTCGCGCCGCAACCGAAGACCGTTCTCAACGAAACCTGGGAGATCCGGGCCAAGGCCATCGCTTCGCCCACGGCGCTCTTCATCATCGACCTCGTGTCCACCCAGACGTGCGCCACCGCGTCGCCTCTGAAACTCCCGACCTATCGCTACGGCGGCCTCGGCTTCCGTGGCAACTTGTCCTGGAACGGCAAGACCAACGGCCTCTATCTCACCTCCAACGGCGACACCGACCGCCTCAAGATCAACGAGACGCGCGGCAAATGGGCCTGGATCGGCGGCCCGCTCGACGGCGGCATCGCGGGCACGGCGATCCTTTGCCATCCGTCGAACTACCGTTTCCCCCAGCCCATCCGGCTCCATCCGACAGAGCCGTTCTTCTGTTACGCCCCGCAGCAGCTTGGCGACATGGAGATCAAACCCGGCGAAGCCTACGTCGCCCGCTACCGCTTCGTGACCGCCGACAGCCAACTGACCAAGGCCGAGATCGATCGCCTCTGGGACGACTACGCCGCCGGCAAGTAGAGCACCGAAGAAACCAGGACCCTCATGAAGGCACTTCAATCACTCGCCGCCGCCGTCATTCTCATCGTCGCGTTCCTCATGCATGCAAACCCGGCCCGAGCGGCCGATGCGCGACGGCCGTTTCCCGAGCAGGAATTCCAGCGGCGGCTGGACGAATGGAAGCAGGCCCCGAACGACGCCGAACGCCTTCAGCGCGCCACCACCACTCTTTTTCCGCGTGGCGTCTCCAGCGCCCAGGTGAAGCGCATGGCGCTCACAATCACGAATGAGGACAGCCGCATCGAGTTCGCGGCCGAGGCATACCGGTTCACCATCGATCCCGAGAACTTCTACGACGTCTACGACGCGTTCCAGACGTTCTCCAAGGTCTTCCGCCTTCATGACCGCATCCAATGGGAGCAGCGCAGCGCACCCGCCTCGAATCGCGGCCCCGGCACAGCAGCCACGCGACCGACCGGTCCTCTGCCACTCACCGACAAGGAGCTCGGTGAAATCCTCGCGTCGCTCAAACGGGAATCCTTCGACGACTCCAAGCTCGCCCTCGCCAAAGTCGTCGGAGCGGGCGCACGCGGCCGCATCGCGTCGCGGCAAGTGCTGGAAATGTTGAAGCTCTTCTCGTTCGACGACCGGAAGCTGGAATGCGCCAAGTCCGCCGCCGACTGGGTGATCGATCCGGCGGAGTTCCACACCGTCTACGCCGCGTTCACTTTCGAAAGCTCGCGGACCCAACTCTCGAAATTCCTGGATGTTCGCGCTGGGAGATCGTCAACGCCGGCAAGGCCCTAAGGCGCGTCTTCAAAGCCAGCCGCAGAGCGGCGACAGAAAGCAGCCCACGGCGTGAGCCGTGGGTTGTCAGGGTATCGGCCCGAGCCCCGGCAGGGGCGAAAGAGACGTTCTCTGCCGCCCCTGCCGGGGCTTTTTCTATTTTTCCGTCAAACCCACGACTCACGCCGTGGGCTCCTTTCTTCCGCACCTCCGGTGCTTCTGGTCGGAATGAATTCTTGGCAGGCCCTGACAACCCCGGACGCTTCCCTTCGCCCGCTCCTCTGCTAGTTTCGTCGGGCAATGACGATGTTTGCCCTGAAGCACAGCGAGCTGCGCGACCTCTACGAAAAGGTCGTCGCCGGCGAGAGGCTGACCGAAGCCGATGCCCTCCGCCTCTTCGAGACCAAGGACCTCAACGCCCTCGGTGCGTTGGCCGACTTCGCCCGCGCCCGCAAGGTCGGCAACCGCGCCTCCTACATCGTCAACCGCTACCTCAACTACTCCAACTACTGCATCCTCAGCTGCCAGTTCTGCGCCTTCAGCCGCAAGAAGCGCGACAAGGACGGCTTCGAGCTGACCGCCGATCAGATGGTTGAGAAGGCCCGCGAGGCGCTCGCCCTCGGCATCACCGAGCTGCACATCGTCGGCGGGCTCCATCCCTCGCTGCCCTTCAGCTACTACACCGGCTTCCTCAAGGCGTTGAAGGCGCTCGATCCCCGGCTCCAGTTGAAGTGCTTCACCGCGATTGAAATCCTGCACCTCGCCTGGCTGGCCAAGAAATCTGTCCGCGACACGCTGGCTGAATTGAAGGAAGCCGGCCTCGAATCGCTCACCGGCGGCGGCGCGGAGATCTTCCGCAAGGAGGTCCGCAGCGCCATCGCCAAGGGCAAGGAATCGGCCGAGGAATACCTCGACGTCCACCGCACCTGGCACCAGCTCGGCGGCCGCAGCACCTGCACCATGCTCTACGGCCACGTCGAGACGTTGGCCGACCGCGTGGATCACCTGCGCCAGCTCCGCCAGCTCCAGGATGAGACCAAGGGCTTCGTCGGATTCATTGCCCTGCCTTACCAGCCGGACAACAATGGCATCCCCGTCGAACACGCGCCCACCGGCTTCGACCAGCTCCGCACCCTCGCCGTGGCCCGCCTGTTCTTGGACAACTTCGACCACATCACCGCCTACTGGGTCGGCATGGGGATGAAGATGGCGCAGGTCGCCCTCAGCTACGGCGCGGACGACATCCACGGCACGATCATCGAGGAACATATCTTCCACATGGCCGGGGCCAAGTCGCCCCAGCTCCAGACCGAGGCCCAGATGGTGAAGTCCATCCGCGAAGCCGGTCGCACGCCCGTTCAGCGCAATACCTTCTACGAACCGATCAAGGTCTGGGACGAACCCCAAGCTGCCGTGCTTTCGGCCAAGGAAGCGGGTGGCGATGCGGGAGAGCAGCGGACGAAGGAGACGGATCTGGCGAGCTCGAAGGCGTAGTCAGGCTTGGCAGATGAATTGAAGGCAGGCCCGCGCTGGCCTCCTGGGCCCAGCCCATTCCGTCCCGCACGATTTCAGGAACCGTTTGCCGACTCGTCGGGCGCGCACCACTGTCTCGTCCGACAAATGGATTCCGAACCTCCACTGAAGCTCCGCCTCGCCGGACCCGCCGGCGAAAAAGACCTGCCGCGCCCGCCCAAGGCGGACCCGTTGATCGAGATCAATCCCAAGGACGACGTGCTGGAGATGACGTTGTCCGGCTTCAAGGTCGGTTCCGTTCCCTACCTCAACGCCGTGCCCCTCACGCGCGGCATCGAGGACCAGATCCAGTTCGTCGTGCCGTCCCGCCTCGGCGACATGCTGCGCGCGGGCGAGCTGGATGCCGCTCTCCTGAGCGTGACGGAGGTGCTGTTCAACGACCGCTACGACATCCTTGACGGCATCTGCATCGGCTCGCTCGGCGAGGTGTTCAGCGTCTATCTCGCGCACAAAACGCCGCTGGAGGAGCTGACCCTGGTCCATTGCGATCCGGCCTCGCTCACGAGCGTGAACTTGCTCCGCGTGCTCTTGGGCGAACGCGGCATCCGGCCGGAGTTCGTCCCGTTGATCGACTACACGCCCGAGTTGATGCCGGACAACGTGCTGCTCATCGGCGATCCAGCGATCAAGTTCCGCCGGACGAATCCCGGGCACCAGATCTGGGATCTCGGCTCGGCTTGGATGGAGCTGTCTAATCTCCCCTTCGTCTACGCCGTCTGGGCGCTGCGCCGCGACCGCGACACGAAGCAACTGTGCCGTATCCTCCGCGAAACGCGCGACTTCGGGATGGACACGCTGGACGACATCATCCGGGACCGCGCCGAGTTCGACATGGCCTTCCGCAAGGACTACCTCGGCTGGCACATCCATTACCACCTGGGCGACGACGAGAAGCGCGGCCTGGCCAAGTTCGTCGAACTCCTCCGCAAACACTCCGGCCGCGAGGTCTTCGATCCCAGGTTCGTGAGCTGACTTGCGCGTTCCGACCGACTGATCATCCCATAAGGCCGGTCCATTTCCGCCGGAGCCGGCTTCCCGAAACTTGTCTCCCACCGCTGCGGCCCTAGGTTCCGTTCATGGTCTACGACGCGACGTTGGATACGCTCCTGCAGAAAGTCTGGGACGGCGGCCGCATCACGCCTGACGAAGCCCGCCGCCTTTACGTCCTGCCTTTGGAGGAACTCGGCGCCCTGGCCGATCGCCGTCGCCAGCTCCATCGCGCCGCCGCGCATGGCGGGCACGGCAACGACGTGGTCACCTACATCGTCGACCGCAACGTCAACTACACCAACGTCTGCAACGTCTACTGCAAGTTCTGCGCGTTTTGGCGGACGGAGAAGGACGCCGACAGCTATGTCATTTCTCTCCCCGAGCTGGACAAGAAGATCGAGGAGACGATCGCTCTCGGCGGCCATCAGATGCTCATGCAGGGCGGCCATCATCCCAAGCTGACCAAGCAGTGGTATCTCGACCTCCTGAGCCACGTCCGCGACAAGTTTCCCGGCTTCAACATCCACGGCTTCAGCCCGAGCGAACTCATCCATTTCCAGGAAGTCTTCAACGAGCCGGTGGAGAAGATCATCCAGGACTTCGTTGCCGCCGGTCTCGGCAGCGTTCCCGGCGGGGGCGGTGAAATCCTCGTGGACCGCGTCCGCAAACGCATCGCCCCGCTCAAGGCCAACACCGCCGAATGGATGGGCGTGATGGACGTGGCCCATCGGCTGGGTTTGGCCAGTTCGGTCACGATGATGTTCGGCCACGTGGAGACGGTGGACGACCGCATCGAACATCTGGAGGTGGTGCGGAGCCAGCAGGACACGTCGCTCGCGCGAATGACGACGCTCGAAGGCCAAAGCCCGATGGAACGCTCCGCTGCCTACGCCACGGCGCTGGAGAACGGTTCGCTGAAAGGCGGCGCTTTCACCGCCTTCATCTGCTGGACCTTCCAGCCCGAGAACGCGGTGCTGAAAGCTCCAACCGTCGGTCCGCATGAATACCTCAAGACTCAGGCGCTGGCCCGCATCTACCTCGACAACATCCCGAGCATCCAAAGCTCGTGGGTCACACAGGGCCAGGAAGTCGGGCAGGTGGCGCTCAAATACGGCGCGAACGATCTCGGCTCGATCATGATCGAGGAGAACGTCGTCAGCAGCGCCGGCACCACCTTCCGAATGGGCGTGGCCGACATGAAGCGCCTCATCGCCGAACTCGGCTACGAGCCGAAGCAACGCGACAACTGGTATCGGCTGGTGGGGTGAACCAGGACGAATGAACAACTTAGAAAAGCTGGTCAGGTTCTGGAAATCTCTCGACCGAGCCGAAAAGCCTACTAACTGGATTCATCCTTCGGATCGCGAGCGCATCTCTGAAACTAGGTCTATCCACCCGGAGAGCGCGACGGCGCTTTACCGCGACTATTCCATGACCGAAGGATCGGACAGCCGGATCATCGGGTCTTTGCTACCACAGCCCTTCATCGGTTCACTCGTGCACCGCAAGGTTGTGATAGTGTTAGCAAATCCAGGATTCAACCCTGGTGACCTCCACGAAATGAAGAATAAGGAGTTCAGCGAGGTTGTTTGGAACAATCTCGTCCAGCAAATCCCTGCAGGAAAATTTCCCTTCTACTTCCTCAACCCGGAATTCGCTTGGCACCCCGGTTTCCGTTGGTGGAACCGAGTTCTTGGGCGGTTGATCACATGCGCGGCCCGCAGGTTTGAATCAAAACTCGAAGCCCTTAGATTTTTGGCCGACAGGATCTCGTGTATCGAGAGCTTCCCGTATCACTCAGAATCCTTTCCGGGCTCGTGGGTTCTCGGCCTTCCTTCTTCGACGGTCGCGAAAGCTGCGGTCGACCATCTAGTCGGACAAGGGGATCGCTTAGTCCACATAATGCGGCCTCGCGAATGGGCGAAAGGCCACACCACCAATCATTCGCTGCTGGTGAACCCTGCAAATCAACGAAACTGCGCGCTGACCGACAAACAGGTGAGGTTCTACCTAAGCATCCTGTTCGCCGACGAATGACCGCGAATCAGCATGCGCCTCTGTTGCCGAGCTGAATGAACTCACGACTGTGCCCCAAAACAGAACGGCACCGGAGGTCATCCGGTGCCGTCTCGAAGTCTGGTTGAACCGGCGGTTCAGTATTTCGCCACGCTGTGGTCGATCTCGTCGGACCATGCGCCGATGCCGCCCTTGACGCTCTTCACATACTTGAAGCCCTGTTCGCGCAGGAACTTCAGGGCCTTCATGGAGCGGATGCCGCCCTTGCAGTGGAGGTAGTATTGGACGTTCGGGTCGAGTTCGGTGAAGCGCTGCGGGAGTTGGCTGAGCGGGAGCAGCGGCACGCCCGTGACCTTGGCGATCTGGTATTCGTCGGGCTCGCGGACGTCGACGACCTTGATGCCGAGCTTCGGATCATCGAGGGCCTTCTTCATGTCCTGGACGGTGACCTCGTCGAGATTCTGCCCCGGATTGGCGGTCTCGGGCACGATGCCGCAGAACTGCTCGTAGTCGATGAGCGCGTTGATGGACGGCTTGTCGCCGCAGAGCGGGCAGGACGGATCGCGACGGAGCTTCAGCTCGCGGAACTTCATGTCGAGCGCGTTGAAGAGAAGCAGGCGGCCGACGAGCGAGGTGCCCTTGCCGAGGGCGAGCTTGAGGATCTCGTTGGTCTGGATGCACCCGATGATGCCGGGCAGCACGCCAAGGACGCCGCCTTCCGCGCAGCTCGGGACCATTCCCGGCGGGGGTGGTTCGGGATAGAGGCAGCGGTAGCAAGGCCCGCCGAGGTGCGGCGCGAAGACGCTGGCCTGGCCCTCGAAGCGGAAGATGGAGCCGTAGACGTTTGGCTTCTTGAGCAGGACGCACGCGTCGTTGGTCAGGTAGCGCGTAGGGAAATTGTCCGTGCCATCCACGACGATGTCGTAGGGGGCGATCAGGTCGAAGGCGTTCTCCGCGCTGATGCGGGTGTTGTGGATGACGACTTCGACGTTGGGGTTGATCGAGGCGATGGTCTCCTTGGCCGATTCGGCCTTGGGACGTCCGACATCGTCGGTGCCGTGGATGATCTGGCGCTGGAGGTTGGAGAAGTCGACGGTGTCGAAGTCGACGATGCCGATCTTGCCGATGCCGGCGGCGGCGAGATACATGGCGATGGGCGAGCCGAGCCCGCCGGCTCCGATGCAGAGGACCTTGGTCGCCTTGATCTTCTTCTGTCCGGCGAGGCCGACCTCGGGAAGGATGAGGTGCCGCGAGTAACGCCGGATTTCGTCGTTGTTTAATTCCATAACTTCGTAAAGTCCGCGCAGCGTAAGAGACAACCGTTTCAAATCAAGCCGCCACCCTGTGAACCACGACAGCCGCACCACCGCCGCGTTCCTCAAGAAACAATCCTCCCTGCGCCCCACGCTCGCCATGGTGCTCGGCAGCGGTTTCCAGCACTCGCTGTCCGAGTTGACCGTCGTGAAGGAGATCCCCTTCCGCGAAGCGCCGGGATTTCCAGCGGTAGGCGTCAGCGGGCACGCCGGCAAGATCGTCTTCGGGACGTTCGGCAACGTCTCCGTCGTGGTGCTGAAGGGCCGGGCGCACTTCTATGAAGGCCATTCGCTCGACAAGGTGACCTTCCCCATCCGCGTGCTCGCCGACCTCGGCATCAAGACCGTGCTTCTGACCAACGCCGCCGGCGGCATCACGAGCGGACTCAAGCCCGGCACGCTCATGGCCATCACCGATCACATCAATCTGATGGGCGACAATCCGCTCCGGGGCGTCACATATCCCGGCACGATCCAATTCATCGACCTCTCGGTCGCCTACGATCCTGCGCTGATCAAAGTCAGCGAACAGGCGGCCAAAGCGGCGAAGCTCACATTCAAGAAAGGCGTCTACCTGGCAGTGCACGGGCCGAGCTTCGAAACGCCGGCCGAGATCCGCGCCTTCGCCAAGCTGGGCGCGGATGCAGTGGGTATGAGCACCGTTCCCGAAGCAATCGTGGCGCGCCAATGCGGCATGCGCGTGGCCGGAGTAAGCTGCATTTCCAACCTCGCCGCCGGCATCTCCAAACATCCGCTCTCGCACCAGGAAGTGCTCGAAGTCACCAGCCGCCAAGCGCCGGCCATGGCGAAGTTCCTCCGCAAGTTCGCCGAACTCCATGCTGCCGCCGAATGACCAGCGCCGCCTCGTCAAGGCCGCCCTCGCCGCCCGCAAGCGCGCGGTTGCGCCCTACTCCAGGTTTCGGGTCGGTGCAGCGCTGCTCACGCGCAAGGGCGAGATCATCGGCGGGGCCAACGTGGAAAGCGCCAGCTATGGGCTGACCTGCTGTGCCGAGCGCGTGGCGCTCTTCAAGGCGTTGACCGAGGGCCAGAAGGACTTCATCGCCGTGGCCGTGGTGGCCAACGGCGCGGTTTCGCCGTGCGGCGCCTGCCGGCAGTTGCTCATCGAATACGCGCCCAAGGCCGAGGTCTTCGTGGCCGATCCCGCGACGCCCAAGGACATCCGGCGGTTCACGGTGACCGAGTTGCTCCCGGCGGCTTTCAGCGATTTCAAGCGGGAGTAGTCCAAGGCCTACGTCGGCGTGACGTGTTTTCCAACGGAACGCCAGAGCCAGCCCGTGGAATTCCTCACGTGTTTAACCCGGCTGATGCCGTTTCACGAGTCGTTAGCACTCCTAAACAATTGCCAGCCGGCACAGCCCGCAACAGCAGTCCTTTCCATCCAGAGCCCGATAAGTTGACTTCATCCCGCCGGACGGCTTCCTTCTCCGAATGCAGATCGACAGTCTGAAAGTGTTCTGTGACCTCACCGAGACGGAGAGTTTCACCAAGGCCGCACAGATCAACAACGTCACCCAGTCCGCCGTCAGCCAGCAGATCGCGTCCCTGGAACGCCAGTTCAAGACCCTGCTCATCGAACGGTCGAAGAAGAAGTTCCGCCTCACCCGCGAGGGCCAGATCCTTTACGAGTATTCCAAGCAGATCATCCAGACCTACGATTCGCTTCTCAGCCGCCTGCAGGAAATCAAGGACATCGTCTCCGGCACGATCCGCGTGGCCACGATCTACTCGATCGGCCTCCACGACCTGCCGCCCTATCTGAAGAGCTTTCTCAAGCAGTTCCCCACGGTGAACGTCCACATCGAATACCGCCGGGCGAACCAGGTCTACGAGGACGTGCTCGGCAACGTCGTCGATCTCGGGCTCGTCGCCTATCCGACGAAGGATGCAAAGCTGGAGATGGTCCCGCTCCGCAAAGACCGGCTCGTCCTCATCTGC
>JBBRDN010000047.1:0-23585 GCA_038203875.1 Verrucomicrobiota bacterium
GGAAGGAGCTCGGTAACCTGACCTTCGCCGGCGACACCACGCCGTCGCGGGTCATCTTCGAGCGGTTCCTCCAGCGCGTTGAGCAGCGGGTCGGCTACGTCACCAATCTGGTGAAGACGGCGAAGTTCGAGTTCGACGCGATCGAACGCTACACGCCCAACCGCAAGGAGCTTCCCAATCCAAAAGACATCGCCGATGCGCGCGACCTGTGGAAGCAGCACGTCCGGTTTGAATACCTCCAGGAGAAGCTCGGGAAACCCTCCGTGACCAACGCCTCGGCCAAGTCCAAAGGCGAGGCCGTCGTCAAGGATGGCAAGACGAACGCGGTGGAGGCCGCCACGGCGCTTACCCCCGAGCAGTTGGCCAAGAAGCAGCATGAAGACATCGTCAAGGCACTCACCGCCCGCTATTCCCGGTTCCAGAAGAACATCCGCGAATTGAGCGAGGACGAGGTATTCGGCATCTACCTGACTTCGTTGGCCCATGTGTTCGATCCGCATTCGGACTACATGACCGACTCGCAGCTGAAGAACTTCGAGATCGCCATGAAGCTCTCGCTCTACGGCATCGGCGCGCTGCTCCAGCAGGACGACGACTACGTTAAGATCGTCGAGCTTCATCCCGGCCCCGCCCGCATCAGCGGAAAGATTAAACCCGGCGACAAGATCGTCGCCGTCGCGCAGGGGGACAAGGGCGAGTATGTCGAGGTCGGCGGCATGAAGCTCCAGAAGGTCGTCGAAATGATCCGAGGCGAGAAGGGATCCAAGGTCCGTCTCAACATTTTGCCCGGGGATTCCCCCGATTCGTCCGCCCGGAAACAGGTCACGCTGGTGCGTGACGAGATCAAGATCGAGGACTCCGAAGCCAAGGCTCGCGTCTACGACCATGTCGACGCCAAGGGCAAGACCAACCGGATCGGCCTGATCGACCTTCCCTCGTTTTACGCCGACTTTCAGTTGACCGGCTCGACCCGCGGCGAACACAAGAGCACCACGAAGGATGTCTCCAAGCTCATCGGCAAACTGAAAGCCGAAGGAATGAAGGGGTTGATTCTCGACCTGCGCCGGAATGGCGGCGGGTCGTTGGAGGAAGCCATCAATCTCACTGGCCTGTTCATCAAAAAAGGCCCGGTTGTCCAGGTGAAGGATCCGAGCGGCCAAGTCTTCGTGGATGAAGACCCTGACGAGTCGGTTCTCTACGACGGCCCGCTGATGGTCCTGACCAGCCGCTTCAGCGCTTCCGCTTCCGAGATCGTGGCGGCGGCCCTGCAGGACTACGGGCGCGCGTTGCTGGTCGGGGATCGCACGACCCACGGCAAGGGCACGGTGCAGCAGCTTTTGCCGCTGGATAAGATGATGGGCCGCAGCAAGGACTATCCGGTCACGTCGAACCCCGGAGCCCTCAAGCTCACGATCAGGAAGTTCTACCGGGTCAATGGCGCGTCCACCCAGCTCAAGGGAGTCACTCCAGACATCGTCCTGGCGTCTGTAAACAATCACGCCGAACTGGGAGAAGCGTCGCTCGACGACCCGCTTCCGTGGGATGTGATCAAGGCGTCAGTTTACGATCCGCTGAACGACATCAGTGCCCTGGTCGAGGACCTGAAGGCCAAGTCCGAGAAGCGCGTGGCAGCGAGCGCCGAGTTTGGATTGGTCCGCGACGACATCGCCCGCTACCAAAAGATCATCAAGGACAAGAGCGTCTCCATGAACCAGGCGGAACGGCTCAAGGAGCGCGAAGAAAACAAAAAGCGCGATGAGGCCCGGAAGGCCGAGCGGCTCAATCACAGGAATGACCCAAAGTTCTTCGAGGTGACGCTCCGCAACTCCGTCGAGCCCGGACTTCAAGTCTGGCAGCCCAAGACCAATCAGGTCACACGCATCGCGGATCCGGATGACGACGTGGATCCCGCAGACGCCGAATTGGACAAGCTCCCGCCGCTCGACATCCACCTCGACGAAGCCAAGAACATCATGGTGGACCTCATCCAGGCCGTGGCCAAGACCAAGCCCGGCATGTCAGTCTCCAAATAGTCCGATGCCCGGCCTCGGGCGGGGTGCCATGCCGATGACCAACCTACTCTCCCTTGTCCTCGGCGCAGTCCTGGCGACGAACCCGGTGGAAGCCGCCAGCAATCTGCTGACCGGCAAGGCGGTTTCGGCCGCGGCCGGGGTTGCCGTCGATCCAGTGGAGGAGGCCTACCAGAAGGTCATCGAGTTCGACGATTCCTCCGATACCGACATCGAGAAATGGATTGCGGATGCCGCGAAGTTCGCGGAAGCCGGGGCCGGCGCCGACAGCGCGACGCTCAAGGCGAAGGTCGAGCAGCGCATCGCCGAGGTGGACAAGGCCTACAGCACATTCGTCGAACAGCACCCGAAACACGCCCGCGCCCGCATCGCCTACGGCAGCTACCTTAACGACAACCGCGACGAACCCGGTGCGGTCAAACAGTGGGAGGAAGCCAAACGGATCGATCCGAAACTGCCCGCCGTGTGGAACAACTTGGCGAACTATTACGGCCATCGCGGACCTGTCACGAACGCCTTCGTCCATTACCAGAAGGCAATGGACCTGATGCCGAACGAGGCGATCTATCCGTGGAACTACGCCACGACGGTCTACCTGTTCCGGAAGGACGCGATGGAGTTCTTCTCGATCTCCGAGTCCGAGGTCTTCGAGCGCGCCTTGGGGCTCTATCGGTTGGCGATCAAATTGGATCCGGCGAACTTCATCATCCGATCGGACTACGCCAACAGCTTTTACGGAACCAAGCCGCAGCGATTCGCCGAGGGATTCATCGCGTGGCAGGAAGCGCTGGAAGCGGCCCGCGACGACGTGGAGCGCGAAGGGGTCCAGATCCACCTTGCCCGCTGCAAGCTCAGCATCGGCCAGTTCGAGGAGGCCGGACGGCACCTCGCTTTGGCGACGAACAAGATGTATTCCGAGATCCGCGACCGGATGTTGCGGCGGATCGAACGGCTGAAATCCGGCGAAGAAAAACTTCCCGCAAACCGACCCCAGTTGCCGGCCATTGTTCCCGACGAGGCCAAGAAGTAGGGCACGTTCAAACCGGTTGATCCGTCAGGATCGTTGTCTTCGTCCGCATCTGGACCAGTTTCGCCAGGCTTGAGGATCCCTCCTTGGACACCGAACAACGCAGCATCGCCGCCTTGTCCCCCGACGCGACGATCACCCAGACTTGCTTCGTTGCCTTCAGCAGCGCGTAACCCATCGTGATTCGCTGCGGCGGAGGTTTCGGGGAATCCATGATCGCCAAGAAAGGCTCCTTGGATTCCACGACGCCCTGCGGAGCGTCCGGAAAGAGCGAGGCTATGTGGCCGTCTTCACCCATCCCAAGCAGCACCAGGTCCAGTGCTGGAAGGCCGTCTGCCCCGGCTGTGATGTTCTCCCTGACTTGGGAATTCGCCAGGGTGGCGGCGACAGCAGGAGCGAGTTCTCCGCGCAGTCGGAAAATATGGTGCCGCCGAATGTTCAGCGGACGGAGCAGGGCTTCGTCCGCGTGGAGGAAATTGCTGTCCGTGTGATCCGGCGGAACGCAGCGTTCATCGGCCCAGAAGAAGTCGACGACATGCCACGGCACCGCAGATGTCGCGGACAGTTCGACTAGTTTTCGATAGAGGCTGGTCGCGACCCGCCCTCCGGACAGCCCCAGGCTGAAGCGTTGATTGCGCCGACCGGCGGCGTTCACTTCTGCGATAAGCTTCGCGGCGGCGGCGGCGACCAGGTCGGAGGTCGTGTGGAAGCGCTCCAGCACCACCGGAGTGGAAACGTCGGGCATCGCCTTAGGCCGTTGGATGTGGCTTGCGCCAGCGGTGGTTCATCTTCGCGAGCAAATCGTCCGCGGCCGCGGGGCCCCAGGAACCGGCGGCATAGAATTCCTTGTCGACCAACGCCTCCTTCGTCCACGCCTCACGGATCGGATCGATCAGGCTCCAGGCCGCTTCCACTTCGTCGCGGCGGATGAAGAGCGTGGCGTCGCCGGAGATCGCTTCGAGCAGCAGGCGTTCGTAGGCCTCGGGCGTGTAGGCGCCGAATTCGGTGTCGTAGTCGAAGTGCATCCGCACGGGGCGGATCTCCATGCTGGTTCCGGGAACCTTGCCGTTGATGTGCATGAAGATGCTTTCGTTCGGCTGGAGCCGGAGCGTGAGGGAATTGCTGTCGAGGTTCGTGCCGCACTGCGCCGCGAAGAGGACGTTCGGCGTCTGATGGAACTGCACGCGCACCTCGGACGCGCTAACCGGAAGGTTCTTTCCCGTGCGGAGGTAGAACGGCACGCCCGCCCAACGCCAGTTGTCGATGAACATGCGCATCGCGACGTAGGTCTCGACGCTGGAATCGGCCTTCACCTTCGGCTCCTGCCGATATCCGGGACGGGCCTGGCCGTCGATCGAGCCGGCGGTGTATTGGCCCCGGACGGCATTGGCCGCCACCTGGCTTGAATGATACTGCCGGACGGATTTCAGGAGCTTCACCTTCTCGTCGCGGATGGATTCGGCCTCCAGGTTGACGGGAGGTTCCATGGCAACGAGGGCGAGCACCTGCAGGAGATGGTTCTGCACCATGTCGCGGATCGCGCCCGCGTCCTCGTAGTAGCCGCCACGCGTGCCGACAGCGTGCTTCTCCGAAACGGTGATCTGGACGTGGTCGATGGAGCGGCGGTTCCACAGTGTCTCGAAGATCGAGTTCGAGAAACGGAACATGAGGATATTCTGCACCGTCTCCTTGCCGAGATAATGGTCGATTCGGAAGAGTTGGCGTTCACGGGCATACTTCGTCAGCTCCATGCTGAGCGCCTGCGCGCTGGGCAGGTCGGTGCCGAAGGGCTTCTCGACGACGACTCGCTCCCAGCCTTTGCCGGTGGCTTCACGGTGCAACAGTTTGGCGGCGGAGAGGTGGCTGGCGACTTCGGCGAACTGCGTGGGCGAGGTCGAGAGGTAGAAGAGCAGGTTGTGGCGGAGCCGTTCGTCGCCGAAGGAATCGAGCATGCCCTCCAGCTTCTTGTAGGCAGTCGGATCGGTGAACTCACCCTGGCAGTAGTGCAGCCCGGCGGCGAACTCGGCCCACTTGGCCTCATCGACCGGCTTGGTGCGGGAGAACTGCTTCAGCGCCGCATGCATCTCGTCGCGAAAGCTGGCGTCGCTCTTCTCGCGACGGGCGAAGCCGATCACGCGGACGGGGCGGGGGAGCTGCCCTTCGATGTGGAGGTGGTAGAGCGCGGGGATGAGCTTGCGGGACGTCAGGTCGCCGCTGGCTCCGAAGATGATGACAGTGCAGGGCTCGACGGACTTCCTGCGTGAATCGAGCCGGCAGGTGAGGATCTGGTCGAGCGGGTCCGTTGTTTCCATTGCGGCGAAACTGTGGGCAACGCCATCCGGGGAATCAACCACTCTGAAGGTGCCGACGATGCAACGAATTCAGAGGAGCGATGAATCGCCTTCAGCGTCTGTCTTGGCAACAAATTGCCGACGAATCGGCGCGGGGAGGCCGATGATGGCAAGGACCACCAGCAGTTCCAGGAGGGTGAAGCCAGAAGCTTCCTTGCGGCGGTTCATGGGTCACGGGTTGGGGTTACGGGTTGGGGTTACGGGTTGGATTCCAGTTCCTGCGGCGACGGTGCAACAAGATGTTTGCAGTTCAAACGAGTCCGGGTGGGGCGCCCGGTAAACCGAGCATTTTCATCGGCCAACTTCTTCGCACGACTATCGGTTATCCCGGTGAAGACTGATCGACAAGGCGTCCCTCCGATGTGCGCTCAAAGGCACATGAGCTTCGGAACTGGCTCTTGGAAACGCCGCTCCGATCGCCCGACCTGTGGGGATCAGTCACCGATCTGGAACTTTACCCGTTCATCAGGTGCGCGAGGTCTTTGGCGAACCTCTCCACATCTTCCACCTGCGTATCCCACGCGCACATGAGGCGGCAACCGCCTTTGCCGATGAAGTTGTAGAACAGCCAGCCCTTGGCCCAGAGGCCTTCGATGGCTGGCTTAGGCAGTTCGACGAAGACGGCGTTGGCTTCGCGGGGGAACAGGAAGCTGATGCCTGGAATCGACTTCAACCTTGTCTCCATCAGTTCGGCCATGGCGTTGGCATGGCGGGCGTGCTTCAGCCAGACGTCGTTTTGGAGAACACCCACCCATGGCGCTGAGAGGTAGCGCATCTTCGAGCAGAGCTGGCCGGCTTGTTTGCAGCGGTAGTCGAACTCGCGGGCCAGATCTTTGTTGAAGAAGACGACGGCTTCGCCGAGCGGAAGACCGTTCTTACTGCCGCCGAAACTAAGCACATCGACGCCGACCTTCCACGTGATCTCCTTGGGCGCGACACCGAGCGCGGCCACGGCATTGGCGAAGCGCGCGCCGTCCATGTGCAGGCGGAGACCGTGTTTCTTGCAGGTGCTGCCAATGGCTTCGATCTCGGCCACGGAGTAGACGCTGCCGACTTCGGTCGACTGCGTGATGCTGACGACGCGGGGTTTCGCGTAGTGGATGTCGGTGCGTTTCTTGACGAGCTTCTCGATGCCGGCGGGCGTGACCTTGCCGTTGTCGCCGGGCATGAGGAGTAGCTTCACGCCATTGGAGAAGAACTGCGGCGCGCCGCATTCATCGACCTCGATGTGGGCCACGTCGCTGGCGAGGACGCTGTGGTAGGACTGGCACATGTGAGCCAGAGAAAGGGAATTGGCCGCGGTGCCGTTGAAGACAAAGAACACCTCGCAGCTCGTCTCGAAGAGGTCGCGAATCAGGTCGGCGGCGCGGCGGGTGTATTCGTCATCCCCGTAGGCGCGGGCGTGGTTCGAGTTGGCTTCGGCGAGGGCGTTCCAGGCTTCGGGGCAGATGCCGGCGTAGTTGTCGCTGGCGAAGTGACGGCGCGGAGTGGAAGCAGATTCCATGATGACGGCGATGAAACTTCGGTTAACCCCGGCAATCCAACTGGAAAACAGACCGGCCGGCGGCATTTCACCCCTTCGCGACTCCCGTTTACCACAAAGCTGGGTGATCGGGGCAGTCTCGGCTTGAGAACAGTTGACCCGTTAGCCTACAAGACTGGCAACTTTCAAGGCATGCTTCGTCGTTGATGTGGCTGCGTGCCGAGGAGTGTCTTAAAACTATATGCGTTCGAATAACTCCATTCTCCTGCTTGGTGCGATCACTGCCCTGGCTGGAACCTCCGTTCGGGCCGATCTGGTCACTGATTGGAACGACCAGATCCTCGCCGCGATCAAGACGGGTGGCACGCCTCCTCCGAAGGCTTCCTATTACCTCGCCGTCTTCCACACGGCGATCTACGACTCGGTCAACGGCATCCAACGCGAGTTTCAGCCCTACAAGGTGGGTGGACTGGCTCCTGCCGGAGCGTCGCAACAGGCGGCCATCAATGAAGCCGCCTACCAGGTCCTCAACAGCCTGTATCCCGCTCAAAGCGGGGTCTTCACTCCCTACTACAACGGGTTGATGGGCAGCATCGCGGCGGGCTCCAGCAAGACTGACGGACAATCATGGGGTGGATCGGTTGCGGCGCAGATTCTGGCGGGTCGCGCCGGAGACGGGTCCAGCGTTGTGGGAAGCTATTCCTTGGCGCCCGCTCCCGGTGTTTGGGAACCGACGCCGCCAGCCAACGCGGCGCCGCTTCTACCGGCTTGGGGAAATGTCACCCCGTTTGGACTGGCCTCTGGGTCGCAGTTTCGTCCCGCGAATCCGCCCACCTTGAACTCTGCGGAGTATGCGGCCGACTACAATCAGGTGAAGGCCCTCGGAGGCAATGGAACGACCACGCCGTCGACACGGACCGCCGATCAGACGGAGATCGCGAAGTTCTGGGCGGATGGCGGTGGAACCGTCACTCCTCCGGGGCATTGGAACGTCATCGCCCAAGATGTGGTCGAGGCCGGGAGCCTGTCGTTGGTGAAGAGCGCGCGGACGTTCGCCGCCCTCAACATCGCCATGGCCGACGCGGGAATCTCTGCGTGGGATGCCAAGTATTACTATGATCTGTGGCGTCCGATCACTGCGATTGGAAGGGGCGATACCGACGGGAATGGTGCGACAGCCGTCGACACGGGTTGGACCCCGCTCCTGACCACGCCTCCCTTCCCGACCTACACCTCAGGCCACAGCACGTTCAGCGGGGCGGCTGCGGCCGTTCTGTCCGAGTTCTTCGGATCGTCCTACGCGTTTTCGACCCCTTCCCAGGACCCGAGTCTGCCGGTGACGCGTAGTTTCAGCAGCTTCCAGGCGGCAGCCGAGGAAGCCGGCATCAGTCGCATTTACGGCGGCATCCACTTCAACTTCGACAACACAGCCGGTCTACAGTCGGGAGCGAGCATCGGCGACTATGTTGTCGACAACTACTTCGCGCCCGTGCCGGAAGTGACCACGGTTGGAACCGTGGCCGCCGGCGTGATGATGGTTGGCGGCATGGTTCGCCGCCGCCGTCAGGCGGCCGTGGCCAAGTAGTCCTGGATTGGTTCTTCCCAAGGGCGGAACGGCGAAGGCTGTTCCGCTCTTTTTCATTTCCGCAGAAGAACTCCGACGATGGAGCTCCGCTTCGCGGAACGGGTTTCAGAGCTTGGCCGGAAGTTTTGACCTGAGGGATTCGATCTTCTTTTCCTTGGCGGAGATCTCGGCGGTGAGCTTTGCGGTGGATCGCTTGTCGTGTGTGGCGAGCTTGTCGCGTTCCGCCTGCTGTGCTGCGAGTTCGTCGCGCAGGCGCTGCATCTCGCCATAGACCTTGGCGGCGGAGAGTCGCGCCACCTTCGCTTCGATTGGAGCGGACTCGGCGGACTTGGCTTTGGCTTCGGCTAGTTCTTTTTCGGCGGAGGCGATCTGTGATGAGAGGGCTGGGGGATTGAGCGAAAGGGTGCCAAGGAGCTTGGCGTCCTTGGAGGAGTAGACGGTCACATTGCCCTTCCAATCGGCGGCGATGACGCGTTGGCCGTCGTGGCTGAGGACGGCGCGGACGGGAAGGTCATTGGTCACGGCGGCGGACTTCGTCTTGTTGCCGTTGGCATCCCAGATGGCCACCTGGCCGTCGCGTCCGCAGCTGACGAACTTGCCGTCCATGCCCCAGTGGAAACCAAGCACGCCCGAGCCGTGCGGCGTCCAGGTCTTGGCCTGCTTGCCTTCGGTCATTTCCCAGAGCTTGGCCGTGCCGTCTTCACTGGCGCTGGCGAGGACCTTCCCGTCGTTGCGCCACTGGACAGAGGTCACGCCCGACTTGTGACCGGCTAGGCTGAAAAGCTCCTGCGCATTGTCCGGGTCCCAGACGCTGATGCCGCCGTTGCGGTCGGCACTGGCGAGTTTTTCACCGTCGGGGCTGAAGGCGAGGGCGGTCACCCAGTCGGTGTGCTTTTTGATCTTATGCAGCAGTTCGCCGGTCTTGGTGCTGTAGATCTTCACGAGCCGGCCGGGTCCGCCGAGCGCGACTTTGGACTGGTCGGGGCTGAGATCGGCGGCAAGGGCGGTGTCGTATTCGTCGCCGATAACGGTGATGCGTTCGGAGGTTTCGATGTTCCAGAGAACGACCCGGCCCGACTTGCCGGGAACGCCTCCGCCGATGACGAGCAGTTTGCCGTTGCGGCTGAACTTCAAATCGGCAGGCGAGCCTTCGCTGAACGGGACGATGCCCAAGAGTTCGAGCGTCTCCGTGTTGTAGAGCAACACCTGCTTCTGTCCCGTGATGGCGACCAACGGCGCCCAAGGGCTGGTGGCCATCCCGGTCGGAGCCGTGGAGTGCGATGACGACGTAACTGGATCGAGCAGAAACTGCAGCGGCATCGGCGGTGGACCGTCAGGTTTGCCTTGAGCCGTCGCGCCGATACTCAAGTCGATGGCGGGCCTTTTGGCGGCGACTGCCTTGCTGCCCGATGTCTCGAGAAGTCCGCCGGCGATCCAGCGTTTGATGAGGTCCAGATCCTTGCCCGGAAGTTTGCTGGCCTTGGGAGGCATCTCCGGCTCCTCGGTGTGATTGACCGAACGGTGGAGCTTGCTGGCCTCCGGGTCACCCGAAACAACGACCAGGCCCGAACCTCCCCCCCGCAGCAACGCGGCGAACGTGGTTAAATCGAGGTCACCCTTCTTCTTGTCCGGGTTGTGGCATTTGTTGCAGTTGTTCTCGAAGACCGGGAGGACGTGTTCCTGGTAGGTGATCTTCTCCTGCGCGAACGCGAGAGTGGATCCGGCAATCAGGACCGCGAACGAAAGCGTGAGGGGGCGAGGAAACATCGCGCGTCGTCAGTGGTTGAAGAGGAATTCCTTCGAGTTGAGCAACGACCAGAAGACGTCCTGCAGCCCCTGGTCCTTGGTCTTCGCCTTGTCGACGAAAGCCATCAGCTTGCTGCGTTCTTCGTCGGTGGCGTTCCGTGCGAGGCAGCGCATGTAGAGCTCGTCGATGACCTTGGCCGGTTCCTTGAGTTCCTTGAACAGCCGCTTCACCACGGGCGAATTCTGGAGCTTGTCGTTGGTGGCGCTGCCATTGAGAAGATGGAGCGCCTGCGAGAGGTTGGGCTCGGTCTTCACTTCGCAGGAACAAACGGTCGTGCGTGTGGCGCGGCCGAACGTGGTGAGGAAGTAGTTGGCGACGTTGCCGTCGGCGATTTGCACAGCGCGAGCGCCCCGGGGTAGGCCCTGGTATTTGTCGGGCGTTTCGGCGACCTGGTTGATGCTGTCGAGCAGCACTTCGGCACGCATCCGGCGGATGGCCGCGCGGGCAAAGTTGCGGTCGTCGTGGACGTTTGATTCGTTGGGCCGGGTTGAAAGCTGGTAGGTGCGGGAGAGGCAGATATCCCTGACGAGTTTGCGGAAGTCGTATTGGTAGTCGGTGAACTTCTTCCCGAGCGTGTCGAGCAGTTCAGGATTCACGGCGGGATTGCTCACACGGATGTCGTCGACCGGCTCGATGATGCCGCGTCCAAGGAAGTGGGCCCAGACGACGTTGGCCAGGTTGCGGGCGAAGAACGGGTTCTTCGGCGACGCGAGCCAGTTTGCAAGGACGGTGCGACGGGATTCGCCTTTGGCGATCTCGGGAACTTCGCCGCCGAGGAACTTCGGCTTCACGGTCTTGCCGCCGACCGGGTGCTTCACGTCGCCGTCGGGCCGGTCGAACACGATGGTCTCGCGCGGATCCTCGCCCTGCTTGCGGCCGATCTGCGGGAAGAACGCAGCGAAGCCGTAGTAGTCGTTCATCGTCCAGCGGTCGAACGGGTGGTTGTGGCATTGGGCGCACTGGATGCGCATGCCCATGAACACTTGCGCGACGTTCTCGGAGATCTTCAGTGTCTCGCGTTCGATCTGGTAGTAGTTCACCGCCGGGTCAGTGAGGGAACTGCCCCTGGCGGTAAGGAGATCGCGCACGACCCGATCCATCGGCTGGTTCGTCAGCATCCGTTCGCGGAGCCAGTCGAAGTAGGACAGGGCGGCCTTGGTGCTGACCTCGTCGTTGCGCGAGCGGATGGCGAGGAGTTCCGCGAACTTCATGACCCACAGGTCGGCGAACTCCTCGCGGGCGATCAGCTTGTCGACCAGTTGTTCCCGTTTCTTGAGCTCCTTCGAGTTGGCGAACGCGCGGACTTCGTCGGCACCCGGCAGGAGGCCGATGATGTCGATGTAGGCGCGGCGGATGAATGTCGCATCGTCGCAGATTTCGGACGGGATGACGCGGAGCTTCTTGAGCTTCGCGTGAACCAGGTCGTCGATGTAGTTGTTCGACGCGATTTCCGGGAAGACAAAGCCGGCCGCCGGAGGCGAAACGACCACCTGCGAACCGACGGTGAATTCCTCGAAACGCGCGGTGACATAGGCTTCACCTCGTTGGCCGGCAGTGACAACGCCGTCATCGGAAATCTTCGCTGCGACATCGTTGTTGCTCAGGAATACGGCGAGCGAAGTCACATCGCGGTCGGAACCGTCGGAGTAGTGGGCGCGGACGCTGAAGCGCTGCTGCGATCCGGCTCCGATCAGGACGGTTTGCTGGGGAAGGATTTCGACGCGGATCGTGCGGGCGATGTTGGTGGAATCCTTCCTCGCTCCGTCGCGGATCCAAGCGAGGACCGGCGCGTAGAGCGCGCTGTTGGTCTTGAAGCGCTCGCCTCCGGTATGTGGCACCTGTCCCGCTCCTTTCTGCAGCAGCAGGCTTTCTTCGGGCACAGCGAGGTTGATGCGTCGTCCGATGAATTCGCGGGTCAACCGGAAGTAGTCGCCGTCTGGATCGTAGCCGAAGAGCGAGAGGTGGAAGCCGTCCTTGCCCCGTGACGTGCCGTGGCACGCGCCGCTGTTGCAGCCCGCCTTGCTCAGGACGGGCATGACATCGATGATGAAGCTGATCGGCGGTCGGTTCGTTGACTGTGCCACGACGACTGGAACATCGACGGCCAATCCGGCGTAGCGGACCTTGAGGGTCGAACTTCCGTCGGCGAGCGGGAACAGGGCCGCCTGGTCGATCCGGGCGAGCTTTGGATCTTCAAGGCGCAGCTTCGACTTGGTCGTCACGTCACGCGTTGAACCATCCGCGTAGCCGGCTTGGACGACGATTCCTTGCCAGTCGCGGCCGTTGTTCAAGGCGACGTTGGTCGGAAACACGGACAATGTGGCGGGCGTTTCCGGGAACCATCCGAGCCACAGTCCGCGGATGTTGTCGCGGACCTTTCCAAGAGCGGTCGGGGATTTGCCCTGCGCGGGCCTGCCGGCCAACGCGACGGCCAGAGCCGCGGTGATTGCGAGTGCAGTCGCGATGCCGAAAAACAAAACAAGGCGTGATCGGCGGCGCGGATCTGCTGCCTGGGCGACCGCTGGGGCGGCTCCGGGAATCTCGAGCGATTGGCCACAGCTCGGGCAGTTGATCTGGAGACCGGACTGAGTCGAGTCGGCCTCAAGGTGCTGCTGGCAATGTAGGCAGGCGAACTTCATGGGCTACTTCGTCTTGGCCTGTTTCGTCCCCGGCCCGGCATCGGCAAGGGTCTTCTTCGTGGGAACGACGCGGAGGGTTCCCGCAGTCGAAACCGTCTGGCGTAGGAGGTCGCCTTCGACGGTCGCTTCGAGGACGCAGCTGAGTTGCCGGAACGAAGCGGGAGCGAGATCTTCGGGAATCTTCAGCTCAAACACGGCTTCCGGTTGATCCTTTGTCACCTCGAGCGACGGGGCGCCGAGTTTCTCGGGGAGTCCGAGCAGCCGGAGTTTGGCTCCGGCGGGCAGCGCGCGTTTGTGTTCCAGCTTGCAAACGATCTTCACCATTTTCCCCGGTTCCGAGGCGACGGTATCGACCTTGCCGAGCAGGAAGGGTTCGGCGACGTCGAGCGAGGCGAGTTGGGTCGAAACGTGGAGCGGGCCGCCTTCGACCGTGGCCGTTCCAAGGATCGCGATCTTCCACGCCTTGAGTTCCGCCCCCGCATTGGCGCTGACCTGGTAGACGATCGAGGTCTGGCCTTTGGGAATGGTCATCTCCGGCTGCGACGAGATGCCCGGAGGATTCCAGAGCATCTTCAAGTTGATCGGTTCATCGAATGCCGCCTTGCGATCCGCGATGATTCGCAGGTCCAGCGTCCCGCCTTGGACAACGGCCGATTTGGATTCGACGATTCGCAGGCTGAAAGGCGCGGCTTCGGTGACGGCGACCGGGAATCGCTCGGAATGGGTGGCGTAGTAGGCGGTATTGTTCGGGCCGTAAAGGAACTCGAGGTCGTTGCGGAAGCCGGCGGTCACGCCATTCGTTGAACGGACGAACACATCGGCCAGCGTGCCCGCCAAGGCGGCGTCGGGCGCGGCCTCGAAGACGGCCACCGTCTGGTCCTGGCGTGGACCGAACGCGGCGGTCTTCATGGTCACCCCGGGCGGAAGGTTGGCGGCTTCGAGCGTGAGTGCTCCGTCCACATTCTGGCGCCGGACGGCAAGCAACGTGGCAACCCGCCCTCCACGCGGCACTGCGGCATATTGACGCGTCTGGGAATCGTTCCGACCGGCCGGTGGCATCGTCAACGTGACCGAGGGTTCAGACGGCGTGATCTCCGCGCGGAACACGAAGCCCGGACCGCCGCGTTTGAGTTGGTCGGTCACGCGCAGGAAGTAGTTCGTCTCGTAGGGCGGAACGAAACGCACGGCCGCATCGACTCCAGCCCCGTCGTCGTTTGAGGTCAGGACTTCGCCCTTCATGTTCAGCACGTCGAGAACCGGATCGATCGGCGAACGAAGGCGGCGTCCGTAGACGGATACTTCCAGTGCCTTTCCGCGTTGGGCGAAGAACTTGAAGTAGGCTGCGTCGCCGGCGTTGGCCAGCCGTCCGTTGAAGGCGAACGGTGCCTTCTCGGCGGCAGCCGGGGCGGTTTCGCGAGAGGTGTTGCCGCCGTCTCCCGTGATGTCAGGAAAAGGCGAAACCCGGATCCAGTTGGCCGATGGAGCGCTCAGGCCGCCGCGCACTGCGAACAGGGGGAACCGATCGGCTCCGGTCTTCGAAAGAGGCTCGCTCAAGGGAAATTTTCGGCCGACAGCATCCGTAAGTTCGAAGGAAACCTCGCGTCCCGATTGCCCGCCCGGAGGGAACACCGACATGGGTCTCGGGAAAGTGCCCATGTGAAGCCTGTAAGGAGTTGCGGCGCCGCTCAGTGTCGATTCGCGGAGTTGCACGATGAAGGCGCCGTCGTGAGGAACTGTGAACGTGACCACAGAGTCCTGCTTGAGCAGGACGTTGTCGTCGTTCATCGCGAGAACGGTTCCGTTGGTCTCCATGATCGTGAGCCGAGGATCCATGATGGTCCTGCCAAGCCGCATGGCTTCCACCTCGGCGGTGAAGACATCGCCGCGGCGGAGTTCGACCCGGTAGAAGTCCTCGTCCTCGGCGCCGACGAGACCATTGACGGTCGAGTTCAACGGAACCTTCTGGGCTCGGCTGATCTCGCTGTTGGGCTCCTGTTCGGCGAACTCGGGGAAAGGACCGACGGAAAAAATCCGTGTTTCCGTGATGCCCGAACCCGTTCGGGCCTTGAGCAAATGCTCACCCAGCCGGGCCTTATCGCTGATCTTCAGGTCGGCGGAGACGGAGTTGGTCTTGTTGGTGGAGAAGCGGACCAGTTGGACACCCGAGTCGTAAAAGAACAGGTCTTTGATGTCGGCAAGCCTTTGCCCGGTTAGCACGACGGTTAACTCTGTTCCGCGTTGGCCACCGGCCGGGCGGACGTCCGAAAGCACCGGGCCAGCAGCCGGTGAGGGCTCTCCGAGCAAAACGAAAACGGCTCCGACGATCCAGCCGATGATCCGGACGCCGAAAGGTTGGCGGGATTTCATAGGCGGGTTGATTCGAGACGACCTAGGCGATCAAGCCTTCGATCACGCGACCATCTTTCACGATCTTCACAGGGCGATTTCCCGGCGCCATCAGGTCCTTGTCGTAGTCGATGCCGAGGAGCTTGTAGACGGTGGCCGCGAAGTCGGGAACGTAAAGCGGTGACTCCTCGGGTTCGCCGCCGGTCGGATCGGAGGCTCCGTGAACCAGACCCCGTTTGATGCCGCCACCCGCCATGACGATGCTGAACACTTTCGGGTAATGGTCGCGGCCGGCTGTGGCGTTGATTTTGGGAGTGCGGCCGAACTCGGTCGTGACCAGCACGAGGGTCGAGTCGAGCATTCCGCGCTCATCCAGATCCCTGATGAGGGCGGCGTAGGCGCGGTCGAAGTCGGGCATCTGGCGGTTGAAGGCGCCCTTGATGTTGTCGTGGTGATCCCAGCCGCCGTAGGTCATCGAAACGAAACGCACGCCGGATTCGACCAAACGCCGGGCGAGCAGCATGCGTTGGCCGGCCTGATTCCGCCCGTATTCGTCGCGGACCTTGTCCTTCTCGTCTTGGATGGCGAAAGCCGACCGGGCCTTCTCCGAGCTAAGCATGCTGTAGGCGCGCTCGTAGAACGAATCCATGCCGGCGAGGGCGTCGGATTTCTCGAGTCCGCTGAAGTGCGCATCGACGATCGCGCGCATTTCGCGGCGATCCGAGAATCGTTTGTCGTCGACGCCGTTCGGCAGGCTGAGATCGCGGACCTTGAAACTGCCCTGGGACGGGTCCGCTCCGAGACTGAACGGCCCAAAGGAGGATCCCAGGTAACCGGTGCCGGCGAAGTTGTTCGGCATGTTTGGCACGCACACATAGGCTGGAAGATCATTCCGGGAGCCGAGTTCGTGCGAGACGACGCTGCCGAAGCTGGGATACTGCAATGCCGGGCTTGGACGGTAGCCGGTGAACATGTTGTGGGTTCCGCGGTCGTGATCCGCCTCTCCGTGGGTCATCGAGCGGATGACGGCGATTTTGTCTGCGATGGCGGCTGTCTTCGGAAGGGACTCGGCGAACTGGATGCCGGGAATCTTGGTCTTGATCGATGACAGGGGACCGCGGAATTCAAGCGGCGCGAGAACCTTGGGATCGAAGGACTCCTGGGCGGCCATGCCTCCGGGCAGGTAGATGTTTATGACCGATTTTGCCTTCGCAACGAGTCGACCGCTTGATTCAGCCGCGCGCGCCTCGAGCCTCAAAAGGTTTCCGAGGCTCAATCCAAGGGCTCCGCATAGTCCCGTGTAGAGAAATTCCCGACGGTTTGGACGCCAAGCATGGTCGGGGCTGCTGCACCAATTCGGGAGGATGGGCTTTTTCATGGATGGGGTATCTGGGGAGTCCGACGGTTCGCGGGGCGGTGATATGCGATAAAGTTACGGAAACATCGGCTGAAAGCCAATCGCCTTTCAGTGGCGGCTTGACCACTAAACGAAAATAGCCCGGAGCTTTTGGCTCCGGGCTGTTGGCGGACTTGGGTCCTGAAACTATTTCATCAGCAACATTTGACGCGCCCGCTTAATGGACGTCGTCAAACGGCGCTGGAACATGGCCGGGAGACCGGTGTATTTGCGAGGCAGGATGCGGCCGTTGTCGGTCACATACTGCTTGAGGAGGTTCACGTTCTTGTAGTCGAGCGCGTCGATGGTGAAATCGACCTTCGGCTTGGGCCTGGGGGTGCGCGTCTCGGAGGAGCGGGTTCCGGTGCTCTTCTTTTCTGTGTTGGTCTTGCGGGGCATAGCTTACTTGACCTCCCGATGGAGAGTGTGGCGACGGAGAGCCGGGTTGTATTTCTTCAACTCGAGCTTGTCAGTCTGAAGCTTCTTGTTGCGCTTGGTGGTGTAGCGGGAGGGCGATTTGCCTTCCTTGCGCGCTTCGGTGCATTCGATGGTTACGATCTCGCGGGGCATGACTTATTCCTTTTCCTTCGCAGGTTTTTCTTCGGGCTCGTCGTCGTCGTCGGAGACATCTACGGTGGCGGAGGCATCCACTGATCCGAGTTGGCCGAGTCGTCGTTGCCGCAGCGCGCCTTCTTTTTCAAGCTGGGCTTGGGCTTCAACCGTGAAGCGTGCCCACGGGATGGCGTCGAGGCGGGCCTTGGGAATGGGCTTTCCGGTGATTTCGCAGGTGCCGTAGGTGTCTTTCTCTATGCGTTTGATGGCTTCTTCGATCTCGAACATCGCGTCCTGATCGGAAGAAAGAAGGCTGAGTGCGAAATCGCGGTCGAAATTGTCGGTCCCTGCGTCGGCCATGTGCAAGCTGTAGCTGTCCATTTCCTCGGAGGACTCCTTGGCAAGGCCGATCATCTGCTGGGAAAGACGGTCGCGCAGTTCGAGCAGGTTGTTGTAATACCTCTGCCACTCCGGCCTGATTTTCTTCACGGCCCGGACGGTCCCGATGCCAAGGATGGCTGCAGCCGTTGCGCCTGCCACGGATTTACCCTTGGGCAGCTGTGCGAACGACTTCTTATCTGCGATTTTCTTTTTGACGCTCACGATAAACACAACGTGTGCTGCAATTTACGGATCAATTTTCCGACCCCCGGCCGGAAAGAGGTGCGTGACTGTATCAAAGGGTTTTTCCGATGCTATAAAAATATGTGGTGAAATTCGCGTGGCTAAAAAAGACGCAAAAGCCTCATGCAAAGGCAATTGGAAAAAACCTGATTCGCAAGCTTAGCCCTTCTCGATGCAGGCGTAGGCGTTGTGGCTGTGGATACTTTCGTAGTTTTCGGCCTCCACCTTGAACCATGTCACCAGTTCGTGGGCGTTCAGTTTGGTGGCGACGTTGCGGACCAGATCTTCGACGAACACCGGGTTCTCATAGGCCCGTTCGGTCACGGCCTTTTCGTCCTCCCGTTTGAGCAGCGAGTATAGTTCCGAGCTGGCTGAACTTTCGACCAGGGTGATCAAGTCCTCGATCCAGACCGGAGATTTGGAGCGTATTTGAACGGTGACGGTGCCCCGTTGGTTGTGGGCCCCGTAACGACTGATGGCTTTTGAACAGGGACAAAGCGTCGTGACGCCGGCCTTCACGGTCAGGAGGAAGTCGATTTCCTTGCCGCACGCCGTGGCGTCAAACCGGGCTTCGTAGTCCATGACGCCTTCTTTGCCGGTCACCGGGGCACGTTTTGTCCGAAAGAAGGGGAACTCCATCTCAAGATGCGCCGTCGCGGCATTCAGTTTCTCCTGCATCGCGTAGAGAATGTCCGTGATGTTCTCGACGTCGATCATTGGACCGTGGGCGTTGAGCACCTCGATAAACCGGCTCATGTGGGTCCCTTTGAATTCCTTCGGGAGGTCCACGAACATCCCCATGGTCGCCACCGTGTGCTGGTGGACGCGTTCCTTGTCGCGGATCTGGATCGGGAACCGCAGTCCCCGCACTCCGACCTTGTCGATGCGCAGTTCTCGATGGTCCCGTTCGTTCTGTTTGTCTTGGAGTTTCAACTTGGTGCTCTTCTCTAGCTGGTCTGCCTGAAGTGAGACTGAATCGTTCATGCGCGAAACTACGGCGGGACCGCACCGTTGCAAAAATATTCTTCCTTCTTGGTCCGTGTCTGAACGGTCCGTTGACGAACTCCGTGGCCACGCGTTTCCTTCGCGCCATGGCGTGCGTGCGAATCTTCTTTCTTGTTCAGATCCTGTTGAGCTTCGGGGCATCGGCTGCCGACACCTTTACCGTCGCGACCTACAACGTGGAGAACTACCTCGATGTGAAAAACGATACGCGGGAGATCAAGACGCCCGAAGCCCGCGCCAAGGTCGTTTCCAATATCGTTGCCATGAATCCCGACGTGATCGGCTTTCAGGAGATGGGTTCGACGAACGCATTTCTTGGGCTGCGCTCGTCCCTCAAGGTCGCCGGGCAGGATTATCCCTACTGGGAACACGTCGCCGGCTGGGACACCAACATCCACGTCGCGCTGTTGAGCAAGTTCCCCATCGCTGCCCGTCGCCCGCACACCACCGAAAGCTATCTGCTTAACGGACGGCGGATGCACGTCAGCCGCGGCTTCCTCGAAGCCGAGCTCAAGACACCCTCCGGCTACACGTTCACCGTCTTCGTCGCGCATCTGAAATCCCGCCGCCAGGTCGCCGAAGCCGACGAATCCGAGATGCGTGAGCAGGAGGCTCTCATCCTCCGCGAGAAGATCGACGCCCGCATGAAGGCAGATCCCCGGGGCAACATCGTTGTCATCGGGGACCTCAACGACACCAAGGACACGAAATCCATCCGCGCCATCATCGGTCGCGGCAACGCCACCCTCACCGACACACGCCCGGCCGAACGCAACGGCGACACCGTCAAACCGAAGAACCCGCGCTGGGACCCCAGCAACATCACGTGGACCCATTTCTACGGGAAGGAAGACAGCTACAGCCGCATCGACTACATCCTCGTGAACCGGGCCATGGCGGCCGAATGGATCAGGGACGGGAGTTACGTCTTCACTACAGCCAATTGGGGCCTCGCCTCCGACCATCGGCCAGTCATCGCGGAGTTCCGGACGAGGGATGAGTGAACTGGGCGAATTCGGCCGGACGCAACGCAAGCCGTTCTCGTTACCTTTTGCGCAGGCTCAATAGGTCGTCGTTCCTAGCAGTTGGAACCATGGCTACTCGACCAGCAAACGGAAGAACACGTTGCTCCGGCCGATGGTCGAAAGCCTTGCCTCGTAACGCCGGTTGGTGGAGTTCGTGACGGTTCCAAGATCGACGACTTGGAGGCCGTTGGTCGTCCACGCACCGGCTGTCATGTTGCTGGTCCAAGCCACATTGGCCTTCAAGCCGAACGTGTTGCCCGCCTGCTGCCATTGGAGTTTGAACTGCTTGGCCACCGTATCGTTGGTGGGAGTAAATAGCCGGTTGGTGTTGGCCGTGAGGGGAGGTGTGCCGAAGAAGAGTTCATCGGAGTTGAGCACTCCGTCGCCATCGGGATCGGCATCCTTCCGCCGATTCTGGGCCGACGTGCCGCCCACAAACGGGCCGGTGGTCTGGTTCACGAATCCAACGTAGGGATCGGTCGTGCGCCATTCCCAATCCCCGTAGCCGGTGCCGAGGTAGCCCGGGAGGCCGATCAGGAAACCGTGTTCGAAGCCGTTCAGTCCTAGGCCATATCGGCCGAACTGACCTCCGGAAAATTTCTCACCTGTCCTGACCCATTTGTCTTCACCGTCGTCGTGGTAGTAGAAGGCAACGACTCCGTTGGGATTTGAGGAAGGGCTTCCTCCGGAGGAAATGGCGCCTACAGCCAAACGCCCGTTGCTCAACGCCACCGTCGTCCCGGAGCGGGCCTGCTGCGTGAGGCTGCCGAAATAGTTGGTAATCTCCTGGTCAAAGACCCACTGCCCGGCGGGCAAATCGCGGTAGTAGAGGTGAACGGAACCGGCGTTGGGTTGGAAACTGTTCGGCCCGATCTGGGCGTCCTTTCCCGGGGCGCCGACGGCGAGCCATTCGCGACCATTTCTAATTTCAATGGCGAGAGACGTTCCGAAGTTGTCGTTGGTGTTTCCTCCGATGGCGCGCAGTTCTTTTTCCTGCGTGTAGAGGCCGTTGGAATCTCTCCGATAAATGATGGCTCCTCCCTGAGCGCTGGTCAGACCATTGCCACTGGCCGACGGGGAAAGCGCCGCGCCCACGACCAGCAGGTCACCCCTGATTGCGACGGCCTGTCCGAAGCCGTTCCAGGCCGGTGCATTGGTTCCGAGGATCTGGGTTCGGGTCCAGACGCCATTGGCGCTGACCTCATAGACAAGAGCCCCCGAGGAGCTTGTGCCGACCACCAGTCGACTGCCGTCCATGGCCATGCTGATTCCGAATTGGACGGCGCTTTGGCTGTAGGAGGAATCGACTCCGGTGGGAAGGTCCGGTCCCGGCAGCCAGCCACCGCCGGGAGGAAACTCGATCAACTGAACCCGGTTGGTGCGGGGTCCCGTCCCCGCCCCAGGAACACCCACCCGCGACGGGCCGTGCGACACCGCGATCCACCGGTCGCCCGCCGCCACGGCTCCACCGAAGTAGAAGCCCGCACGCGGATTGATGGCGTTGATCTCCCAGGATCGTTTCTGGAAGACATCATCCACGATGTAGCCCTCTTCCAATTCCCACACGATGATCTGCCCGGCTGAATTTACATTCGTGCCATTATTCAGGACCTCCCGGCCCGGCCGTCCGATGACGATGAACCGGCTGCTGCCGGCCACGCCCAGCCCTTCCCAATCCCCATCGACCGCCGCACTTGGTTTCGGCGGAAGCTGAACCGATGCTGGCGGCGCCGCCACAACTCCGGACGCAGCCCGGGCCATGATCGGATTGCCCAGAACAAGGCCGAGGCCAAGCGCCAGTAGATGAACTGCATGCCGACAAGCCGGAAGAAATGCGTGCGCCTTCATGAGATAATGCCCGGAAAGATTCCCACGTAAGCTGACACGCTCGACCTTGCTGGCAATTCCGTAAATTGTCGCATGGGGTTGTCCGGTCTCGCGGACGAGAGAGCCGTCGAAGACCGCTCTTGTGACATAGGTTCTCGACTACGTGGGCGGGAGAGGCGGGGGCGTGGCCGGAGCGGCGGACTTGAAGAAATCCCTAAAGCTCCGCTTTGCCTCGAAGCGGCCGGTGGCTTCGGCGCGGAATTGTCTTGCGAGATTGCGCTCGGCCCAACCGCGCCAGAGCAGGGCGTTCCCCATCGATAGAGCGAGCCAGTAGAGAATCAGGAATTCGCCCTCCATCCGAGGAAACACGCTGAACGGCAGCAAAGCCAGCAGCGACAATGTCAGGATCATCGCCGCCCATGGCAGCGCCATGACGCAGACGACGGTTCGGGTCACCGCCGCGTTCGTCCTTCGCATACGCAGTCCCAGCCACATTCCCATCGAACGGAGTGCGATGGCGTCGGCGACCATGACCGCCATGCCGGAGATCCAGACGAGCATGATGGTAGAAGAGTTGGACCCGGACCGGTTCAAGTGGGACATGAGGAAGACGAGGTCCATCAGGAGCACGCACATGATCGGCCACCGGAACATCCGGATGAGCGCATCCCGCTGGCCTCTCAAGATGTCCCCCACCGTCAACGGCGTGGAGAGGACAAGTTCCATCGCGCCGGAGTTGCGGTCTTCGTTGAACTGCCAGCAGGCGACGCCGGCGATGAGCAGCTTGAGCGCAAGATGGACCAGAAACCCGGTGGCGATGTAGACGCCTTCGTTCGACCAGTCGGGACCCCACACCGACAATCCGCCGATCCAAAGAAGCCCCGCCGTTCCGAGCACCCCCCATGGCGCGATCCGACCCGCGCGGTTGCGGCTCGCCAGCCAGAAGTAGGGATTGCGGTCGAGCATGTGAGCGCGATCGGCCTTCTGGGAATCGCGTTGGCTTGTTTCAGTCCCGCCGGGCGCTTTCGCGGCTTCAGGTTGTTTCTCCTGCGCACGCCACAGGCGCCCAAGTGTTGTGGACGCAAGGACCACTCCGGCGAATGCCGCGATCAGCGTCGTCCACATCGATGTCGAGATGGCCGTCGTGATTCCCGTGGCCGCGCCCCGGATTCCGCCGACCCGTTCAAAAAGAAGGAGAAACGGTGCGGTGGCCGGGCTGAAGCCCGCAAAGAATTCCGCGCCCGATGGCGATCCGCCGCCCGCCAGCTGCGCGAAGACCAAGGCCGCGATCAACGGACAGAACACCGCACCCGCCATGAGAAGAATCCCCACGCCCAGCGCCACCCGGTCGTCGCGGCAAAGAGCGGAGGCGAAGAGACCGAGGCTCAGCGAAAGGAACAAGACGTTGAGGGCGCTGACGACGAACCAGAGGAAGTCGGAACCTGTGAGTCCGCCGAAGAGGAACGGCACGGCAAACAGGGGAAACGTGGCGGTCAAGGTCAGCACGGCCTGGATGCCGCCGGCGGCGAGTTTGCCGAGGATGATCTCGATGCCGCGGAGGTTGGTCAGGAAGAGCAGGCCAAGAGTTCCTTCGCGCCGTTCGTAACTGAGGCTGTCGGAAGTCAGCTTCACTCCCGTGAGCGCGCAGAGGAAGTAGGTGATCGAGGCGATGGTGAGGAACAGCGTTTTTCCAAGAGTCGCCGGCGCATTCCCCGCCGAGACGAACAGCACCCACATCAGGATGGCCGACATCGCACCCACGGCGATCAGCCGCCCGAGATAGGTGTTTCCGCGACGACCGGCGATGAGCAGTTCGTGGTGGATGATCGGGAGGAAGCGCATGGGCAAGCGACGATCGCTTTAGGGAGCGTCAACTCTCCATGCGAAG
>JBBRDN010000048.1:0-23572 GCA_038203875.1 Verrucomicrobiota bacterium
CCTCCCTCGGCTCCAGTTTTTCCAACCCGTCAAGGACGTCCGACTCCGCAGGTATACGTGTATGCGATCCCAGGGACCTTTGTGGATGTGAAGGGCGAATTCAAAACCTGCCGACCTACACACCGAAACTAATTCAACCCATGAAAAACAGACTTCGCCTACTGGCCGCCCTTGGACTCGCCATCGCTCTTCCCTCGATCGCCCCCGCCATCAGCGCCGACGACATCGTGAGAACCCAGAAGATCCTCACCTCCGTCCTCGAACTGTCCGCGAAGTATCCCGCCGCCGGAAACATCGTCGCGCCGGCACCGCAGACGAACCAGGCCGGACCGTATTTCCTGCCCTACAACGCCAAGGGGGAAATGACCGAATGGGCCAACAAGGCGATCAACGCCCAGGCCGGAGCAGCCCTCGGCGCCAAGGCGGGCGAAGAAGCGGGCAAAGCCGTCACGTCGCGGATTCCCTTCGGCGGACTGCTTAACGGCGCGGCCAAGAACAAGGGCAAGGAACTCGGCGCCATCGCGGCGGTCGGCGGAACCGAGTTCATCAAAACTTCCTCCGACCAGTCCTTCGCCAACCTCGACGACTACGCCGTCTACCTCCACGTCACGCACGCCGGCAACGTCAACTTCGCCCAGGCACTGGCCACCGCGATGGCGATCTATCCTTCGCTGGAGAAGAGCTACCAGCCTTCAATCAAGGGCGCCTATGAACGCGCTGCCAAGGCCGCAAAGGCTGCTCCGAAGAAGTGAGCCAAGGCCTTGTCGGAGCATCCGACCCGTGCCGGATCAGCGGAGGAGCGCCTGGTAGACGAGCGTGTTGAAACGTTCGTAGAGCTGGAACTCGGCATTGGGCGTGTGCTGAGCCCAGATCATCGCGATGACGCGTTCCTTGGGATCGATGCTGCAATAGGCGGTCGTGGCGCCGTTCCATCCGTAAGTTCCCTGCGAACCGAGCCAGCCGCTGCGGGCCACGTCGGTCCGCACCTCGACCCCGAGCCCAAATCCGTCGGATACAGGATAGATTTTGGTCGGTTTCGCGAGGCCGAAGAGATGATCAGAGGTCATCAGCTCGACCATTTTCGGGCTGAGGAGACGCACGCTCTCCAGCTTGCCGCCACCGAGGAGCATCTGCGCGAACCGGATGTAGTCGGCCTGGGTCGAGAACAGTCCGCCGGCTCCCGAGGGCCATGGATGCTGCCGGGTCTTCGCCGGGCTGGACTTCAAGGAACCATCGGCTTGGCGCGCGTCCATGGCCACTTGGCGCGACTGCTTTTCGGCCGGAACCTCGAAGGCAGTCTCCTTCATCTTGAGCGGCGAGAACACCCGCTCCTGCAGGAACAAGTCGAACGGCTTTCGGGAGACCACCTCGATCAGCCGGCCCACGACATCCGTGGCGGGACCGTAGACCCACGCGTCACCGGGTTGATGCAGCAGCGCATGGGTGGACAATTCCCGCACCATGTCGGCCAGCGACGCGAAATCGCCGTCCACTTTGGTGGGCGCGCCCGTGTCCTTGCGCGCAACCGGCGTCGATCCGCTGAAGCCCGCCGTATGCGTCAGCAGATGCTTCACCGTGATCGGCCGCGCCAGCGCCGCGAAGACCGGCGGCTGGTTGGAGCCGCCCGTGAGCACCCTCACGTCCCGGAACTCCGGCAGGTAGTCGGACACCGGATCGTTGAGGCCGATCCGACCCTCTTCCACGAGGGTCAACAGGCCGACCGTGGTGATGATCTTCGTCAGGGAGGCGATGGCAAAAATGTCGTTCGTCTTCAGCGCCGAGCCGGCTGTTCGTTCGCCGTATGCCTGCCAGATAACGATCTTGCCATCGCGGACGACCAATGTGGACAAGCCGGAATACCTCCTTTCATCGACCAATCCCTGCGCGAAGCCGTGGAGCCGCCCGAGCCGATCAGGCGCGAAGCCGGCCTGGCTCGGATCGGTCTGGGGCAAAGGGTCTGTCTGTGCATAAACGGAAACGGAGAGGACGAATGCAAGCAGCAGGATCGAGACGGGCTTCGTGTTTCGCATGGCAAGGAAGGGATCCAATGTGAAGACCCGGACAACTTTGTCACCCACTCTTCGCCGCCGCCGGATGCAACGCGGCGCGAACCGACAACAAGTCTGGCCAACGGCGGTTCCCTCGCCCAATCCTCCGCGCACCACCCCGGATGCTGCACGCCGCGACTCAACACGAACGTCCCCGGACCGCGACGCCATCGGCGGCCGCCGCGCGCCGTGCGCCACGGTTCATGCAGCTAGCCATGGTGGCGCTGTCGTTTGCCGCGACTGGCATCCGCGCCGCCGGTCCGGCCATCGAAGTCTCGCAACTGCCGGCATCCTTGGCGCGGCCGGTGGATTTCGCAAAAGACATCCTCCCGATCTTCGAGAAGTCCTGCTTTTCCTGCCACGGACCGGACAAACAGAAGGGCGACTACCGGCTCGACTCGCCCACGGCCGCGCTTAAGGGCGGTGAGAACTACTCGCCCGCCATCAAGCCCGGCGATAGCGCGAACAGTCCCCTGATCCACCTGGTCTCAGGAGTCGTGCCCGACTCGAAGATGCCGGCCAAGGGCGACCCGCTGACGATGGAGCAGATCGGTTTCCTCCGAGCATGGATCGATCAGGGAGCCAAGTGGTCGGAAGCGGGCCGGATCGAACCAGATGCGATCAAGTCGCACTGGGCCTTCCAGCCGGTGACCCGTGCGCCGATGCCGCAAGCCGCCAATCCCATCGACCACTTTGTCACCGCCGGGCTCAAAGCCGCCGGACTCAGCCAGTCACGTGAAGCGGATCGGGTCACGCTCATTCGCCGGCTCTACTTCGTCATGCTCGGCATGCCGCCAACGCCCCAGGAAGTGGCCACGTTCATGGCGGACAAGAGGGCGCAGGCTTACGAAAGGCTCGTCGACCAAGTGCTCGAGGATCCGCGCTACGGCGAACGCTGGGCCAGGCATTGGCTCGACGTCATCCGTTTCGCAGAGAGCAACGGCTTCGAAACGAACCGGGAGCGGCCCAACGGGTGGCGCTTCCGCGACTACGTGATCGACGCCTTCAACTCCGACAAGCCCTACGACCGGTTCATCCGCGAGCAGATCGCCGGCGACGCGCTGGGTGTCGATGTCGCCACCGGCTTCCTCGTTGGCGGCCCGGTAGACATCGTGAAGAGCCCCGACATCGCCCTGACGGCGCAGCAGCGGGCCGACGAACTCGACGACATGGCCGGGACGACGGGCACGGCGTTCCTCGGACTGACAATCGGCTGCGCGCGGTGCCACTCCCACAAGTTCGATCCCATTTCCCACACCGAGTATTACGCGATGACGGCGCTTTTCGCCGGCGTGCAGCACGGTGAGCACGCGCTTCCCCAACCGCCGGAACGACAGCAAGAGACCGCGAAACTCGACAGCAGCATCAAGGACCTGGAGGCCAGGCTCGAGCGGTTCCTCGCAAAGCCGATCATCACGAGGGTGCCGACAAACTCGGCCGGCAAACCACTGCGTCCGGCCGTCAATGCGGCCCGCAATGATGAAGTCCTTTCGCCCATCGAAGCGAAGCTCCTCCGCCTCACGATCCTCGCGTCCAACGGGGGTGAACCGTGCATCGATGAACTGGAAGTCTGGTCGGGTGATCGCAACGTGGCGCTGGCAAGCAATGGAACCAAAGCCACCGCGTCCGGAACGTTGCAGGGTTATGAGATCCACAAGCTGGAACACATCAACGACGGCCGCGTCGGCAACAACCGCTCCTGGATTTCCAGCGAAGCCGGTCGGGGCTGGGTGCAATTGGAATTCGTCAAACCCGAACGCATCGAACGAATCGTCTGGGGCCGCGACCGCAACGGACAATTCAAGGATCGGCTCGCCACGGGTTATCGTATCGAAGCAGCTGTCGAAACGAACGCGTGGAGGCTCATCGCCAGTTCTGACGACCGGCAGCCGTTGGACGGCAAGCCGGAGAAGCCAACGGGACCCGTCTACCGATTCGACGCCGCGCCGCGCACCGATGCCGAACAGGGACGTCAATGGCTGGCGGAGTTGGGGAAAGTCCGCAAAGAACGCGAGGCCCTAGCAAAGCCTCCGATGGTCTACGCCGGGAACTTCTCCCAACCCGGATCAACGCATCGCCTCCATCGCGGTGATCCGTTGCAGAAGCGTGAAATGGTGGCACCCGGCACGTTGGCCATTTTCAATCCACTGATCCTGGCGACGAACACCCCCGAGCGTGATCGCCGCCTGAAACTCGCGGACTGGATCGCCGACCCGAAGAACCCGCTCACGGCGCGCGTCCTCGTGAACCGGATTTGGCAGCACCACTTCGGCGTCGGCCTCGTGAACACACCGAACGACTTCGGCAAGAACGGTGCCAGACCTACGCATCCCGAGCTCCTCGACTGGCTCGCCGCCGAACTCGTCGCCAACGGATGGAGCATCAAGAAACTGCAGCGCCAGATCCTCACGTCGGCCACATGGCGGCAGTCGAGCCGGCCACGCGAAGAGGCGCAGAGAGTCGATGCCGGGAGCCGGTTGCTCTGGCGATTCCCGCCGCGTCGTCTCGAGGCTGAGGGCATTCGCGACAGCATCCTTGCCGTGAGCGGGAATCTCGACCGCACCCCGGGTGGCCCGAGTTTCTTCCTCCACGCGGTGAACCGTGAGAACGTCTACCACTACCACCCAAAGGAGGAGTTCGGCCCGGCCGAGTCGCGACGGATGGTCTACGCCTTCAAGGTGCGCATGGAACAGGACGGCATCTTCGGTGCGTTCGACTGTCCGGACGGCAGCCTCGTCGCACCCAGGCGCAGCGTCTCCACCACTCCGTTGCAGGCGCTGAACCTGTTCAACAGCCGTTTCATTCTCCAACAATCGGAGATCTTCGCCACGCGTCTACGCAACGAAGCCGGCGATGATCCAGCCGCCCAAGTGCGCACAGCCTGGCAGCTTGCCTTCAACCGCCTGCCGGAAAGGACCGAAGCGAAGGCTGCGCTCGCGTTTGTCCGGGCGGAAGGTTTGCCGGCATTGTGCCGCGCGCTCCTGAACGCGAACGAGTTCCTGTTCATTCCATGAAGCCGCCATTTCCTTCCTTCAGCAGCCCGTTGCTGGACCGCCGTCGGTTCCTAGCCGACACCGGGATGGGACTCGGCGCAATCGCCCTGACCCACCTGTTGAGCCGGCAAGGACTCCTCGCGGCAACGGTCTCGGGGAAGGAATCGATTCGTCCGCTCGTCAACCCTGGCAGTCCCTACGCACCGCGCAATCCGCACTTCACGCCACGGGCGAAGAACGTGCTCGTCATTTTCTGCAGCGGCGCGTGCAGCCATCTCGACACGTTTGACTACAAACCGGAGCTGATCCGCCGCCACGGCCAGCCGATGCCGGGACAGGAGAAGTTGATCACCTTCCAGGGCGAACAAGGCGCGCTGACGAAGAGCCCTTGGGAATTCAAGCCGCGTGGGCAGAGCGGCAAGATGATCTCCGAACTCGTGCCGCACCTCGGCGCACTGGCCGACGACATGTGCTTCATCCATTCCATGCAGGGGAAGACGAACACGCATGCGCCAGGCGAGAACTTCATGTCCACCGGCAACACGCTCGACGGTTTTCCCAGCGTCGGCGCGTGGGTGACCTACGCGCTCGGGAGCGACGACCAAAGCCTTCCGGCCTACGTGGCGATCCCCGATCCGCGGGGAAAGCCGCAGAACAGCGTGAACAATTGGGCGCCCGGCTTTCTCCCGGCTTCGTTCCAAGGGACGGAGTTCAACGCCACCAATCCGATCCGCAACCTCGCGCGGCCCGGTTCCGTTACGGCGAATAGCGACCGGGCGACGCGCAGCTTTCTGCAGAAACTCAACGAGCAACACGCGGCACGCTTCCCCGGAGACTCGGAACTCGCCGCACGCATCGCGAGCTACGAGCTGGCGGCCCGCATGCAACTGACGATCCCCGAGGTCGCGGATCTCGCCAGCGAACCAGCGCACATCCTCAAGCTCTACGGCGCCGACGAGGGCGGATCGAAGATCAACGAAACGCGCGCTGCCTACGCACGGAACTGCATCCTCGCCCGGCGCCTCGTCGAGAAGGGCGTGCGGTTCGTGCAACTTTTCAACGGCGCCTATCAGACCGGCGGCGAAGGCGTCAGCAACTGGGACGGCCACAAGCAGCTTCTCAAGGACTACAGCCTGCACGGGCCCGTGCTGGACAAGCCCACGGCGGGACTGCTCATCGATCTCAAGCAGCGTGGCCTTCTCGAGAACACCCTCGTCGTCTGGTGCACGGAGTTCGGACGCATGCCGACCTTCCAAAAGGGTTCCCAGGGCCGGGACCACAATCCGGCGGGCTTCACCTGTTGGATGGCGGGCGCGGGCGTGAAGAAGGGCTTCAGCCATGGCGCGACCGACGACTTCGGCTACAAGTCGGTCGAAAATGTCGTCACGGTTCACGATCTTCACGCGACGATCCTCCATCTGCTCGGGCTCGATCACGAACGTCTCACCTACTACCACAACGGCCTCGAACGACGGCTGACAGACGTCCATGGCGAAGTCGTGACCGGCATCCTTTCGTGAATAAAGAGCCACCGAATCGAACCACTGAGCCCCTTCCACAAACAACCGCTTCCATGAAATTGCTCTTCCTCGCCTTGTTCGCATTCGCCTACGGCCTGACCCACGCCGCTGAATCCGCCCCGACCAACCGCACGGCCAACCTCGCCTTCCCCGGCGAAACGATCGACACATGGCACGGCTTCAAACGGCATCGGTTCAAGATCGACGGATGCACCGCCTGGGTCATCGAACCGAAGTCGCCCAGGCCTGGAATACCCTGGTCCTGGTGCATGGAATTTCCCGACGCGTTCACCGACCGCTGCGCCGCCCCCGCCCTGTTGGAACACGGTTTCCACCATGTGCACATCTCCGTCGGCAACACCTTCGGCAGCCCGGATGCCGTGAAGCATTTCAACGCCTTCTACGAGGCGTTGACCTCGCGCGGATTGGCCAGGAAGGCGGTGCTCATCGGCATCAGCCGGGGCGGACTCTACGCCTATCGCCTCGCGTCGGGACATCCCGAACGGGTATCCGTGATCTACGGCGACGCGGCGGTCTGCGATTTCAAGAGCTGGCCCGGCGGCAAAGGGACCGGCAAATGCAGCACCGGCGACTGGGCCTCTCTGATCCAACTCTACGGCTTCAAGAACGAAACCGAGGCGCTCGCCTACCGCGGCAACCCGGTCGACACGCTCGCCCCTCTCGCCAAAGCCCAGGTGGCCTTGATTCATGTCGTCGGCGATGCCGACGACGTCGTTCCTCCAGCGGAGAACACGGCCATCATCGAGAGCCGTTACCGCGTGCTCGGCGGCGTGGTGGAAGTGATCCACAAGCCCGGCGTAGGCCATCATCCGCACGGGCTCGGCGACCCCTCACCGGTCGTAAAGTTCATCCTCGACCACACCGCTTCGAAGTAGTTCCTGATTGACCTACCGGGAACATTCGAATCCATTGCTCCACGATTCCCGGAAAAAGACACAGCCCCTAAACCATCCCGAATGAGAACCTGCGACATGATCCTCAGTATGCCCCTTCGCGGTCTCACCGCAGCCTTCGCTACGCTCGTCACCCTTGGTCAATCAGCGGCCGGCGCCGCCAAGATTCCGGACAAGGTAACCTTCACCGAGCATGTCGCGCCGATCCTGTTCGAGAACTGCAGCCGGTGCCATCGCCCGGGCGAAGTGGCGCCGTTCGCGCTCCTGAACTTCGAGGACGCGAAGAAGCGAGGGAAACAGATCGTCGAAGTCACCGGAACGCGGTTCATGCCGCCTTGGCACGCGGACCACGGCCACGTCGCGTTCAGCAATGAACGCCGCCTGACGGACGACCAGATCGCGCTGTTGGCCGCGTGGCACAGGCAGGGAATGCCCGAGGGGAATCCGAAGAAGCTGCCCGCCCTCCCAAAATTCACCGAGGGATGGCAGCTCGGAAAACCGGACCTCATCGTGAAGATGCCGGAGCCATTCGAAGTGAGCGCCGAGGGCCGCGACATCTATTGGAATTTCGTCCTGCCGTTGAATCTGCCCGAGGACAAGTGGGTCCGCGCCGTCGAGTTCCGTCCCCTGGCCCGAAAGGTCGTGCACCACTCGCTCTACTATCTCGACACCAAGGGACAGGCCCGGAAGTTCGACGAACTAGATCCCAAGCCCGGCTACAACGGGATGAAGCGGTCCAACGGCGAATTCGAGTCGCTCGGCGGCTGGGCCGTCGGCGGAGAACCGCTGATGCTCCCGCCCGAACTCGCCTGGCGCTTCCCGACCAACAGCGACCTCGTGCTGCAAACCCATTTCCATCCGAGCGGCAAGATCGAGCACGAGGCCTCGACGGTCGGGATCTACTTCGCGACCAAACCGCCCTCGCGAAAGTTTACCACGCTCCAACTTCCCCCGCTCTTCGGCAGGTTGAGCGGCTTGAACATCCCCGCTGGCGCCACCAACTACGCGATCAAGGACTCGTTCGTCACACCCATCGACATGGAGGCGTTCTCCGTCACCCCGCACGCGCACTATCTCGCGCGGACTTTCCTGCTCACCGCCACCTTGCCCGATGGCAACAAACAGACGCTCCTCAAGATCTCCAACTGGGATTTCAACTGGCAGGAGGACTGCGCATTCAAGGACCGGATCCGGCTTCCGAAAGGCACGCTCCTTGAATCGACGATCACCTACGACAACTCGGCCGGGAATCCCAACAACCCGTCCCAGCCGCCCAGGCCTGTGAAGTGGGGGCCGATGACAACGGACGAGATGGGGGCGATCACCCTCAGCGTCATTCCGGGACGCGATGAGCAACTCGCGGAGCTTCGTCAGTCGAAGCGCAACCACACCATCGACCTGTTCATTGATCGCGCGCAGGAGGACACCCGACGCCGGGAGCAGGTCCAGCCGATGCTGGCCATGTTCGACAAGAACAAGAACGGCAAGCTCGACGCCGAAGAACGTCCCGCCCTGCGTGGCTTCCTGGAAATGAGCGGAATGCTCAAGGGTCTCGACGACGGATTCTGAAGCCGGGAGCGCCTTTCGTTTAAGCCGCCTGATTCCCGCGGCTTCTACTTGCGGAGGACAACGTCCTGGGCCCCGGGAAAGTCTGCCGGAACCTTTTGGGTCACGGCACCAGTCGCGGCCCACTCCGCGCCGCGCTGAAGGGTTACGATGAACCCGACACAATGCTGGGCTTCGTGCTGGTTCGCACCGGCATGGCCGAGCGCGGTGTGGAAGACACGGCCGCGACCAAAAGGAATGGTCATCAGCATGGGCTCGTGGCGGCCGGTTCCGTTCTTCTGCGAATCCGAGAACGCGGTGGCGAGCACCGTGATGTTTTCCGCAGGTCCGCGCAGGCGGTCATAGAGTTCGTCCTTGGCATGCATCCATTTGTCGGGAAGACCCGCCATGATCGGATGCTTCGGCTCGCGGGTCTCGACGAGGAACGCGTGTTGCGGTCCATGGCTGCCGCCGCGTCCCGGCGCGAGATCACGGACGACCTTGGCGGCCTTTTCCTCCCAATAGACATACGGGCCCGACTTCTCATTGCGGCCGCCCCATCCGCCGACGCCGATCATCTGGTTGTAGGCGGACCATTCCGGGAATGAATTGTTCGCCGCGTGCACGCTCACGAACCCGCCGCCGCCACGGACAAACTCCTCGAACGCCTGCTGGGTTTCTTTCGGCCACGCGGCTCCATTGTAGTTCGAGACGACCAGCTTGTATTTCTTGAACTCGGGTTTGAAGCCGACGGCCTCCCCCTTCTCCGGCGTCGTGGCCACATCCACGACGAAAAGTCCCGTCTCATCAAGGTAGCGCTTGAGCAGGGGCGTCGTCCCCTTCCAATCGTGGTTGTTCTGCCCGTCGACGATGAGAACCGGGATTGGGGCCGCGCCAGCCCGGTCGGCCGCAACCATACCCAGACCGACGCACAGAAGGAGAAAGGACGAGAGCAATGCTTTCATTTGGTGGAAAAGCTGAAACGGCCCGCCACGATTCGCAACCCCAAGGTTGGCCCTGGTCCCTTCGCGGCACTCGCGATCAACCACAGACGCGGAGATAGAGGTTTTCGTAGAGTGGAACAATGGCCTCGGCGGAGAACTTCAGTTGGGCCGATTGACGGGCGGCCTGTCCCATCGCGGAACGCCGTCCGGGGTTCATCATCAGGCTCTCGATCGCTCGCGCGATTGCTCGGGCGTCGCCTGATGGCGCCAGCAGGCCGGTGACACCGTCGTCGATCACCTCCGGAATCCCACCGACCGACGTGGCAACACTCGGACAACCGAAAGCCATCGCCTCAAGAATGCTCAGGCAGAAGCTTTCGGTGTCGGATGTGATCAGCCCCAAGTCGGCGGCCCGGAGGTAGTCTTCGATGTCGGTCACTTTCTCGCGCACAACCACCCGGTCAATCAGACCCAGTCGCCGCACTTCATCGGCGAACGGCGCAAAGCTTCCGCCCGCAAGAATCAGCAGCTTGAAAGAATTCGCCGGGCGAATCAGCGCCGCCGTTTCGAGGAGCAGGTCAATCCGTTTCAAGGGACGCAGGTTCGACGAATGAACAATCAGGATTTCGCCATCCTTCACCCCGAGTTCGGCCCGCACTTCGTCCCGTGAGCGGTGCGCCGATCGCGGCTCATAAAAATTGTGGATCACGTCGATCGGACATCCGATCCCAAGCACCCGCTGCGTCTCGTCCTTCAGCCAGGCCGAAACTGTGGTCACTGCATCCGAACACGAAAGCGCATGCGTGATCGCCGGAGCGTAACCGGCGTCCCGGCCCAGGAGCGTCGTATCCGTTCCATGCAGCGTCGTCACGACGCGCGGTTGCTGGTTCGACGGCAACATCGAACGCGCCAGGATCGCGGCCGTCGCATGGGGAACCGCGTAATGGACGTGCAGGATGTCCAACCCGCAGTCACGGCTGACCTCGGCCATCTTCACCGACAACGGCAACGTGTAGTCCGGATACTTGAAAAGGTCGTAGTCGTTGATCAGGACAGGGTGGAAGTGCAGACGCGGCGCGTTCGGAGGCAGGCGAAAGGGCCTTTCGTAGCTGATGAAATGGACCTCGTGTCCGCGCAGGGCCAGGTCCACGCCGAGGGCGGTCGCTAGGACGCCGCTGCCGCCTACGGTCGGGTAGCAGGTGATGCCGATCTTGAGAGCCTTCCCCATGTCAAAAACGCCGCGCTCCCCGGCCCAACTGTGAGAGCGAGCTGATCACAGGAGGATCATTCGGGAAAAGCGCGATGGCATGGCCCACCCCTGCCCTCAAGCCGTTCGCGCGGGCCCGCGTGAGCTGCAATTCCGAATAGTTTCTGGTCACCATCTGGGATGCGTGCGCTTCCATCGATGCCGTCCAAGTCGCGACAATTTCGGGCGCAGAAACGTCGACCAGGAAGGGCGAAATGTCGGCCGGCTCGGCTTCCGGAGAGATCGCGTAGAAAAGCAGCTGCCCGATCACATGCGGCGCGAGGTCCCTCAACTCCGCCAGGCCGCCGAAGCGCGCCAACCGCGATGCGTCGCGCACCAGTTTTCCCAACCGCCAATGATCCGGATGCTGGTTTTCAACGAGGCTCGGGGCGAGCACGATGCCCGGCTTAACGCGGCGCAAGATTCCGGCCAGCTTGATCGCGTGCTGGGCCTTCAATTCGAGGTGTGCATCGCCGTCCAACTCGATGAACTCGATCGAAGCTCCCAATGCGTCAGCAGCTTTTTGCGCCTCGGCGACCCGTTGCACCGGGGTGCCGTTCGAGCCCGCTTCACCACGGGAACACACGACCAGATGGGCCGCACGACCAAGGCTGGTTTCCTTCGCGACGATTCCACCACAGCCGAACTCGATGTCGTCGGGGTGCGCTCCAAAGACCAGCAATGGCGCAGCGTCAGGCTGGGATGTCGGTGTAGGCTTCATCGGAGCGGTCGATGGCATCGCGGTTGATGTAGGTGATCTCGGGCGCGTCGTCCGGGCGCAGATAGGCCTGTTCGCCGGCGCCCGCAATGTAGTGCGTGCAATGCAGCACGGACTGCATCCAGCGCAACCGGGTGTCGCGGGTCGGGCTTATCTGCGCCTTGGCGAACTCCATCGGAGGCAGCGTCAGAAACTGGTCTCCTCCTTTATGGACTTTCAACACTCCGTCGAGGAATCGCGCCCGCACGATCTCGTTCTCATACGGAGCGTCCACGAAGAACTCCGGAACATCGCAGGCGGCGTTCCGGAACTCTGGATCACCCGAACGCGCCACGCGGATCCCGTCGAGCAGTCCCATGCGCCGATACATTTCCAGGCAGAACTCGCCGACGGTCGCCGAAGCCGTTTCGCGAAACGCCGCGACCCAACGGGGATCGACATATGCCGGCAGTTGGAGCGCGGTCTTCGCGTGCCAGTCGGCCCGGACACGCTTGAGATACAGGGGGGAGAACTTGCGCTGGATCTGGTTGTCGAAGGCGAAGTTGAGCTCGATGGATTCGCCGGTCTTGCGATGCAGCAGCGTCGTCCGCGTCTCGCGCGGATCGTGGTCGCTGTCGTGGTAGAAGAACACGATCTCCCCACCGATCTCCGCCTGAAGGCGCCGGGCCGTGACGATCTTGGCGTAGAGGAAGCGGCGCGGAAAGAACCCGCATGGCTGCTGGCCGAAACAGATGACGGGCATGGCGCTCATGTGGAGGGCATCTTCGACGGCGTTTTCAGGCAGACTTGGAGCAAGAGGCTAAAGAGCATGCACGCGGCGCAACCGATCAAGTTATACCAGAGATACGAAATCGAGAGGGAAAGGTAGAGCACCACCACGAGCGCCTGCGCCGCGATCGCCGCCCAAAACACGGCCGACCCGCCCACGTTTCGCAGGAAGAAGGCCACCAGAAAAATCCCAAGGACTACGCCATAGAACAGCGACCCGATGATATTGATGGCTTCGATGAGGTTCTCGGAGAAGCCGGCGAACAAAGCGAAGGCGATGGCGACGACGCCCCACAGGGCCGTGAACCTTTTCGCGGCGCGAACATTTCGCGCCTCGTCCGGTGCCGCGAGAGGTCGTAGCTGGCGCCAGAGGTCGATGGTGGTCGTCGTGCCAAGGGCGTTCAACTCGCCGGCCTTCGACCCCAACGCCGCCGCGATCATAACGGCGATGAGCAGTCCGATGACCCCGTGCGGCAACTGAGCGAGGATGAAGCCTATGAACACGTAGTCGGAATCCTTGGTCTTCGCGAGCGGGTTGGCGGCAGTCAGCGCCGCCTTGGCCTCGTTGCGCACGGCGTCCGTGGCGGCATTGGCGGCGACCATCTCCGCACGCGCGGCGGGTTCGGCCGCGTTGTCGCCACGGGCGCGGACGTCCAGCCAAGTGCGGATCTTCTCCTGCTTCACGGAGTGTAGCGCCGCGTGTTTTTCCTCGATGGCGCGGAAAGAAGCCCCGTTCGGTCCGGCGGCATAGCGCGACCATTCAACGCGGTTGTAGAACACCGGCGCGGGCTGGAACTGGTAGAAAACGAAGACGAGCGCGCCGAGCAGGAGGATGAAGAACTGCATCGGGATTTTCAGCAGCGCATTGAACACCAGGCCGAGCCGGCCTTCGCGGAGGGAAGCACCGCCGATGTAACGCTGCACCTGCGACTGGTCGGTGCCGAAATACGAAAGCGAGAGAAACAACCCGCCGAACAGGCCGGTCCAAAGCGTGTAGCGCTTTTCGGGATCCAACGAGACGTCGACTGCCTGGAGCTTCCCAAGCGCACCGGCCACGTGCGCCGCACCACCAAAGCCAAGGCCATCGGGCAACCGCATCAGGAGGATCACGAACGCCGTCACCATCCCGCCGAAGATCACGCCCATCTGCCACTTTTGCGTGAGACTCACGGCCGCACTGCCCCCGGTGACGGTGTAGACGATCACCAGCAATCCGGTGCCGATGATCGTGAGGTCGAGCCGCCACCCAAGCACCGTGGCGAGGATGATCGCCGGCGCGTAGATCGTGACGCCCGCGGCCAAGCCGCGTTGAAGGAGGAAGAGTCCGGCGCCGAGCAGCCGCGTCTTTCCGTCGAAACGTTGGCCAAGAAACTCGTAGGCCGTGTAGACCCCGAGCTTCCTGTAGATCGGCAGGAACACCGCGCAGACGATGATGAGCGCCAGCGGCAGCCCGAAATAGTTCTGCACAAATCCGATGCCGCTCTCGAAGCCCTGTCCGGGGATGGAGAGGAACGTGATCGCGCTCGCCTGGGTCGCCATCACCGAGATCCCGATGGTTCCCCAGCCGGTGGTCCTGCTGCCCTTGAGATAGGTGTCGAGATGGTCCGTGTGCCGGGTGTGCCACGCCCCGTAGGCGGCGATCCCAACCATCGTCACAAGCAGCACGATCCAATCGAGGTGGTTCATGCAAAGAAGCGCGAGAACAGCGCCAGCAGGACGACGGTCACCACGAAGACCGCAAACACGAACGCATACACGGCTCTCCAACTGCGGAAGCCGGGCACCCCTGTCGATCCGTCATCGCTGGATGGATCGGGCGGCGAGGGCTTCATTTTCCCAGTGAGACCAGGTTGGCGAAGAGGCGATACGCGCCGGGATTGCCGGACGGCAGCTGCCGGAAGAACGCGAGGCCGGTGTAGACGTAATTCCCCTTCCCGTGCCTCGCAATCAGCAGGCTGCTCTTTAACGGCTGCTCTCCTCGGTCGTTCATTCCAAGAACCGGAACATACCGTTCCTGATCCCAACTGCTCGGAAAATACGCGCCGCGCTCCTGCACCCACCCGTTGAAGTCGGCGGGCGTGATCTTGTTCGGCGTCGTGAGCGCCGCGTGTTCGGGTGCGAGGAACGTCACGGGCGCATCCTCTTCGGTCACACGCAGCGCCGGCGCCGGGCCCTGGATGGAAAGGCTGTAGGGCCCGAGCTGCTGGGTTCGCAGGCCGTTCGGACGGTTGTATTGGGCGATGACGTTTCCGCCGGCTTCGACGAAGGCCAGTAGGCCTGGGAAATTGGCCGCGAGGTCGGTGCGTTCGTTGAACGCGCGCACGCCAATCACGACCGCGTCGAGGCCGCGAAGCTTTTCGGCGGTCAAATCCGCACCAGTGAGCACCGTGACCTTGTAACCCAACTGCTCGAGTGCTTCGGCAGTATCGTCACCCGCGCCGGGAAGATAGCCGACGGCCCTGCCCTTCGCCTCAAACTCGACCGCCACGGCACGGACGCGCGCGGGCGGCTGGAGAACCTGAAGCGGGATGTGATCGTAGCGGATCTCGACGCGCTGATTGCTGAAGCGGGCGCCGCCGATGTCGGCCTCCGCGAGAAAGGTGCTCGACGCCGCCTGCGCGGGAGCCGTCGCGGTAAACGCGAGGCGACTCTTGTCGCCGGCGTTGGCGAGTTTGAAAGGCTGGCTTGGAGGCGAGATGCTCCAACCCTCCGGCACTTCGATGCGCACGACTCCACTCGAGTTGGCGCGCGCGGCCGTCACTTCTACCTCAATGGGTTTCTTAGCGCCCGGAGAGAAAAGCGCTACCCCCGAGCCGAATCGTAGCGAGACGGGCGATGTCACAATCAACGTCCTCGGGGCCTTTCCAGCCACGGATCGAGCGACCGGTTCGTCGGTCAGGACAAGCCTTTGGCCACCGACCTCGAAGGCGTATTCGACGGTGAAGACCGGCGTATTCTCCGGACGGCCAATCAGCTTCGGATCAGCCACTCGGAACATGCCGGGACCGGCCTCTTCGCGAAGCCAATAGGGCTGCGAGACTGGAAGACTCGCGGGCACGTCGACCATGATGTCGGCCGACGGACCGGAGGCGCTGCTCCGATCCAGCGACACACTGCCACCGGGAAACTTCACGTTTGCCGAAAGCCAGCGAACCTCGGACTTCGCGGACAACGAAACAGAGGCGGTGAGTTTCAGTTTGTCGCCAGGAACCACCTCGGCCTGCGGCGCGGTCGTCTCGATGGCGAGGCCGAGGCACGCGGCAAGAATTCGATCAAGCTGGGTGCGTTTGTCGTCCACGACAGGATCGGCAGGAAGCGCGGCGAGTTTGGTTCGGATCCCGAGGAGCGCAGGCACGCTGGCGGAAGGATCTTCGGCCTTGAACTCCGCAAGGGCGTTGGTCGCGAGTCGTCCAATTTCGGCACCACCGGGCACACGAGCCCAAGTGAGGTCGATGCCGTCCATGATGTCGTCCTCGGCCGGTTCGCCGCCGAGGAGGCCGAATGTTTCCTGGCGCGCTCCGGCACCTCCGCTCGGGCCGCGTCCGCCGCCACCGCCGCCACCGCCGCCACCAGGGCCGAACTGGGTCTTATGCTGCGCACTCGTCCGCGAGGCGATCGTCTGGACAGCGTCCCCCGTCACCGGGTCGTTGCCACCGGCCGCGATCGAAAGGCTGGTTCCACCGTTTTGCAGGATGCGCTTCGGCTGCCATGGCCTCAGGCCTTCCGCGATCTGCTCGGGATACGACTTGGGATCACCCGCGATCTTGAAGGCCTCCACTGCGAGGAGCGCCGATGCGTTGTGGTGGCCGTGGTTTCCGCTCTGCGCCACCGGGGCGAAGCGGGTGATGACCACGTCCGGCCGAAACGTGCGGATGACCCGCACGACGTCGCCGAGCACCTGGTCATGGTCCCAGACGGCAAGCGCCTCGGTCATGCTCTTCGAGTATCCGAAATCCAGGGCGCGAGTGAAGAACTGGCGGGCACCATCGAACTGCCGGCCGGCGAGCAGTTCGTGGGTGCGCGCAAGACCCAGCTTTTCGCCGAACTCGCCACCGATCTCGTTCTGTCCGCCGTCGCCGCGCGTGATGGAGAGATAGCCGGTGCGGTAGTTGCGGACGCGGGAAAGGTAGGCGAGCAGCAGGCGGTTCTCGTCGTCGGGATGGGCGGCCACGTGGAGAACGGTTGCGTAGATACCGAAGCCACGGAGGTCTTCATTGATCACGGCTGCCGAAGGTGGGGCGGAAGGTGCGGCAAGGACCGACGCCTGGATCGCGACGGCGACGGCGGCGCAAACGGGGAGTCTGCAAAAGCCGCGGACCAACGTCGGAAGTCGTGTCATCGCTGGAGAGGTTCCTGGTTTGGGCTTCGGCCGGCATGTGCCTCCAAGGCCGTCGATCTGGATCGGGAACCCCGCCGCAGCTTTGCTCTGCGGCGGGGTCGATGGATTCAAACGCCGGACGGAGCGGATGCCTTCCCGCGCAACGCCGCCTACTTCTTGACGGTGAAAGAGACGGAGAACTGCGTGTCTTCCCACATCAGCTTCACCACGCCACCACCGGACTGATTCTTCGCAACCGCCATCGTGAACTGGTCGACCTTCGGTTCGACGGCCTCCTTCTTCATGTCCACGCGGACAAGGTCGTTCTTCTCATCGACGGGGACGCCCCACGCTCCGAGCTTGGTGCTGAAGGCCATCTTGGAAGCGCCGCTCTCCGACGGGATCGTGTAGACGCGATAGGCGCCGGCCGGAAGCGTGGTCTCGCCGATGACGATCGCCTGCTGGGTGATCAGCACGGTCGCCTCGTCGGAGCCGGTGCGCCACGCCTTTTCCCAAGGAACAAGGCCGCCCCAGATCTTGCGGTCCTTGGAGAAGGGACGGCCGTAGGTGACGGTCACGCGGTTGCCATCGATCACGGCGCTCGTGGTCTCGTGGGGGCTGTTGCCGCCGGTGGAGGCTGCCTTCTTCTGCTGGGCCATGAGCGGCATGACGCCGACAAGGCCGACTGCTGCGACGAGGAGAGAGGATTTCAGGAGGTTCATTATGGTTGGTTGGTTGTGATTTGAAGTGAGGCTGAGGGGATCGATTTAGTTGTGCAACACTTCCGGCAAGGGAGCTAGGAGAGCCACGAACCGAGACGCACGAGGTCACCAAGGTATTCAACGCCCGCTCACGTCACCGCCGGGCTCGGCACGAATCCAATCAAACACCCGCCAACCGCGTTTCCGCATCACCGAAACGCGGTAGCTTCACGCCCATGCGGTCCATCAACGAAAGATACAGGCTGCAGACCTTGCGGTTCTCGTCGCCCTTGCCGACGTAGCTGAGGACGCGGCCAGTCTCGAGGGTCCCGCCCATGCCACCGACGGTCAGGATCGGGAGCCGGGTGCTGTCGTGGCGGTTGCCAGACCACATGTTGGAAAGAAACATCAGACAGGAGTGGTCGAGCACGGTGCCATCGCCTTCGGGCATGGCGTCGAGCTTGCCGGCGAGATAGGCGACCTGGCTGCAATAGTAGCGGGCGATCCGTTCGAAGTCGTCCGAAAGGTCGTCATGGGAAGCCGAGTGATGGGCCTTGCGGACGTCGAGGAAGGGATAGAACAGCCCGGAGAGATCGCGGCAGAGGAGCAGCGACACGACGCGGGTCTTGTCGGTCTGGAACGCCATCGCCGTGATGTCGCACATGAGCTTCATGTGCTCGCGGATGTCCTCGGGCAGACCGTTGTCCGGCCGTTTCATGAACGCGACGGGCATGTTCTTGCCCTGGGCATTCTTTTCGGCCTTGGCCTGGTCACCTCTCATCCGGTCGATGCGCTTCTCCACTTCGCGGACGCTTGTCAGATACTCGTCGAGCTTGGCCTTGTCGTGGCCGCTAATCTTCCGGCCCAGGCTGGAAGCGTCGTCCTTCACCCGGTCGAGGATGCTCTGCGTGCGGCGGGTGCCGCGGTTCTCGAAGAGACTGTCGAACGCCAGGGAAGGATAGACTTCCATCGGCACCGGCGAATCCGCGCTCTGCCACGAGATGTGCGAGCTGTAGGCCATGGAAAAGTTGGACTCGTGGTAGCCGGTGATGGGCTGTTCGCAGCCGAGCACCATGCTTGGCTGGATCGAATCCTGGCCGATGTGGTTGGCCAGCACTTGGTCCATGCTGATGCCGCCCTTAAGCACGGCGCCTTTCATCAACGGCATGCCGGATAGGAGATTCCCGGTCTGCCCGGGATGGATGCCGACGCCGACCGCCGACCTGTTGAAGAGACCGTCGATGAAGTTCATCTTCGTCTTCAAGCCTTCCATCGGCTGGAGGCTCTTGCTGAGTTCCATGCCCTTGCCGGAACCCTTCGCCCACCAGTGGTTGCCGTTGACGCCATTGCCCCAGAAGAGGGCGGCGAATCGCTTCGGCATCGCGGCCGGGGCGCCGGCCTTCAACGGCTCTTCGCCGAACGCAGGAACGGATTCGAGCCACGGCAACGCCATCGTCACACCGACGCCGCGGAGAAACGTCCGGCGAGAGATCCGGAGGCGGCGGGCGGCGGGGGAATTTTCTTTGGGATCGCGCATGGCTTTACTTGGTTGCGAGGTCTTCAGGACCACGTTTGTTCAGGAACTGCGGACTGGTGACGATGCTTTCGACGAGACTGCCAAACCTCTGTCCATTGGCCCTCAACTTGGCCCGCATGTCACGCACAGTAATCTCGTCGGACAAGATAAGGCTTCGGCCCAATCCATAGGACAGCATCTTGCGGCAAAGGTTGTCGAGGAAGTCGTCCTGGCGATGGGCCTTGATGTAGGCGCGGAGCCCGGCAAGGCCGGAACCTTCGCTCCCATCGGGAAACACGGCATGGGTGTCGACGGGTTTGCCGCCGAGGTCTTTGGTCCGCAGTTCGCCGACGGGACCGAATCCTTCGAACACCAGCCCAAGCGAATCAAAACGCTGATGGCACCCGGCGCAGCTGACGTCGGCCCGATGCTTCGCCAGCGTTTCGCGGAGGGTCAGATCGCCGAGCTTGGCCTCATCGGCCGGAAGTTCCGGAACGGAGGCGGGTGGCGGCGGGATTCGTTCGCCGAGGACACGACGGGCCACCCAGTAGCCGCGTTTGACGGGGCTAGTCCGCAGGCCGGGCGAGTTGGCCGTCAGGAAAGCGGACATGGAAAGGAGTCCGCCCCGGCCGACACCTGCGATGTTGTCGACGCGCACCCAGTCGTTCGATGCGACGGCGGGAATCGACAGGCCGTAGTGTTTGGCCAAAGCCGGATTCACGAAGGTGTAATCGCAATCGAGGAACTCCAACACCGGACGATTTTCCCGCGCGGCATTGAGGATGAAGCGGACCGGTTCCTCGAACATCGACTGTCTCAGCTCGTCGTTGAAGTTGGGGAAACGCTGGCGGTCGACGGCGTTGTGTTCTTCGAAGCGCCTGAAATCGAGCCAGTGCCCACCGAACTCGACCGCGAAACCCCGGACGCGTTCGTCCATCAACATCCGCCGGGCCTGCGCGGCGATGACTTCCGGCCGGTGCAGGTCGCCGGCCGCGGCCCGCGCCAGAAGCGCTTCGTCCGGTGCGCTCGACCACAGGAAGTAACTTAGCCGGCTCGCCAGCGAGTAGTCGGACAACGGCAATGCACCGTTGGGTTGGAGGGGATTTTCTTTGGCAGCGCGGGAAACGGTTTTCGCCGGAGCCTTGCCTTCCTTGCCGGACGCTTCGCCGAGATCAACCCGATAGCAGAAGTTCGGCGACATCAGAACGCTCGCGATGCAGTCGCGGAGCGCATCGTCGTGCGTCAGTCCGTCCTTGTCGCGCGAGGTCCGGTAGAACGCGAGCAGACCTTCGCGTTCCTCGGGCGCGAGCGGGCGTCGGTATGCCTTCCCGGCGAACTGGACGAGGGCTTCGAGATGTTTGGGTTCCGCGTCGCGCTCCATCTTTTCGATGCGCGCGATTTCAACGGGCACCCGGTCGAAGTGCTCCCTGATGGCCGCGAGGGTCGCCGCGCTTGCCCCGGTCCGGACGGCCTTGGCGTAGTAGAGATCCGCCAGCTTTTTCACCTTCGCCCCGCTGGTGCAGTCCTTGTCTTCGGCGCGCGCGAAATCGAACTCGGCGTCGCTGAGGAAACGCGAGTCGGTGCGCTCGAAGTAGACCGTGCTCTGGTGCATCCGCTGCGGGACCGACGCGATCATGTTGAACTCGTCCCAGAGACGATCCAGTTCAAGCCTGCCCCGCTCGTCCAGGACCATGTCATACAAGGGACCGTCGTCGCGGAAGTATCCGGTCTGATTGTGCAGGCCGGCACTCAACAGGCGTCCGACGTTTCCGTTCGCCTTTTCCTCCTCGGGATCGACAAACGAGCGGGCGCGTTCCTTCACGTAGAAGACGTCCGGAAAGGTCGCGGCAAACCGGGCGAAGGCCGCTTCATACTTTGCACGAAGCGCGGGATCGGAAGGCACCTTCAAGTCCTCCTCGGCCTCGCGGGCCTTCTTCTTCATCTTCTTGCGATTGTAGCTGGGAGCATCCTTGCCCTTGGCTTCCGCCTGTTTCACGAGTCCATCGACCTGCAAGAGTTCGGGATCGTAGGTTCGGCGGTTGGCCGCCCACTGCCGGTTCTTCCAAAGCACCAGAGCCTGCGCACTCGGATTCATCCCGGGGCCGTTCAGATTGGGCACTTCCGGTTGGATCTTCTCCCGCAACGCCACCACGAAGTCGCGAATCGCTTCGCAGTCTTTGCGCACATCGACCGGAGGTTGGCCGCGCTTCTGGACAGGCAGGCCCAGCCAAAGCCGCTGCACCTTGGCGATCGGTCCGACATCCTCCTTGGCGTTCAGCGCCTCCCAGACGGTCGCCAAGTATCTAGGGCTGACCTTCGAGCCGGCCGCGACCTCCGGCAAGGTCGCCCTTGGTTTGCCGAGCGGCGCACGGTTTTTGAAACGCCAGGCCGCCGCGAAGTAGTCCGCGTAGTCGGTCGGCTGCCGTTGGTAGAAATCAACGATCCGGAGGGTGCCGTATTTATCGCGGTCTGTGTGGACCATCATCGGGTGGCTCGCGAAGGCGATCCCGTCGAGGTTCAGGACCGCGTGTTCGCTCACGACCCGTGCGGCGCCGAGGTATTTCTTGAGCAGAGCCGGCGACATGACGAGCGACTCGCCCGAATTGTCGAACCCTTCCTGGTTGGCAGGATCGACGGGAAACTCCTTGGTCGGCCGCAAGTCGACGCCGGTCAGATCGCGGATGGTGCGATCGTATTCGGCATTGCTCAGACGCCGCGCGAGAACCGGTCCGGGATCGCCGGCATTCTTCTCGGCTTCGTGCCGGCGCATTTCCAAGATCCAAGCGACGACCGCCTGGCTCTGGGCGGGCGCGGGATGCTGCTTCGCCTTTTTCGGAGGCATGTCGCCGATCTGGAGCTTCTCCAGGACCATTTCCCAATGAGCATGATCGCGCACGACCGCCTTCAGGTTGTCGTAGGGGCTGAGATCGAAGTCGGCCTTGGGTTTCTCCGCGCTATGGCAATCGAGGCAGTAGGTTTCTATGAACGGACGAATCGTGCTCTCGAACCGCCGATCCAATTCCAGGGACGCCTTATCAAGTGAGGCCGCGCCAATCGTGCCGCAGCCAAGAAGCAGGATCGCAATCGATGAAATGGAACGGAGGAATGACATGTTGTTGCCTTGCCGCTCGACTCTCACTTCATCCGCGAGTTCGTGCAACCCGTCGAATGGGGCGAATCGACGATCCCGGCTTCCATGCTATTCGATGACGCATCAGCGTTTCTCCCCATTGGAAACGAAGAGGATCTTCGATCCATCCGGCGACCAACAGGGATGTTCGAAGCTTCCAACTCCTCCGAACAAATGGGCGATCGTCCTGGGCGCACCGCCGGCGGTTGGCATCAGCTTCAGTGTGACGCGGTGGTAGGCCACGGGCTTCGCCGGGTTCGAGTCGTGCGGGAAGGCCAGATAGGCGAGCCATTTTGCGTCGGGCGAAAGCTGAGGGAACCATGCGTGGTCCTGGTCGAATGTCAGTAGGCGCGGCTCCGTGCCGTCGAGTTTCTTCCGCCAGATCTGGCTGGTGCCGGTCTGGCCATCGGCGAAATAGAGGTATTGGCGGTCGGACTCGGTGCGTTTCGTGGCGGGCGAAGTGGTTGACGGTTTGGCCGGTCCACCGGTCGGGGAAACGGCCTGGATCTTCCCTCCGCTCTCAAACAGGACTTCCCGACCGTCCTGGCTGAAGGCCAGCCCACCGATCTTGTCGGCGGTCTCGTGGAGCATCCGTCGTTTGCCGGTGGCGACTTCGAGCGTTTCAATCCGGCTTCTGAACATCAGCCCGGCGTGGCTCGCCATTTTGACCTGCTTGTTCGGGTGCCAATCGGGCGCGACAGGCGTGGAGGTGCGAACGTTCCAGACGCGGGCTTCCTGCACGGCATTGGTATCGTGGGCCAGAACATAGGGCCCGATCAGAACTTCGTCCTTCAACTCAGGGAGCGAGATGGAACCCATGTCCACCATCGGCTCGCCGGGGTGCGCCATCCGCATGGTGATCCTCTTCCCCATGCGTTCGAGTTGGATGATGGTCTCACCAAAATACTGCTTAGGGAAAAAGATCTCCTCCTCCGGATCACGCATGTATGCGCCGCGCATGAGACGCCATTGCAGCACGACCAATCCGTCGCCATGGAGGCAGGAGTTTATGCTCACGGCGTCATGGTCGGTGGTCTCGCGGATCATCCAGCCGGTCTTGCGATGGGCATTGCCCTTCTCGTTGCCGACAAGCTGGAAATTTGCCGTCAAAAGAAAGTCGCCCTTGATCTTTTTGTAGAGGAAATGGAACTCGTCGTGGTTGAACCAGATGTTGTAGCCGCCTCCCTTGAGCGTGTAGGTCTGGCTGACCT
>JBBRDN010000049.1:0-23425 GCA_038203875.1 Verrucomicrobiota bacterium
CACGGTGGAAGGGGCTGACGCTTGAGACATAGCGGGCGCGGGCCTGGTCGTTCAACTCCGACTGGGCGGCCCGAGTTCCTACGCCGACGCCGGCGACCGCGAGGACCGCGATCGCCGCCAACGCGAAGGCGGGACGAAGGAGCTTTGCCAAAAGCGATTCGAGCCATGGCTGGCCCGGTGCAGATTCCCTCCCGGCGGCTTCGATTCGCCGCCAGACCGCCCGTTGGAAACCTGGAGGAAGCTCCACCGGAGGGTGCGCCTCGTGGAGAATCCGCCGCAGGTCTGCGTCGTCACTGGAATCGGGAGGGGTTGTGTCCATGGTGGGAGGTCGGGCGCCGGAATTATCCGACGCCCGCGGTATGATTCGGAGTCGGCCCGGTCAGTGCGTGGCAGGCGTCGGAGCGGCTGCTGGTTTCTTGTCCATGTCGCAGTGTGGGGCCGAGGCTCCCGGCACCTTTCCCAGGCAGCAGCCCATTCCCGCGGCTGCGGTCTTGGAAGTCCCGCCGGCAAGGTTCGGGAAATTCGCCAACGCCTTGGGGCTGGCGGTCAATTGGCGGCGGTCGAGTTTGTCGTCGGACTTGACCGTGGTCGTCGAGCCATGGCCGGCCATGTCGCAGTGGGTCTGGCCCGGCCCCGCAGCCGAGGCGGTTGCGACGACGACGACGACGGTAGCAAATGCGGTGGTGGCGATGATCTGGAGTTTTTTCATGTTGAATCGGCTTCGTTTGATCGGCGGCTAATTCCGTCTCGCATCAGTGCCTACCCCGCGGCGCGGCGAATCCCTCAACATTCCGAAACTTTTTCGCGGACTAGAAGACGACGACGAATTGCCCGTTCGGACGGGCGAACACCGCCGGGTAACTCCAGACCGGCAGTCCCGCCATGGTGGTGGCTTCACCGACGGGCCGGCCGGCCGCATCGACTGCGCGCCATGAGACGGTCCCACCCTTCTGCCAGCCCGTGCCGTCGGCCCAAGCGATGACGACGTCACCTTTCGCGTTGAACGCGAGTGCGGGATGTTTGCTGCCCCGGAGCGGGGCCAACGCGGTGGCAGGGTTGAAAGTCCACGAGTTCGCCGGCGCGAACGATCCGAAGACTTGCCCCTTCGATTCCCAAGCCGCGAAGGTGCCGTTGGCCGACGCCGCGAACGCGGCGGAGCTCATCGGGCATTGCCCGACGGGCCAGGCGTCGGACATCACCGGCTTGAACGAATCCCCGTGGTCCTGGGAAACCAGCAGCGTCATGTCGCGCTGGGCGACCGCGGGCGACGAACGGTAGAGGACCAAGACGTTGCCGGCGGGATCGGTGGAGGCGCGGAGCCCGCAGCAACCGCAGGCACCGTTCGGCGGGCTGATGGGCCGTTCCATCGCGAAGGTGGCGCCGTCGTCCGTGGATCGAGTGAGGAAGACCCGCCTGTTGCTTTCTCCCTCGGTGTCCGCGCCGGGAGATGCGTGCCAGAGGGCGAAGACGTTGCCGGCGGCGTCCGCCGCGATGCTCCCGCCGCCGTCGAGGTGGGCGGTCTTCCCTGAAATGTTGCGCTGCGGTTCAAAGGAGTCGCCGCGGGAATTCATCCGGGAGTAGAGGAATGGTTCCCCCACGGACGGTTTGGGCGCGGCCGCCGAGGAACCGTTCCAGACGACATGGACCCGGCCGTTGCGGCCCAAAGCCAGGCTTGCGCCGCGGATAGTGCCGATGGCGATGGCGCTGCCGGGCTGGCTGTTCACCCGCATGGCGGCGACTCCGTTTGTGCGGCCGCCGGGCCGCTTTTCGTAAAACACGTCGCATGACTTCGGATCGCCGCGCAGCCACACGAGGTGGACGTCGCCCTTTGAATCGGTAACGGCCTGCGGCTGCATCGCGCCGGCGGGCAGCCGCTCGACCTGGATGTCGATCGCGGCCACGGGTGAGCCGACCAAGGCCAACAAGGCCACGATCGCGAATTGATGGAGTTGTTTCATGGGGCTGGACGGCAGGTGGATCATTGGAAGGATGCCTTCTGGTCTTCGGATCAGATAAGCGGATTCGCCTTCCGGGTCCAAACCCAATTCCTCATCGCCGGACATGGGACCGCAGTCTTTGGTGATTGGGGAAACCGTTATCATCGGCAGCGGAGACGAGGCAAGGGGCCAAACAAAACGCCCGGAGAAGCGGGCTTCTCCGGGCGGCGATTGATCGGTTCAAACAGGCCGGCTCAGACCTGTTTCGGCACGATGAACGGCGCGCGATACTCGCGGGTCAACAGGGCGTTGGCCTTGGCGTTGCCGGGGAAGGTCTCGGTCTTCGGATCCATGGTCAGCACGGGGCCGAGGGTGATCATGTCCTTTGCCACATCGACCTCGTTGGCCTGGAGGTGCGAGAGCATGCGGTCGAACGATTCCTCTGCGCCGACGTGCTTCTTGAGCGCTTTGCGGATTCCATCGGCCGCGGTTTTCTGGCCGAGGCGGTAGGAGATGTTGCCGGTGTGGCAGAGTGCGCTGGAGAGATGGCCTTCGAGGATATCGGCCTTGAGGTCGGAGACCTTGCGGCTGCGGACGGCCTTGAAGAAATTGGCCATGTGGTTCGAGGTGCCGGACCATTTCTGGATTTCCTTGCCCGCCTTGTCCACGGCGGTGGCGCCAGTGTAGTTGGGAACGAGGATGTGGCCGCCTTCGCACTCGATGATGACCGCGACGCTGCCTCCACGATACCTGTCCATCTCCTTCGAGCCCTTCTTTTCGGGCAATCCACGGACCTCGAAGATGAGTGGTGCACCGGGGAAGTCGTGGTAGACGACCTGGGTGTTCGGAGTCTCGCCGTCGTCATCGTAGCCCAGGCGGCCGCCGAAGCTGAGGACGCGGGGGGAGAGTCCTTTGTGGCCGAGGAACCAGCGGGCGATGTCCATCTGGTGGATGCCCTGGTTGCCGAGATCGCCGGCACCGTAGTTCCAGAACCAATGCCAGTCGTAGTGGACGGGCCCGTTGGACTTGTTGTTGCGGCGTGGTTGGGTGAGCGGCGCCGGTCCGCACCAGAGATCGTAGTCGATGCCTTCAGGCACCGGCTGATCGCCGCTGGTCTTGCCGATGCTGGGCCGGGGTTTGTAGCAGAGGCCGCGGGCGACCTTGATCTTGCCGAGGTTGCCGGCGCGGACCCATTCGATGGCTTCGAGGATGCCGCTGCTGGAACGGCTCTGGGTGCCGGTCTGGACGATGCGCTCATACTTGCGGGCGGCTTCGACCATCTTGCGGCCCTCGAAGACGTTGTTCGAAACCGGCTTCTCCGTATAGACGTCGAGACCGGCCTGGCAGGCCCAGACCGTGGCGAGCGCGTGCCAGTGGTTGGGCGTGGCGATGATGACGGCGTCGACTTCCTTGCTGGCGTAGAGGTCGCGGAGATCCTTGAAGCCCTTTACGGGTTCGTCCCGCTTGTGGGCCGCTTCAACGCCTTTGGCGAGCACCGTGGCATCGACGTCGCAGAGCGCGGTGATGCGGGCGTTCTCGCCGTCCTTGATGGCCTTGAGGGCGTCGCCGATGAGGGCGTTGCCGCGGCCGTGGAAGCCGATGACGCCGACGCGGATCGTGTCGTTCGCGCCGATGACGCGGCCCCAGGACTTGGCGGAGAGGCCCAGCCCGGCGGCGGCGAAGGCGGAAGTCTGGAGGAATTTACGGCGGGACAGGTTGGTGGGTTTGGTGCTCATGGGTGGGGAGGAGATTGATCTTGGTCTTAGCGGGCTTTGGCGGGGCCGACGTAGCGCTGGTAGAGTTCTTCGACGCCGGCGGCTTTTTCGTCGCCGGCGGTCAGGACGATGCGGTAGCGGAAAGTAACGCTCTGGCCGGCGGTGATCTTCAGGTCGCCCGCGCCTTTTTCCTTCTTCTCGAAGTCATGCACGCCGAAAGGATTCGCCGCGAACAGGCCGTAGTCTCGCACATGCCACCAGGTCGGGAAGCGGGGATTGGACGGATGGTCGAACATGGCGGCGCCGACGGTCTTCTCGCCGACGGGACCGTAGTAGTAGACCCACTCGGACTTCTTGCCCCAAGTCTGGTCGTCCACGACGCCGGCCCTGTTGATGATGTGGCCCTTGCCGGGCGGCTGCCCCTTGGGCTGCTTGAGGCGCATGGATTCGTTGAGGCGAAGCGCCATGGAACCTTCCTTCGTGTCCCCGAACGTGACGTCGCCATGGTCGGCGCGGATCGTGATCTCGAAGTCGATGAACTTCGCCTTGCCGTCCCCGCTGAAGCGCATCGTGCGAACATCGGAACACACGGTCTTGCCGTCGGCGGTCACCCAGTCGTTCTCGCTGGAGATGACGCCCATGCTGCCGGACGCGGTCTTGAGGAAACGCTTGTGGACAATCTTGCCGAAGGCCTTGTCCTCGCTCCAGAAGTCGACCCCGTTCACGTCGCCGTGCGCGAACCAGAGTGAGCGGTGGTGTTTGTGGTCGGTCTCTTCGCCTTCGACCTTCTTCATCGGGAAGTTCCGGGTCATGGGCGTGTTGTCGACTCCGAGTAACGGGTAGAAATAGGGCCGGGGCGTGTCCTGATAGAAGTATTCCGTGAAGAGTTCGCCGCCGATTTCGACGCGGACCTTGCCGTCGATCTCGGTGACTTTGACGGGCAACGCGCCGATGGGCGGAGGGGGCATCAGCGCGCCCCGGACGTCGTTCTGCAGAACTGGGCTCAACGGCGACGTGGGGGAAGTCGTGGTCTCTGCGGCGGGAAGAAGCGGGGTGAAAGGAAGACCGGCTGCAAGCGCAGCCACCGCGAGGAAAGTCCGGGAGTGCATGGTCTGGAGTCTCAATTCGCGGGCGCGGAGGTCAAGGTGTTTGGCGGTAGGCCGGATGTCCCCGCCCGGGTTATGAGGCGAGGTGCTTGAGCAGCCTGTCGTGAATGCCGCCGAAGCCGCCATTGCTGAAGACGCACACGACGTCCGTCTCCTTGGCGCCTTCGGCGACGTGTTCGATGATGGCCTCGACGGTAGGCAGGTAGCTGGCGGGCCGGCCACGCAGGCGTAGTTCCTCCATGAGTTGGTGCGGGTTCAACCGTTGGTCAACGGGCAACTGCTCCAGTCGCGCCACTTCGGCGACAACGACGGCGTCGGCCCGTTCCAACGCGTCGACCAGCTCCGTCTGGAAAATGTTCCGTCGCGTTGTGTTCGAGCGCGGCTCGAAGACGGCCCACAGTTTCTGGCCGGGAAACATCACGCGGAGCGCGCGGAGGGTTTCGCGGATGGCGGTGGGATGGTGGCCAAAGTCGTCGATCACCTTCACTCCACGTGCTTCACCGCGGATTTCCAGCCGGCGTTTCACCGGCATGAAGGTGGAGAAGGCGGACTGGATCTGGGCGTCGCTGAAGCCGCAGTGGCGCGCGCAGGCGGCTACGGCGAGTGCGTTCCGGACATTGAACTCGCCGATGACGGGGATCGTGAACTCCGTCTGGCCGAGCTTGAACGAGGAGCCTCCGGGCCGGAGTTCGATGCCTTCGGCGCGGAAGTCGTTGCCGGCTCCGAGGCCGAACCGTTTCACGGGGAAATGTTTCACATCGAGCAATGGCGTGATGGCCGGATCGTCGCCATTGGCCAGGAGAAGGCCGTTGCGCGGGATGACGTTGATGAAGCGCCGGAAGCTCAACTGGATGGCCGCTAGGTTCTCGAAGATGTCGGCATGGTCCATCTCCACGTTGTTGATGATGGCGACCTCGGGCAGGTAGTGGATGAACTTGCTGCGCTTGTCGAAGAAGGCCGTATCGTATTCGTCGCCCTCGATGATGAACCACGGACTGTCGGTGAAGCGCGCGCCCTGGCCGAGGTTCGGGGGAAGGCCGCCGATGAGGTAGCTGGGATTGGCGCCGTTGTGCTCGAAGACCCAGGTGAGGAGGGAGGTCGTGGTGGTCTTGCCGTGTGTGCCGGTGACGACGAGGGAACGTTTGCCGCGGATGAAATACTCCTTCAGCAGCTCGGGCAGGGAGGTGTAGCGGAGCTTTCGCTCCAGCGTGGCTTCGGCCTCGGGATTGCCGCGCGAGATGGCGTTGCCGATGACGACGAGGTCGGGTCCGTGCGCGAGGTTCTGCTCCGCGTAGCCGGACATGACCTGGATCTTCCGCTCGGCGAGGAAGGTCGACATCGGGGGATAGACGTTCTGATCGGACCCGGTGACGTGGAAGCCCCGCTCCTGCATGGCCACGGCCGTGGAGGCCATGGCGGAACCGCAGATGCCGACGAAGTGGACCGATTTGATCTCGCGAAACATTGGTGCGGAAAGAGTGGCCGCACCGCGCCGCGTGCAAAGAGGAAAGTCTCCAACGCCATCAATTCGATCCGATCAACCGACACGCTCGTGCCAGTATCCCGGAAGGCGTTTCATGTGCATTACGGCCACGATCCAGATGCGGTCCGGCTCGTCCAGATAGATGACCGCGTAGGGAAACACATTGGAGAAATGACGTCGGGAAGGAGGGTCAAACAGACGGAAGCGTTCGGGTTGGCGGCGGATCTCCAGGATCAGGCCCTCCATTTCATCGAAGAAACGCCCGGCGAGAACTGGATCGACACCGGCGTAGTATCGGGCGGCTTCGACATATTCGGCCTCGGCTTCCGGATGAAAGACGTGGCGCTTCACCGGCCTACGATTTGCCGAATCCTGGCCGACACTTCTTCGCCCGGGATTCCCTGGACGGTGCCATTGCTGATTTCATCCAAGCGTCGGCGGGTTGCCTTTTTCCAAGCGGCTTCCAAGGCGGGATCGACGGATTGATGGAGGTCCATCGTGAGACGGTCGACCAGTTCAGCCACCTGTTCCTTCGGCAGCCGAAGTGTTTCCGCGATGATCTGATCCAGAGTCATTGCCATCGTTCGACGATGCCTTGAATACGCGGATGATTCAACTGCGCTAGATGTTCAAAGCTTCAGCTCGAAGTCGGCTGTCTTAAATTCCTGGTCCTTCAACAGGCTGACAATCCGGCTCAAGTCCCCACGGCGTCCGGCGGAACTTCTTCAAGAGCGTCGGATTGGCCGCTGTAGTGATTACGGAACTTCTTCCACCGCCGGTTCGACGGTTTTCCCCGCCAGCTTGCCCTTGATCGTCTCGACGTGCTCGTCGGCGACCATGAAGCCGAGGCAGTTTGCGGCGCGGCACTCGCAGACGTGCTCTTCCCAGTCCACCAGGTCGTAGCCGTAGTTGAAGGTCAGTTCTTCGCCTTTGCGGAGGGGCTTCCGCGCCTTGATGTAGATGCGGCCGTCGTCGTCCTGCTCGGCCTCGCAGTTGGGGTCGCAGCAGTGGTTGATGAACCGCGCCGGGTTTCCGGGAATGTTGCCGTCGAGGTCCCATTGCTCGTCGACGTTGAAGATGTAGGGGTTCTGAGCCTCGCAGCGGCGGTCCGACTCCTCCTTGCCGATACGTTCGCCGACATACTCGATCACGTGGTCGCCCGGTTCGAAATCGGCGGCGGCAAAGAGGCCCGTGCCCGCGATGCCGGAAGGGCCGGCCACAACGTTGGGTTCAGGAGGGGTCGTGAGCATGTTGGGGAATTGGGAAATCATCCGGGAGCGAACGGCCGGTGGCCTGCGAGACCCGCCGTCGATACTGGGCTTCTCCGACGCGGATCGGTATCGCGCGGCAGGATTTCTCGGAACCCGGATAGGTCCAGAGATTGGGAAAGTCCCGGCACTGCTGAGGCTTCACGGGTTGGAGGGAGCAGAGTTGACCGTCGAGAGAGGCGCATCCGCCGTTGGGTTTGTCGAGCAGCGCCAGTCCCCAACGATCGGAAGCGAGGCGTGTAAAACGGTCGATGAAGGCGGGTTCGGCCATCCCAAGGTGTGCGGCGATTCGAGAAACTTCCTGGTCTGTGACTCGGACCTGCCCCGGCCAACGGCAGCAGGCCGTGCATCGCTGGCATTCGAGAAAGACCGGCATCGCCGCGGAGTCGGATCAGTGACCGTGGTGGGAATGGCCGTGATCGTGGCCGGCTGGTTCTTCCGCGCCCGGTTCATTGCGGCCGGCATCGTAGCCGTCGCCTTTGAGGAACTTGTGGACCAACACCACCCACGCAACTCCAAGCAGGGTGCTGAAGACCATGATGAAAACATCCGTGCCGGTAAGTGCCGCCAAAATCATGTGCGTAATAAGGAGGAACCCGGCGAAAGCCTCAAGATGGAACTTTGGTGGCACTTCCGGACATGTGCGCAATTGGCGCTTCCCTCGCGCGGCAGTCTTGGGGCAATTCTCGGCGGTGCCCCGAATCGTCCTAGCTCTGTTGCTCCTTGCCGTGCCCGAGTGCCGTGCGGCCGAGGAGGGTTACAGGCTCTTCGCGAGGACCAACCTCATGGCGTGGTGCCTCGTGCCGTTCGACGCGAAGAAGCGCGGACCGGAAGAACGCGCGGCGATGCTCCAGAAGCTCGGCTTCAGTAAGTTCGCCTATGACTATCGCGCCGAACACATCCCCACCTTCGACGCCGAGGTCGAAGCCTGCCGCCGCCATGGCATAGAGCTTTCCGCGTGGTGGTTTCCTACCGAACTCAACGCCGAGGCCAGGCAGATCCTCGCCGTGCTCAAACGCCACAACCTGCACAGCCAGTTGTGGGTGATGGGCGGCGGCGGGCCGGTGAAAACGCCCGAGGAGCAGGCCGCCCGCGTCGCGGCAGAAGCCAACCGGATCAAGCCCATCGCCGAGGCCGCCGCGGCGATGGGTTGCACGGTCGCGCTCTACAACCACGGCAGCTGGTTCGGTGAACCCGACAACCAGATCGCGATCATCGAACTGCTCCGGCAAAAGGGCGTCGCCAATGTTCGCATCGTCTACAACCTCCATCATGGGCACGATCATGTTGACAAGTTTCCGGAGCTGCTCGCGCGGATGAAGCCGCATCTGGCCGTCGTCAACATCAACGGCACCGTCCGCAACGGCGACAAGCTCGGTAAGAAGATCCTGCCGCTCGGGCTGGGTGAGCTGGACTTCGCGCTGGTGAAAACGATCCGCGATTCCGGCTGGCATGGGCCTATCGGAATCTTGAACCACACCGACGAGGACGCCGAAGCCCGGCTGGCGGACAATCTCGATGGTCTCGACCAGCTCGTCGCCCGGTTGGAAGGCAGGCCAGCCTCTCCGAGACCGACGCTCCGTTCGTGGAAGGAGCCGGCGCGATGATTCTTTTGGCCCAGATACGTGCTCCCAAGTAGGCACCACTTTGCGGCTGGGTTCCCGATGGGACCGAGCTTACCAGTTTCTGTGTCGGATGCCTTTTGGTCCGCCGCGTTGGACGTCGATCGATGTCCCGGCGACCACTTCCGATCCAGTGTGCCGCCGTCCCGAAACCGTGTGTGGGACGGCGGCTTTCTTTTTCCGCGCGACTCAGAACGTCAGCTTGATCCCGAAGTTTCCGCGCTCGCGCCAGCCGAAGTAGAACTTGAAGGAACCGCTCTGGTAGGAGGCGAAGGGCAGGGCGCACCAGCCCCGATGGCTGAAGGCCCAGTTCCATGCGCCGTCCGGGCTGAAAACCTCCGCAGGATGACGGCCGGACCGGATGAAGTCCTTGTCCGCGATCCCGATCACGTAGAAGTCGAAGTTGTGCCCGGGATTCCGCCAATACCAACGGCGGATGCGATTCGGATCATCCGGCCGGTAGTCGTCGGGCGGCATCGGTTCGTCCGCGTTGGCGAGCCAGAAGGAGGGCTTGAGTTTATCGGCAGCGGGGAAGGTCTGAGTGGGTTTGTGGATGAAAACCCGGTCGCCCTTCTCGATCCGGGCCATCGACGGCGGCGGCGCGATGCAGCCGCTGGTCAGCAGCGACAGCGCGAGGGCAAGCCAAGCTGCCAAACCAGAAAGCCGAATCCACGAAGGCCGAAAGAATGTCCAAGTCCGAAGGTCCGATCCGTTCCGGGATTCGGGCGTCGGGCTTTCTACGGACCTTGGCCTTCGCGCTTCGGGATTCCCGTTCACGGCATCGGCTTCTTCCAGATCGGCACGACGCGTTTCATCTCGTCGATGATCCATTGGCAGGCGGCAAAGGCTTCGCCGCGATGCGGCGTGACCACTTCCACCCAGAGCGACGGTTCGCCGACCTTCACGACGCCGAGCCGATGGATGAGACGGATGGATTCGATTACCGGCCAGCGGCGTTCGGCCTCGGCGAACAGCAGGCCGAACTGGCGTTCCACCATCGGCCGGAAGGCTTCGTAGTCGATGGCCGAAATGGCGTCCGCCCCTTCCTGTCCCCGCACTAATCCACTGAACGAGATCGCGGCGCCCATGCCCGCCGAAGCCCGGCGTCCGGCGACCGATGCGGCCTCGTCGATCGGATCGTTGGTGAGGTGCAGTTGGGTGGTCATCGGACGGGCGCCTACATCACCATGCCGCCGTCGACGGTAAGGACCTGGCCCGTGACATAGCGTGCGCCGGGAGACGCGAGGTAGAGCGCGGCGGCGGAGATGTCGTCGGCGTTGCCGAAGGAGTTCAGGGGAATCTGCTTCAGGAGCGCCTCGCGCATCTCGGGCTTCAGCTCGGCCGTCATGTCCGTCTCGATGAAGCCGGGGGCGATGGCGTTGCAGGTGATGCCTCGCGAGGCGAACTCGCGCGCCACGGACTTGGTGAAGCCGATCAGGCCGGCCTTGCTCGCGGCGTAGTTGCACTGGCCGGCGTTGCCCATGAGGCCGATGACCGAGGCGAGGTTGATGATCCGGCCGGAGCGCTGCTTGAGGAGGGTGCGGGTGAAGGCCTTGGTGAAGGAGAACGCGCCGCGCAGGTTGGTGTTCAGCACCGTGTCCCAATCCGCCTCGCTCATGCGCATGAGCAATCCGTCTCGGATGACGCCGGCGTTGTTGACCAGCACGTCCACGCGCGTGGCGTCGGCGAGGATCTTCTCGGCGGCGGCGGCCACGGCGGCCGGATCGGACACGTCGACGGCGAAAGCCCAAGCATTGCGGCCGAGCGCGCGGACTTCGGCGGCGACCTTCTCGGAGTTTTCCTGCGTGCGGGAGACGCAGACGATGTCCGCGCCTTCGGCGGCGAACTTGAGGGCGATGGTGCGTCCGATGCCGCGACCGGCTCCGGTGACGACGGCGACTTGATTGGCGAGCTGTGACATAGGAGAGGGAAATGAGCCTGAAGCGGAAGAATGTTTCCAGACTTTGCTGCGCCGCCTTCGGCAGATCTACGGCTGATGCGTTGGGTGGAATGGGATCGAAATGAAATTGTGTTCGGTTCCATCCTGCGGCGGGAACTACCTCATGAACGTCGCTATGGATGACCACGCCTTGCTGCAAGATTACGCGCGCCGCCAATCACACGATGCCTTCCGTCATCTGGTAGATCGCCACTTGCGGATGGTTTACGGCACGGCCCATCGCATCGTTCGGGACGTTCATTTGGCCGAGGAGGTGGCGCAGAATGTTTTCACGTTGCTGGCCAAGAAGGCCGCCGAGATCGTTCCGCCGCAGGTCGTGGCCGGGTGGCTTTACAACTCGACGCGCCACCTGGCCATGCACTGCGTCCGCTCGGAACAACGTCGCCGTGAACGGGAGGAGACCGCCGCCGCCATGCATATGAACCAATCCGAAGCCGATCCCGCCTGGGTGAGCGAGCACCTGGAGGAAGCGTTGAGTGGGCTTGAAGCCTCCGAGCGGGACGCGCTCGTGCTGCGGTTTCTGGAGGAGCGAAGCCTGCGCCAGGTCGGCGTGGAGCTTGGGGTGAGCGAGGACGCTGCGCGGATGCGGGTGAACCGGGCCGTGGAACAGATCCGCATCGTATTCCAGCGGAGGGGCACAAGCGTGACTGCGGTCGGTCTGGCGGCAGTTCTTCCGACGGTGTCGTCCATTCCTTCGACGGCTTTGGCTGCGACTGTGACCGCAACGGGAATGGTAGCGGTCAGCTCTCTTGGAGTTACGAACGGCTTCGCAGCCGCAGGATTTATGAACCTTAAAGCACTTGGATTGGCGGCCGCGTTGGCGACTGCAACTGCGGTAGCAACCTATCTCTGGCAGGCGGAGACTATCAAGGCGTCGGAGGCCAGACTTGCCGATCAAAGCCAGCTCGTGGCGGGATTGGAGGGAGACATTGCCAGGTTGCGTCAGGCGGACATGGATCAGAGACGAACCATAGATCGCTTGAAGCTGGCTGCCTCCGAGTCGGAACTTCTGAGGAAGCGGATCGCGATGATGATCGAGGACTCGAAAACGAAGGCAGACTTACAAGGATTCGGAGCCCCTCTGGCTTTGTCGGCGGGACTGTCCATTTCCGGTGCCAGGAAGAGTTGGCTGAGATTGGACGAGATTCAGGATAGGGGTGCATCAACGCCGGAAGACGCTGTGCTCACCTATTATTGGGCTCTCTGGAATGCGAAGCAGGACTCGTATCTTCGGATTGTTTCAGAAGCCGACCGAAACCGAATAGAAGCATCGCCAATGGCCTCCGGCTGGTTCGCGGCGTATTCCAACACCCACAAAACAAACATAAGCCAGATCTTCCTGAACGATGTCTTCTATCTCGGGACGCAGTTCTGCGATGTTCAGATCGAGGAATCTAAGTCATCGGGTCAGGTAAAAACGATTTGGCTTAGCCTCAAAGTGGAGGGGGATCGCTGGACCGTTGTGGGATCGCCCAGGGTTAGTCGAACCATCCAGGTGTTTGAGGTTGGTAAACGAAACCCTGCGGCTGCCGGCCCGAAGAACGAGTAGGCAGTTGAGCCGGCAAGCTCCCTTGCCATCTCCAACGCGGAGTCAAGGCAGCGGCTCTTCAAACCGGCACGTCAGGTAGCTGACGATTTCCTCCCGGCGTTGATGCGCTTCGAGCCATTGCTTGAACTCGACCACCAAGGCGAAATCCTCGTCGCCGAGGCGTTGGCGGACGGTGGTTTCCAGGCTCTTCCGGTATTCCTCGAACCTGTCCTCGTTCTGGTAGCCGTAGGTGCAGATGAAATTCAGCCCCGGTGTGCAGGCCGTGGCCTTTGAGAGCTGCCCACTCGCCCACATCGAGCCATGTGCCGCCGGTGAAGGAGCTGCGATCCACGGAGAAATCGAGGCCCTGGCCCACCTTGAACCGAGTGAGCAGTCGGCCCGACTCCGGGAAGAGCAGTGCCTTTCGTTTGGAATTGTCCGTGGGCTAAACCTGCGTTGCTGCCGGCGGCTCCAATACCGGATCCGAGGCGGCGCCGGATTCTATCCACGCAAAGAGCGCTGCGATTGGAATCCTGATTCTTCCAGAGTGCGGGCAGCAGTAGACGGACAGGCCGGACCCGAGCTGTGGGCACCAGATCTATCTCCGGGATTACGGGGCTCTTCATGCGCGACAACCCATTCCGCCTGCGAGCGCCGTGTCTGGCGCACTGATTCGATCCACCCCCGATCTGCGGAAAATCCATTGAACATCGGGCAGCCAGCGTGCATCTCACATGCGCGATGGCCCTGCTGGAAATCAACGGATTGAAGAAGTCGTTCGTCGCGCCCGACGGGGCGCGGCAGATGGTCGTCGACGTGCCGTCGTTCCAACTGGAAGCGCGTCAGCAGGTGGCTCTCGCGGGTCAGAGCGGTTCCGGCAAGACGACTTTCCTCAACCTCATCGCCGGGATCTTGGCTCCCGACTCCGGTTCCATCCGGCTCGACGGCCGCGAGATGTCGGCGCTGAGCGAAGCGCAACGGGATCGCGTCCGAGCCCTGTCGATCGGCTACATTTTTCAAACCTTCAATCTGCTCCACGGCTTCACGGTGTTGGAGAACGTCCTTCTGGGAATGACCTTTGGGCCAGGTGCCGATCGGGCCTTTGCCGAAAGTCTTCTCGTGCGGGTCGGCCTGCAGGATCGGTTGCATCACCGACCGCGCCAGCTTTCCACCGGGCAACAGCAGCGTGTCGCCGTTGCGCGCGCCTTGGCCAATCGCCCCAAGCTCGTCCTTGCCGATGAGCCCACGGGCAACCTCGACTTCCGCAACGCCACGGAGGCGCTTCGACTTGTGCGTGAGGCTTGTTCGGAAAACGGGGCCGCGCTCCTCCTCGTGAGCCATGATCGCGAAGTCCTCGCGCAGTTCGAGACGCAGCTGGATCTCGCTCAGATCAACCGGGCTGCTTCCGCAAATCATTCTGCTTCTCTTCCTCCCGCTTGTTCTCGAGTCGGCGAGAAGGAGAACGAGGGCGGGAAGGAGGCTGCACGATGAGCCTATGGACGATCGTCCTTCGCAGTCTGCGCCAGCATGCCTTGTCCACCGTCATCACGGCGTTTTCCATCGCGCTTGCGGGTGGATTGCTCATGGCTGTCTGGGTGGTGAAGACGGAGGCGCAAAGAAATTTCAGCCAAGTCAACGCGGGCTTCGACGCGGTTCTTGGGCCGCGCAGTTCCAAGCTGCAGCTCGTGCTGAACTCCATCTTCCACATGGAAGCGTCGCCCGGCCTGCTCTCCCCGAAAGACGTCGAAGACATCCGGAAACACCCGGCCGTCCAGCACGCCATCCCGATCGCCGTCGGGGACAACTACTACGGCTATCGGATCGTTGGAACGCTCACCAACATGCTGACCGACGTGGAATACGTTCCCGGAAAACGCTATCGTTTCGAGTCCGGGCGCGTCTTCGAACCGGCGCTGCGGGAGGCCGTGGTCGGGAGCTTTGTCGCGCAGAAGCTCGGACTGAAAGTGGGAGGCACCTTCCAGCCGTTCCATGGCTTGAACTTCGACCCGAAGAGCCAGCACCAGGAAACCTACGTCGTAGTGGGTGTGCTCGAGCCGTCGAACACACCGACCGACCGGGTAATCTGGATCCCGCTAACCGGTGTTCAGCTCATGGGCGGTCATGATGCCGCCTTGTCGTCGCAGGTCAGCGCCGTGCTCATCAAGCTGCGCGGCGGTGCGCAGACCGGGTTCCGCCTCGACACGATGTATAACAAGCAGGGTGATCGGCTGACGTTCGCCTGGCCCATCGACACCGTGATGACCCAGCTCTTCGACAAGATCGGCTGGTTCGACAAGATCCTCGCGCTCGTGGCCTACCTCGTCGCGCTCGTCGCCGCCGGCTCCATCCTCGCCAGCATCTACAACTCGATGAACGAACGCCGCCGCGACATCGCCATCCTCCGCGCCCTTGGTGCCCGCCGCGGCACCATCTTCGGCACCATTGTCCTCGAATCCGCCGCGATCGCGACGCTCGGCATGGTGGCCGCCTTCGTCGTCTATGCCGCGATTGTCGGCACCGCCGCCGCCATCATCCGGTCGCAGACCGGCGTTGTTTTGAACGCCATGGCCTTCCACCCGGTCATGATCTGGGCGACCGGTGGCATGATCGCGCTCGGGGCTCTGGCCGGAGTTGTTCCCGCTTGGAAGGCCTACCGCACGCCGGTCGCCGAAAACCTTGTTCCCGTATCCTGAACCACTGATTCAAAATGAAATTACTCGCCCTCGCTCTCCTGATTCCTTTCGTGCTCTTCACCTCCGGTTGCGGCAAGTCCGATGACCACGCCGGCCATGATCATTCCGCCGGAAAAGACGACCACGATCACGGCCACGCCCATGCCGCGAAGATGGGCGGCCAGCTGGTCGAGCTCGGTTCCCATGAATTCAACTTGGAACTGCTCCGCGACACCGAGGCCGGCAAACTGTCGCTGTGGGTGCTCGATGGCCATGCGGAGAATTTCGTCCGCGTGACCAATGAAACCGTGACAGTCGAGATCGCCGCAGGCGGGAAGGTCGAAACGGTCGTTCTCAGCGCCATGGCTAACGCTGCCACCGGCGAAAAGAAGGGTGACACTTCCCAATTCGAAGGCCGATCGGACTCATTCAAGACCGCCAAGCTCCTTGCCGTTCGTGTCCCGTCGATCCAGATTGGAGTTAAGCAGTATTCCGTCCGGACGTTCGACCTGAAGAAATGACCGGAAACCGCCGCAACGCTCCATGAACTCGATCTCCCGATTCTCGATCTCCCTTGCCGCTGTCGTTGTGATCGCGGTGGGCTGCTCCCAGCAGTCCTCGCCTCCGACGTCTCCCGCCACGAATGCCCCTGCGAAACCCGCCGCCGGCACTGTGGACGTCGCATCGGGCGGGGAGATCGTGGCTGCGGTCAAAGGCGAACCCATTATTGCGCCGGTAGCGGCGGGCGGTGGGAAACAGAAGAGCGTCGACAAAATGGCCGAGGGATCCGCTGCGGTATTGATTCCCGACCAACCCCAGGGAAACGCGACGGTGTTGGACGCTCCCAAGGAGGTTGAGCCCGGCTACACCGGTGTCGGCTTCGACAAACTGTCCGGCTACGCCTTCGACCTGCCCGAGGACCTGCTCCTCGCCCAGACCAACCAGCTTGCCGAAGCCCGCTCGCGCACCGACGGCCAGATCCCGGAAAAGGTCAAGGCGCTGAACCTCCAGAAGGTCGCCGTCAAGGGATTCATGCTTCCGCTTAAGGTCGAGGGCGGGCTCGTGACCGAGTTCCTGATCATGCGCGACCAGTCGATGTGCTGCTACGGCTCCGTGCCGAAGATCAACGAGTGGATCAGCGTGAAGATGACCGGCAAAGGCATCCGGCCGATGATGGACCAGCCGGTGACGCTCTTCGGCAGGCTGCACGTCGGCGAAGTCCGCGAGAACGGCTACCTCGTCGGCATCTACACCCTCGACGGCGAGAAGATGGCCGGCCCGCAGGATATGTGAGGGGTTTTGCCTGCTGAAAAAATGCCTAGGCGGCTAGAGGCTCGGGAAAATGGATTCAAGTGCGCTGGCAACATCTTCGCCACCCCCTTCCAGGTAGTTCTCTCCGGACATTTTTGGATCGAACCAGACAGTCATGACTCCGACTAGAAAACCCTGGGAATCAACAATGGGTGCCCCGCTAAACCCACGTAGATTGACCGGTGGAGATATGTCATACCTGAACCGGTCGGTTCCATCGAGGCGACTGGTCACTTTTCCCGTGTAGACGCGCTGCGAGACATTCGGGTCATCGTAGGACACTCCAATTAGGAATACAGTTTCGCCCACGGCGACCGGTTCTTTCCTGGGGCGCAGAGGAGTAATCCCGGACGGAGGGGAAGAAATTTTAAACACAAGCCAGTCATTGTTCGGGGAAATTCTTGCACGCATGGCTGAGCTGATGACTTGAACCTTCAGCTCTGGCTTGGTGCGGGGGAACATGACCCAGGATTCCAGCGCGCTATCCAGCCCACGCAAGGGAATCGCTGGCTTTATGCCTCCATTTTCGCCCAGGAGATGTTCGGCCGCTCCTCCCAAAACATTTCCGGCCGCGGTCTTCATCAAAAAGCCGCTTGCGCCCTCCAAGGATCGGTTGCCTTAAACTTGGCGCTGTGTGTCAGCACGATCTGAGGCCACTGGTCATGCGGCAATGTGGCCCAAGGCTCGGAAGGCTGGACGATCTTCGGCGGCGGTGCCTTGGGGCTGCAGCCGTCAAGAGAAACCAACGTGGCAAGAGCAAGGATTGCGAGGCGCATGGACGATTCGTTGTGATGGTTGTGGGAGTTGGATGCCTCCTGGGGAGCGCAATGATTGGTTAGCAGCCTTTGTCCACTTTGCCAATTGGCCTCAGGCGCGTTCGTGCGCCAGACTCTCCGCATGTCCGCCAGCAGCCCGTCATCGTCCGAGTCCGGCAAAGTTGTCCCGGCCGTCGTGTTGAACCGGCTCCGCGCCCTCGTCGCGCCGGAGGATTTCCTCACGTCCCTCGAAGATCTCATCCCGTATTCCTTCGACGGCACCGCCGCCATGTCCGCGATGCCGAGCGTCGTCGTCTTTGTGCGGACGACCGAGCAGGTCTCGCAGATCCTTAAGCTGGCCAATGAAACCGGGACGCCCGTGGTGACGCGCGGTTCCGGCACCGGTCTCAGCGGTGGCAGTATCCCGAGCCCAGGGTGCATCATTCTTTGCACGGTGCGGATGGATCGGATCCTGGAACTCGACCGGGCCAACCTCACGCTCATGTCCGAGCCCGGTGTTACCACTCTGGCCATCGCCGATGCCGCTTTGGCTGCGGGGCTGTTCTACCCGCCTGATCCCGGTTCGATGAAGATCTCCACCATTGGAGGTAACGTGGCGGAGAACTCCGGCGGGTTGCGCGGTCTGAAATATGGCGTGACCCGTAACTACGTCATGGGCCTGGAAGTGGTGCTGCCTTCCGGCGAGATCATCTTCAGCGGGAACAAGTGCGTGAAGGACGTGGCCGGGTATTCTTTGAAGGATCTTTTCATCGGCTCGGAAGGCACGCTCGGCATCGTGACCAAGGTTCTTCTCCGTCTCATACCGAAGCCGCAAACGAAGAAGACGATGGTCGCCATCTTCGACCAGATGGACGCGGCGGCTGACGCCGTCTCCGCGATCATCGCGGCGCAGATCATCCCGTGCACGCTGGAGTTTCTCGACCGGACGACCATCCGCTGCGTGGAAGACTATGCGAAGATCGGCCTGCCGACCGACTGCGAGGCGTTGCTCCTGATGGAGACCGACGGACATCCGGCCGTCGTCGCGGAGGAAGCCGCCGCCATGGAACGCATCTGCCGCGAGCAGGGCAGCCGCGAAGTCCGTGTGGCCGCGAACGATGCCGAGGCCAACAAGCTCGCCAGCGCACGTCGGGCAGCGTTCTCCGCCTTGGCCCGCGTGGCTCCGACGACGATTCTTGAAGACGCTACCGTGCCGCGAAGTGAACTGGCCCGCATGATCCGCTTCGTCGAAGGCGTCGCGCGGAGATACAATTTGCGGGTTGGCACATTCGGCCACATGGGCGACGGCAATCTTCATCCGACCTTTCTGACCGACGAACGCAACACCGAGGAGATGCACCGCGTGGAGCTCGCCTTCCGCGAAATCTTCGACGAGACCGTCCGCCTCGGTGGCACCATCACCGGCGAACACGGCGTCGGTCTGGCGAAGAAGTCCTACCTGCGCCGCGCCCTCGGCGACGGACCAGTCGAAGCCATGAAACTCTTCCGGCGTTCCCTAGATCCGAAAGGCATCCTGAATCCGGGGAAAATGTTCGACTGAACTGTGCGGGTGGCGCAGGTCTTCGCCGTCGCAACCGGAACCAGATCAGAGTGCCGACGCGTCCGCCTCCGGGACCAACCGATTCTAGGTTTTCCAGCGAGGATGCCGAACGTCGCAGGAAGGGCGCGTTCCGCTGCTGGCGTGGACTGGCGGCGCGTTTCCAGGAAATTCGACGCCGGATTTTGGCCTCATCGCCTGGTCTTCTTGCGAGAAGAAGTCGCCTTGGCTACGGCTCGGTCGATCTGTTTTCGCATGAGGCCGTTGCTGACGCAGATCTCGTAGGTGTGGTCGTCGCCGACGCAGCGATACCAGAACTCCCCGCCGGCGCATTCGACGATCAGACCTCCGGCCGCGATGTCCCAGAGGCGCACGCCATATTCCTTGTAGGCATCCATCCGTCCGTCGGCGACCCAGGTCATGGACAAGGCGGCCGCCCCGAGCAGGCGGATCTTGCGGACTCTGTGGATGAGGTGGTTGAAGACGGGAAGCATCTTCGCGAGCGTCATGCCGAGCTTGGCGAAGCCGAGGGCGACGATGGCTTCGTCGAGTTTCTTGCGCTTCGCGACACGGACTTTGCGGCCATTCATCATGGCGGGTTGGCCCTTGGTGGCGGTCCACATCTCGTCGAGGAACGGATCGTAGACAACGCCGGTCAACGTCTCGTAGGCGGTGTCGTCGTGCTCGCCCTTCTTCACCTTGTGGCGGCGTTCCTGGAGAGCGATCGAAATGCAGGCGTGGGGAATGCCGTAGGCGAAATTCACCGTGCCGTCGATCGGATCAACCACCCAGCGCCGGGCCATGAGGGTGTCGCCGGAATCGCCCTCCTCGCCCAGGACGGCGATGTCGGGAAATGCCTTCGCCAGCAGCTTCTCGATGAGTTTCTGGCTGCGGACATCGAGTTCCAGCTTGATGTCGTGCTGGGTGGATGCGTTCACGCGCTTGGCCTGGCTCGCGAGGTTCTGGCGCATGAGGTCGCCGACCTGTTCGGCGGCGTCGACACTGGCGGCCAAGGCGCGGCGTTGATCGGAGGAGGAAAGGAACTTCGGCATCGGAAGAAGAGTGTCGGGATAGTTCCCGGCTGGGCGAGTCGATTCTAATGGTGCGCCGTTGGTCTCATCGCCATTCCAACCACACTCCTACTCGTTCTCTTTCTCGGGGCTTTCCTTGAACCGACGGTTGTCTTTGATGCGGGGGAGAAGAAGGACGGGAACCGCACTGAGACTACGGAATGACTTCCTTCCGCTGTTCGACTTCCCGTTTGAGCCAATCCACCTTCTCGCCGAGCCCGCCGGTCATGGCAGCGTTGATGATCCCGGTGAGTTCCCTGGATTCGACAAGGCGGGTGACGAGGACATGGCTGGCCCCCGCTTCGTAGAGCAGGGCGACATCGGCGCATAATTCGGCGTGAACGATGATCTTGGCACTGGTGTTGAGTTCGCGGAGCTGCCGCAGGAGTCGGAGATTGGTCACGCCCCGAAGCACGGTGTTGGGAAGAGTGCAAAGGACCAGTTTAGCCTCGGCGATGCCGGCATGGAGCAGCGTGTCGCGCTGGCTGATGTCGCCGTATATCGCGTGAATGTTCCGGGCCTTCAGCTCGCGATGGACGTCGGGGTTGAAGTCGACGACGGCGATGTCCTTGAGGATTTCGGGTTGCCGGCGCTGGAGGTCTTCGATCAGCGAACTCGCGGTCCAGCTGAAGCCAAGCAGGTAGATGCGTTTGGAGCCGTGCGCGTGGTCTTCGGTTTCTTGGGTGGAGGGCGCTTCCGCCTGAGCTCCAGGAGGCTCGCCGTCTTCGCCCAGATCCTTCATTCCCAGCCAGCGCATCACGCGAAAACCGATCGGCATGATCTTTTCGCTGCGGCTGATGGCGAAGCTGGCGAGCACGCTGAGAATGACGAACGCGTAGCTGACCATGCCGAAGAGCGAATCGCTCACGTTCTTCGTCTTGTGGCCTTCCGAGATGATCACGACGGAGAGCTCACTGAGGGCGCAAAGGTGGATTGCGGGAAGCAGGCTGGCCCGGAAGCCTTTTCCCATTCGGTAGAGCGGGATCGTCACGGTGATAAAGCGTGTGGCGACGACGACGACGACGATGACGAGCGCCCAGCCGAGGGACTTCAGGTCGATGGTGGGGATCATCATGCCGAGGGCGACGAAGAAGAGCGTGATGAAGAAGTCGCGGATGCTGGTGACCTTTGCCACCACGTCCAGGGTGTAGGGGAACGTGGAGATGGCCACGCCGGCGACGAGGGCGCCCATCTCGCGGGAAAGGCCGAGGGCTTCCGCCACCAGCGCGACGCCGAAGCACCACGCCAACGCGCCGACGAGCACAAGTTCTGGCAGACGGGCAAAGGCTTTGAAGAGCTTCGGCAGGACGAATCGACTAATCAGCAGCGAAATGATCACGAGGCCGGCTACTTTGCCCAGGATCTTCAGGAACATGATCGCCGAAGGATTCCGCAGCTCCGGTTGGAGAGCCCAGAAGACGATGACGACGACGTCCTGGAGGACGAGGATCCCCAGCGAAATCCGGCCTGGCAGGCTGTCCAGTTCGCGGCGTTCGTAGAGAATCTTGACGATGATGACCGTGCTGGAAACTGCCGCCGCGATGGCGAGGTAGAGGGCTTCCATGGAGCCCGCCTCCATCCGGAATCCGCAGAGGAGGAACACCGCGAGTCCGATGATGATCGACCCAAAAATCTGCGACGCGGCGGTGAGAAGGATCGTCTTCCCTGCTTTCGCTATTTTCGTCAGATCGATCTCCAGACCGATCATGAACATCAGGAGGATCAGTCCGAGACTGGAGATGGTCTCGACGGAGTGGGTGTCTTTGATCAGTCGATAGCCCTGGGGCCCTATGACGTAGCCCGCCACCAAGTAGGCCAGCATCAACGGCTGCTTGAGCTGGTGGGCGACGACGGCAAGTCCCCATGCACACAGGATGCAGAGGGCGATGTCGTTGATCAGATTGTGATCCACGGGCGCGGACAGTAGGGATCGCATTTCAGGCCGGGAAGAAGTTTGTCCGTTGGTCGGCGGGCGGCGTTCGCTTCCAGAGAATGGTCGTGTCGCTGGGTTCGCGGCTGATCGGATAGACCGGGTCCAGATTGTCCCATTGTCCATCCGATCTGCGGGGCGTGCCGCAGCGGCCGACTGGAGGAACGAAAGTTCGCGTTCGAGCGGGAGTAGGAAAAGGTCTTGCACCGGAAGCGCTCGTTCGCACACTCGCTTTGTTGAGGGCCAGCTTAGCTCAGCGGTAGAGCAACGGTTTTGTAAACCGTCGGTCGCCGGTTCAATCCCGGCAGCTGGCTCCAATCCCCTTCTGCAGGCCTTCACTTCGCAGCCTTCACTGAAACCAGTCCTGCAAGGACGGCCGCATAGCCTGTCAGCGTCAGGAAAATCGAATGAACCTCGAGGCCGTAGTCGGCCCAGGCCGAGATCAGGTAGGACACGATGGCCAGCCCTAAACTCGTCCGGATTTCCGCGCTCACGGCGGTTTTTCGGAAGGCGTTTAGAAAGGTCAGCAACAGGGCCGCCGCTATGGGAATAAATCCCAAGATGCCCCATTCGACCAGCAACCGGAACCAGTCGTTGTGCGCCCTGGTGTAGTCGAAGTAGTAGCCTTTGATGTCGCTCCGTGCCGGGTCGATGTCCGGCCCCATCCAGGCGTTGGGGAACTTGTATGTGAGGAAAGCGGCCTCGTAAGTGCCCGGCCCGACGCCCATCAGCGGATGGTCTTCCAGCATCTCGCGTGAATTGCGGTTCTGCCGGCTGCGACCGTCCTCGGTTTGGAAGATCTTCGCGAAGCTGCCGCTCCGTGTCTCAAATCCCTTCCGGCCCACCAACGCCACGACGAATCCGGCGACCAGGAGCACCACGAGTCCACCGGCCAGGATGCGTCCGGGACGACGGGCATGAACGGCGAAGGCCCCCACTGCGATCAGCGATGTAACCCCGCAGGCGATCAATCCCGTCCGGCTGGCCGTGATGGGCGGGAGAACGAGAAGGAAGCAGAATGCCAGACCGGCCGCGATGGCGCCCATGGACCAGCGGTTCTTGCGGAAGCCGTAGAGCGCCAGTCCCAGCGCAACAGGCCAGACCAGGTTGAAGTATTGGGCGCCGTTGCCGCGGTAATAAAAGGGGCCCCAGCTGAAGACGAGGCCGGAGATGGGAGGATCGTATGTGAAGAGAAGTTTTTCCACGCCGGACAGCCTCTGGACGAGACACACGCAGCCGAGCACGACGGCATTCAGCACGAGGGCGCCGAGCAGCCAGCGGGCACGCCGGGTGGCGTCGATGCCGCGAGTGTTGGCCGTCCAGGTGGCGCCGGCGGCGAACATGAACCAAAGGGCCAGATGTTTGCGGAATTCCAACCAGCCCGCGCCGGCGTCGGAAGACGAGGGAAGCCATGAAGAGGAGAGACGCGTCCAATCGGTCGGGCCGTTCATCGCGGACACCGCGTGCCAAAGCAGCAGAAATATGCCTATGGCCAAGAACGGAATTTGAC